>DRPG01000657.1 GCA_011376105.1 Deltaproteobacteria bacterium
AGTGGCGCGTCCGCCTGTGACCACGCGGCCGAGGCGCCGCCGGGCGATCGCGCCGCGGCCGAGGCGCCGCCGGGCGATCGCGCCGCGGTCGAGGCGCCGCCGGGCGATCGCGCCGCGATCGAGGCGCCGCCGGGCGATCGCGCCGCGGCCGAGGCGCCGCGGCCGAGGCGCCAAAGCCAACCCCGCTGCCCTCCGCCTGCCCCCGGGATCAGGCGCTGGCCAGATCCTCGGCCAGGGCGTCCTGAGCTGCGTCGGACAGGAGCGTGCGCTCCTCGCAGCCCCGCAGCCCACAGCCGATCGCCACCGGCACCTGGCCCTTGGTGTCGAAGCGTAGGTACTGCACAGACGAGAGCTTGCCCTCCCCCACCTGCTGCTCGTCGAAGGTCGGCGTGATCCGGGTGCCGTCGGCCAGCTCGACGTAGACCTCCCAGGGCAGCCGCAGCCACTCCCGCAGCAGCCGATCCCGCAGCGACCGCTCCTCGATCTCGATCATCAAGACACAGCCCAGCTCACCATCGTCGCCGAGCAGGCCGTTGTACACGTCGAGCTCGTGCTGGATCGCGGACTCCTTGACGATCCGCTCCACCCGCATCATCTCCTGGATCTGCCAGCGGATGGTCAGGGCGTTCTCGAACAGGAACGTCAGGTGGGGCCCGACCCCGATCCGGCGGGCGCGCTTGGCCGCCATCACCTCGTCGGCGACGGCGGGCCTGACCTCGTCGGCCCAGGTCACATGGTCGACGATCTCGCTGCGGCTCACCTTCTTCATCGCTTCCTCTCCGGCAGATCCCTGAACCCGTCCTCCCGGTAGGCCCGGGCGAGCACGCTCATGGGGTGCATCGCGCGCCGTCCAGCGTGCTGCTCGAACTGGATGCCCGCCAGCGCGCACTCCGACGCCCAGATCTCAGCGTCCGCCGCGGCCATACCGTCGAACGCAGCCTCGCCGATGCGCGCAGCGGGCTCGAAGCCCTCGACCCGCATCGCATAGGTCCCGTCGTGGCCACAGCACTCCATCACCGTCTTGATCTTGGTGTCGGGGATGCGGCGCATCAGATCCCGGCCCCGGAACCCCACCGCCTGGGCGCGGAGGTGGCAGGGGGTGTGGTACGCGATGATCCCCCCCGGGGGCGAGGAGAGAAACTCTGTGTTGAAGCGCTCCTCCTTGCGGATCGACCACAGGTACTCGCCCGGATCCACCACCGCCTCGGCCAGGGCCACAGCCCGGGGATCCTCGATCAGCTCAGGGTACTCCCGCCGCAGCATCATCGCGCAGGTCGGCTGCAGCACCACGATCTTCGCCCCCGCCTCGACGTGGGGAGAGAGGCGATCCAACAACACCCGGGCCATGCCCCGCAGCCCCTCGAGATCGCCCGACTCCCACGCAGGCATGCCACAGCACCCCGCGCCGACCGCACAGCTGGCTTCAACCTGGTTCTTGTCGAGCACCTCGAGGGTGTCCCGCCCGATCTGGGGATCGTTGTTGTTGACGTAGCAGGTGGAGAACACGACGACCTCCCCCCCGGGCTCCCCCCGGACCCGCCCGCTCGCTGCTGCCCAGCGCTCGAAGGTCCGCCGGGCGAAGTCGGGCAGCTGCTTGCTCCGGTGGATCCCGAGCATCTTCTCCATGAACCAGCGATGGACCGAGACCTTGTTCATCGCGTTGGCCAGGCCGAAGCTCATCCGGGCAAGGCGAGCCAGCCCATCGGGACGCCCCAGGACCCGATCCCGGATCGACAGGCCCCGCTGCTTCGCCCGGATCGCCTTGTAGCGGTGCACCAGCTTCGGGAAATCGAGCTGGAACTCGTGCGCTTCGCGGGGCGTGTACGGACACTGGACCTCGCACAGCTTGCACTGGAAGCAGGAGTCCATCACCGACTCGATCTCGTCAGCGGTCAGCTTCCGCACGTCGCCATTGTGGCGCTCATCGAGGAAGCGGAACAGATCGGGGAAGCTGTCGCAGTACTTGAAGCACATCCGGCAGCCGTGGCAGACCTCGAACACCCGGGTGATCTCGAGGTCAAGCTGCTCTAAGCTCCAGTACCGCTCCTCGGAGGGATCGTAGCAGAGCCCCTCGGTCGGCTGGTAGGAGATGACTTCGTCAGACACCCGTGCCTCCGCTTCGATGAATCGTGGGTGCGCTCCATCGTCCCCCGATCCAAGCCGAGGACGGCGCAAAGATCGTGCTCCTACGGCCTCTGCCCGACCGCGACGGGCCCGCGAAGATCGTCGGGCCCTGGATCGGAGCCCCGATCCAGGGGATCTCGTGGGTCCAGGGCTCCAGACGGCGCCCGCCGATCTGCAGCGAGCACCGGGGCGGAGATCCGCAGTCGATCCCCCCAGACCCCGGGCGGACACGCCCGGAGCCTGTGGCTGAGGCTAGAAGTTCTCGTCGAGGAACCGCTGGAAGCGGTTGGCGTGGGAACGCTCAGCCTTCGCCAGGGTCTCGAACCAGTCTGCGATCTGCTCGAAGCCCTCTTCCCGAGCGGTCTTGGCCATACCCGGGTACATGTCGGTGTACTCGTGGGTCTCGCCCGCCACCGCGGCCTTGAGGTTGGCCTCGCTGTCTCCCAGCGGCAGGCCGGTGGCCGGATCGCCCACCTGCTTGAGGAAGTCGAGGTGGCCATGGGCGTGGCCGGTCTCCCCCTCGGCGGTGTCACGGAAGTTCGCGGCGATCGAAGGGTATCCCTCGACATCTGCGATCTTTGCGAAGTACAGGTAGCGTCGGTTGGCCTGAGACTCACCGGCAAAGGCGGCCTTGAGGTTCTCGTGGGTCTGTGATCCGTTCAGATCGGGCATCTTGACATCCTCCCTGTTCTTTAGAAGCGCTCTAAGGACAGCCCTATAGGATCCCCGACCTCCAGCAGCAAGGCCCTACCCCCACGAGGATCCATCCTGCGGGTGTGTCTACCCGATCGGCCAGGTGAGCGCCCGGATCTGGGCCCAGGGGATCCTGCAGCTGACCCGGCCCGGGATCTCCATCGCCTCGTTGGTGCAGGCGCGCTGTCCGAGGTGTGCGCAGGATCGTGAGAGAGAGGGATCAGGGCTCACTGCGTCTGTCCTCCGAGCCCTGACGGTATCGAGATCAAGCCCCCGGGGCCAGGTCTATCGCGGCGACAGGATCTCGGAGACCAGGTTCCGCAGGACCTCGGAGCCCACCGGCTTGCGGACCCACCGCAGGTTGTGTTGCTCGAGGTAGGCCAGATCTCCGTCGCTGTAGGCCCCCGAGAGGAAGACCATCCGGGGGTGTTGCTCCCTCGGGAGATCGGACATCGCCTCGTAGAAGTCGATCCCCCCGCGGTTGGGCATCCGCAGATCGACGAACGCCAGATCGTAGCGCCGCTCCGCCACCGCCACCAGCGCCTCGTCCACGTCGGCACACAGCTTCACCTCGTGATCCCGGCTCAGGGTCCTCGAGATCGCGGTCCGGACCAACTTGGTGTCGTCCACCACCAAAATCCGTGCGCTGACCGTGGCTCGATCGGGGACCAGGGTGGGCCGGGAGGGGATCGCGTCGGCGACGGGCAGCCGGATCTCGAAGGTGGCGCCACCCTGGTGTTCCTTGAGCTCCAAGGTGCCCCCCATCTCCTCGATGTACTGCCGCGACAGGGCCAGCCCCACCCCGCTGCCGTCCCTCCGGGTCGTGAACCAGGGCTGGAACAAGCTGTCCAGGGTGCTCCAGTCGATCCCCGGCCCGTTGTCCTGGATGCAGAGGACGACCTGATCACCCTCCTGATCCACCGAGAGGTTGATCTGGGGGGCGTCGACCGACACCAGGGCCAGCGCTGCGTTCCGAAGCAGGTTGATGAACACCTGACACAGCCGGGTCTCGTCGACCCGGGCCTGGGGACAGGCGCGCAGCAGCTGCCGCACCTCCACCCCCTCCAGGACGCTCGAGGCCAGCCGGCGGGCGGTGGAGACCACGGTGGCCACCTCGACCACCGACGAGCGGCGCCCCCGGCGGGAGGCCCGGCCCAGGTCATCGGAGATCCGACCGACGTGGTGCGCGCCCGCATAGGCATCGCACACGCCCTCCCGCAGCAGCTCGAGATCGAGCGCCTCGCGCCCCACCTCCACCGCGGTGAGGTGGGTCTGCAGCAGCTCCAGGTTGGTCAGCAGAGAGGTGAGGGAGTTTCCGATCTCGTGGGAGACCGTGCCGTTGAGCCAGCCCAGGTCCTCGAGCTGCCCCCGCTGGAGCTGGCGCTCCAGCCTGCGCCGATCGGCCCGCTCCAGCGCGTAGCGGACGATCAGCTCGAGCATCCGGGGCGCGAGATCCTGAGTCGAGGCGGCCCAGGTGACCTGCGGCGGCACCGTGCGCTGAGACCGATGCCTGGAGGCACCAGGGAACAGGGTGACCACCGGCACCATGCCGATCCGGCGCTCGAGCTCGGCCGCGAGGCGCCACAGGGGCTCGGCCTCGTCGCCCGCCACCACCACCAGGACCACGCAGCTCTCATCGAGCTGATCGCGCTGCAGGTGGAGCACGGGCCCGCTCCACACCTTGCGAAACGCGACCTCCAGCTCGTCCCGGAGGGACTCCGGGATCTCCACCAACGCCAGGGTCGGATCGTGATCACTCACCCCGATCCGTTACCACGGCCGACACGATCGTGGAGTTACTCCTCGGTGATGTCCTCCACCTCGATCCGATCCCACCCCCAGCGCCCATAGATCGGGGTGAACACGAACCGACTCAAGAGGGGCTCCCGGCTGATCCCCCCCCCACGGTGCAGGACGTAGCAGGTCTGCCCCTCGGTGGAGGCCTCCTGGAGGAACAGCAGCAGCCTCCCCTCGTCCGACAGCTGCGCCAT
>DRPG01000658.1 GCA_011376105.1 Deltaproteobacteria bacterium
GAACCTGCTGTCGTGCTCTACGACCATGGAGATGGGCGTCGACATCGGCAACCTCTCGGGCGTGGCGATGAACAACGCACCGCCGAGCCCCGCCAACTTCCTGCAGCGGGTCGGGCGCGCCGGTCGCCGGGGCGAGACCGCCGCCGTCAGCCTGACCGTGTGCCGCCACCTGCCCCACGATCAGGCTGTGTTCGCCGAGCCCGACTGGCCCTTCCGCACCCCCATGCACATCACCCCGGTCAAGCTCGACAGCGCCCGGATCGTGGCCCGGCATGTGCGCGCGGTGTTGCTCACGCGGTTCCTGTCTAGGATCGTGCCGGACGAGTCGATCACGCGCCTGAGCTGTGCCTGGTTCTTCCACGCCGAGGACGGCGCCCTGTCGACGTGCGATCGCTTGTTGGGGTGGCTAGCTAACGAAGCCGACGACGACGAGACGCTGGAGCTGCACCTGCAGCGTCTGGTGCGGGAGACCGCGCTGCACAGCGTCCCCTTCCGCACCCTGCTCGCAGACAGCGACGAGGCGTTCACCTCGGCTCAGGCCAGCTACTGCGCGATCCGTACAGGGATCGTCGATCAGATCGACGGGTTGCCTAAGGAGGATCTGGAGACCTCCCCGGCCTGGTTCGCCCTCGATCGACAGCGCCGACGCCTCGACGGGGAGTACCTGCTGGGCATGCTGACCAACGAGCAGGTCCTGCCAGCCTACGGCTTCCCCACCGGAGTGGTGCCGCTGGTCACCACCACCATGCGGGAGCTCAACGCGATCCGTCGGGCCTCTGAGCACGCTCAGAGGCAGCGCCGGGCCGGTACCCCCGAGACCCCTGAGGAGCAGCGGGGCCGGATCGACGCCCGGACGCGTCTGATGGGGTTCCCCTCCCGAGATCTGCCCAAGGCGATCCGGGAGTACGCACCCGGCGGCAACGTCGTGATAGAGCGCAGGACCTACTTCCCAGGAGGTGTGACGCTCAACTGGCACCTGCCGCCCAATGCTACTGGCGACAACCTGCGCGACGTCCAGGCGCTCCGCAGGGCGTGGCGTTGTAAGGAGTGCGGCGCCACCGGGACCGACGCGCTGGACACGCCGAGCCGCTGCCCGAGCTGCTCAAGGGGTCAGCTCGAGCGATGTCGTTACCTGCAGCCCGCTGGGTTCGCGGTGGATCTGCGCAGGGACGCACTGATGGACGCTCAGCCCGCTGTGTTCGTGCCGGTCCAGGCGCCCTGGATCTCGAGCGGCACGGGCCCGCTGTCCTCGATCGGTCGTCCACCGCTGGTGCGCTTCCGCCACGCGATGGATGGAGAGGTGGTCCACCTAAGCGCAGGGATCCATGGGCACGGCCACGCCTTGTGCCTACGCTGCGGACGCGCTGAGCCCGAGACCGCTCCGCGCCAGGGCGGCCTCGACGGCCCGCCGCCGGCTGCGATGGAGGGCCACCGGAGGCTGCGGGGTGGCAGGAACTCCGACTGGCGAGATCACACCGCCGGGAGCCTGTGCGAGGGCAACGGAAACGCGTGGGCGATCCAGCGCTACCTGAGGCTGGGCGGATCGAGCCGGACCGACGTGCTGGAGATCCGACTCTACGAGCCCGAGACCGGCCAGCTCGTGGCCGCCCGCACCCTCATGACCACCGTGGCGGTGGCGTTGCGTAAGGTGGCGACGCGGGCCCTGGGCGTCGACGAGCGCGAGCTGGGCTACCAGGTGGCCGATCGGGTCGAGGACGGCCGGCGTGGGCTCGCCGTCCTGCTGTACGACACCGCCGCCGGCGGGGCGGGGTTCTGCGCTGAGCTTCCGCCGCTGCTCACGCGGCTGCTGCGTGAGGCGGTCGCTGCGTGCGCCTGCCCCAAGGGCTGCGATCGCGCCTGCCACGGGTGCCTGCTGTCCAACGACACCCAGCACGATCTCAAGCACCTCGATCGCAGCGTGCTCGTGAGCAACGAGCAGCAGCAACCCGCGATCCTGGGCCCGGCGTTCCTCGAGGCGCTTCAGCTC
>DRPG01000659.1 GCA_011376105.1 Deltaproteobacteria bacterium
GAGAGGGGATCATCGCGGTCGAGCTCGACGCAGGCCGCAAGGTCGTCATCCCAGGCTTCGGGACCTTCGGGACCCGCCGTCGTGCGGCCCGCAAGGGCACCAACCCCGCTACGGGCAAGAAGATCAACATCCCGGCCAAGAACTATGCCTACTTCAAGGCCGGCAAGACGCTGCGCGAGCGCATCGAGCGCTGATCGAGCTCAGCCCTGTCCGGGCAGAGCAGCGGGCGCCGAAGATCGGCGCCCGCTTTCTGGGTGTTGTGATCACCTCCTCCGCACAGATCCGGCGAGGATCCACACCATCAGCATCCACCCCGCCCAGGGGGGGGTGCCACCGGAGACACTGCAGGCCACGGGAACGAGCCCCCGCACGACGTCTCCGATCCCATCACAGTCCCGATCGACGCTGGGATCGGGATCCTCGACCACGCCCGGGTGGATCAGGCGGTTGTTGTCGTCACAGTCCTGCTGGATGTCCACGCCGTCCCCGTCAGCGTCCCGCAGCCCGTCACAGTTGAGATCGGGTCCACCCGGGCTCTCGGGCGCGCCGGGGTAGGCCGCTGCGTTGTTGTCGTCGCAGTCCTCGTTCCTCGGGTACCCGTCCCGATCCTGATCGAAATCGTCTCCCTCATCGCAGTCGGAGTCGATCCCGTCGTAGGCCTCGTCGTGGGTCTCTCCGTCCCCTCGATCTCGATCGGGGTAGATGGACGCGTCGCCTTCGTCGCAGTCGTACAAGACCGGGAAGCCATCACCGTCTTCGTCGGTCTCCCAGGGCGCGGTGGGGGCCTCGGGGCCTCCATAGGCACCTAGATCGGGCTTGCTGCCGTCGAGATCGATGCTCACCGACTGGTCCCCGCTGTCGACCAGGGGGCCATACCAGCTGTAGAAGTCATCGATCACCCCACACCCAGCACCAGGCTGGTAGGCGTCGAGCTGGGGATCTGCGGAGAGATAGCCCGGAGGCACCGCGCCGTCTCCCAGGGCGTTGAGCCAGGTCAGGTTGAGGCTCCCCAAGAACGCCCCCGATCCAGCGCCCTTGAGCGCCACCCCCCCGCGCTGTAGCGCCAGGAGGTTGTGGTGCAACACCACGTCGGACGCGGTCTGCACCGCTGAGCCCAGCGGGGCCTGGTTGCCGAGGAAGTTGTTGTGGTAGGCCTCGAGGATCCCCCCCCCGTGCTCGATCGCTCCCCCCCGACTGGATCGCCTCGTTGTCGACGACCCGGTTGTTGCTCCAGCGCTGCAGCTCGCTGCCCTCGCTGCGCACCGCACCTCCGCGATCGGCCTCGTTGGCGCACAGCAGCGCACGCTTCAGCTCCAGCCCGCCGGAGGTGCCCACGTACACCGCTCCGCCCTGCTCTCCAGCGATGTTCTCGATCAGCGATCCTCCGATCACCTGGACCACAGAGTCGAGGATCGCGATCGCTCCCCCGCTGTCGTTGGACTCGTTGCCCTCGAAGATCACCCCCTCGAGCCCGACCTGGGCCTCCCCCGGCCCCACGGTCAGCGCGCCACCCTGCTGGGCGAAGTTGCCCTGGAACGATCCGCCCTGGATCTGTAGCGCGACGAGCCCCTCGACATAGATCGCTCCTCCGCTTTGGATCGCGAGGTTGTCCTGGAACCGGACGTCGGAGAGCGTCGCGCCGCCGACGCGTGCAGCGGTCAGCTCAAGGGCGCCGCCCCGGCTGGCGGTGCCCCCGAGGAACTGGGTGCGCTCGATCGTCAGCACAGAGTCGGTGGCGGAGATGTGCCCGCCCCCCGACGCCGCCACGCTGTCGAGGAACAGGCTGTCGCGGATCTGCAGCACGCCGTCGGTGATCAGGACCCCAGCCCCCTCCCCCACCACCCCCAGGGTGAACACGACCACGCTCTGCAGCACCAGCTGCCCCCCGGACACCCGGGCAGCCCGGCCGTCGTTGGCCGACAGCGTCACCCCCTCGAGGCTCAGAGACGAATCATCGAGGACCACGAAGGTCGAGGGATCGGTGGCTGCACGCACGGTCACCGCGCCCTGGGCCCGCAGCGTGATCTGTCGGCCCCCAGCGACGATCATCCCGTCCTCGACGTAGCTGCCCTCCAGCAGCACGAACTCGATCGGGACGCTCGGCTCAGCGGTGAGCAGCGCCTCCTGGATCGTCAGGTGATCGCAGATCCCGACCTCGGGTGAGCACACCGTCTGCTGTGCCCACGCCGCTGTGCTCAGCACCACCCAGAACACAGAGCACCTCCCCGCTCCCTACTCGTTGCCCCAGACCCAGTCTAGCCGCAACAGGAAGCGGGCCACGGAGCTGGTGAGCCTACGATCCGGCAGCCCCGTCTGGGTGAACCGGGCGCGGTGGCCATAGGCGAGCACCGACAGCCGGAAGCGCTCCTGCTGGATCGGTGGCAGCAGCAGCCCAGCGGAGACCTCGTAGCGGGCCAACGCTGCGCTGAGCCCCCCCGAGAGGGCCACGTCCCAACCCGATCGGCTCGAGCTACGGAACATCGCGATCCCCGAGCCGTAGCGCATCGGACGGGGGCGCCTGCGGGGCTCCTCGAGATCCCCCTCGTAGGTGGCGACCAGGCTGGAGCCGATCCCCGCCCCCAGAGACAGCCCCCCGAGGGTCCACACCCCATGGATCCGGCCGCCTCCGCTGAACCCGTCCAGGCTCCAGGGCACGATCCCCTGGGCCAACACACCGAACGGAGAGAAGAACGTCAGCTGTAGATCGGCTGCCCCCCCCCACAGCAGCTCAGGCCGATCTAGGCCCCGGTAGGTCAGGTACAGATCCGATCCCCAGTCATCCGACTGGGTGATCCCACCCCCCCCGATCACGATCCCGCCCCGGACCCAGGCCACCAGCCTGGGTGGAGCGATCACCGGCTCCGTGATCCAGCTCTCGGGCAGGGGCTCGTCTTGTAGGACCAAGGTGTTCCAGAAGCGACCATCGGTCTTCTGCACGAGCCACAGCCCCTGGTCGGGGGGCAGACGCTTGGTCGGCAGCCCGTCGACGTAGAACTCAGCCTGGGGCGGAGCCAGCGGCCCCTGGACGTCGAGAGGGGGAGGCTCCCAGGTCGCCAGCGGGTGCCCCGCCCCCACCCCCCGATCGATCCTGGGGCGGATCCTCAGGGCCGCAGCCATCGGAGGGACCCAGTCGCCCCCCCGGGAGAACTCCACGATGGCCTCAGCGACGAGTAGATCAGCCCACATCCGCGGGGCCGGGGGGAAGGTCAGGCAGGGCAGCCGCTCAGACAGCTCGCTCAGGATCGCCTCGGGCAGCTCGATGTCCCCTCGATCGATCGCCGCCTGGGCGTCGAGGACGTAGGAGCGGAACGTCACCTCGTCCATGGGCTCGCAGGCCCGGGCACCCAAGGCCGCGATCAACAGGCCGAGCATCTCGCCTCAGTTGTCGGCATCGCACTGGTGACGCAGCGTGTTGCACCGCACGGTGGTGACCCGGCCCTCGACCATGTCCACCAGGTGCCCCTGAGAGCGCAGGCCAAAGCCAAAGTCTGCAAACAGCTCGTAGCGCCCCACCGGGACCGGACCCGGACCGTGTCGAGCCCCTCCGGCGTGGAGCTCGATCCGGACTCCATCGGTCCCGAGGCGGAGCTCTCCGAGGGGCAGCACCTCAGGCTCGCCGGGGGCGGGCTCGGCCGCAGCAGACGCGCCCCCGTCGGGCTCGCCCGCAGCAGACGTGCCCCCGGCGGGCTCAGCCGCAGCAGACGCGCCCCCGGCGGGCTCAGCCGCAGCAGACGCGCCCCCGGCGGGCTCGCCCGCAGCA
>DRPG01000660.1 GCA_011376105.1 Deltaproteobacteria bacterium
CGGGCCCCCGCCGTGGCGCCGGGTCGCTCCATGGGGCCTGTCCAGCGCTGGGCTGGATACCAGGACAGGGGAGGGCGACGGTGCCGACAGGGGTTCGGATGATGGCGTGGGGCCTGCTGGTCGGCTCTGGGCTCCAGTTGTTGCTGGGCTGCATCGTCGCGCCGGGTGCTCCAGGATCCCGGGAGGTCTGAGTGATCCAGCTCGATGCGCTGCTGAGGCTGATGATCAAGCATGGGGGAGATGAGCTGGTGATCGAGGCGGGGGCTGCACCCCGGTTCTTCGCCGGGGGCAGACCCCTGAAGCTGTTCCTGCGCCCGCTGGCTGACGATCGGCACCAGGCGTTGCTAGACGAGCTGCTGTCGTCCGAGGCCCGGGAGGATCTGTCGGGCTCGGGGCGGACCTCGCTGGCCCATGCTGTGCCCGAGCTCGGGGGCTTCGCCGTCGACGTCCGGGGCCCGGAGGGAGAGCGGATCCGGATCGTCCGGGTGATCGACGGAGGCGACGAGGCTCCCGACGCGGTCCAGGGCGTGGGCGGGCTCGCTCCAGCCGCGCCGACCGCCGACGCCGCTGGAGCTGGGTCGGTGGGTCCATCGAGCGGGCCGTTGGGTCCATCGAGCGGGCCGTTGGGTCCATCGAGCGGGCCGTTGGGTCCATCGAGCGGGCCGGGGGGTTGGGGGCCGGCGGCTGGCGCTGTCGCTCCGTCGGTTGGGTCCTCTGCGCCCCGGGCGGCGTCGCTGCAGCCGCTCCAGGCGGGTGAGCCCCCCGAGGGGCTGGTGGCGCTGCTTGGCCACGCCGCTGAGGTCCGGGCCAGCGATCTGCACCTGTCCTCGGGGCAGCCCGCGATCGTGCGGATCGATGGCCAGCTCTCAGCCCTGGGCGACGCGGTGGCGGACGCGGAGCAGTTGGTCCTGCCGCTGCTCGACGAGGCAGGTCGGGCGCGCCTGGGGGAGCGTGGAGCGGTGGATCTGGCGGTCCAGCTCCCGCGGGGCGAGCGGTTCCGGGGCCACGTGTACCGCCACGACGGTGGGATCGCCGCTGCGTTCCGGGTCCTGCGGCCCGTCGCGCCGCCCCTCGCCGGGCTGGGGCTGCCCACCGCTTTGCTGCGCTGCGTGGTCCTAGCCCATGGCCTGGTCCTGTTCTGTGGACCCACCGGCTCGGGCAAGAGCACCTCGATGGCGGCGCTGATCCGCGAGGTGTTGGCGTCACAGCGGGGGCTGTTGATCACCCTCGAGGATCCGATCGAGTACACCTTCACCGCTGGCCCGGGCGCCCTCGTCCGCCAGCGCCAGATCGGCCGGCACGTGATCGACTTCCCCTCGGGGCTCCGCGACGCCCTGCGGGAGGATCCTGACGTGCTGTTGGTCGGGGAGATGCGGGATCCCACCACCATCGCCCTGGCCCTGACCGCCGCTGAGACTGGCCACCTGGTGTTCGCTAGCCTCCACAGCCGCACCGCACCGTCCGCGATCGAGCGGATCGTCGACGCCTACCCCCCCGAGCGCCAGCGCCAGGTGCGGGTCCAGCTCGCGGACGCGCTGCGGATGGTGGTCAGCCAGCGGCTGCTGCCCCGGGCCGATGGCTTAGGCCGGGTGCCTGCGGTGGAGATCCTCTCGATCACTCAGGGCGCGGCCAACCTGATCCGGGAGGGCAAGACGCCCCAGCTGGTCTCGGTGATCCAAACTGGCTCGGCCCAGGGCATGATCCCGCTGGAGCGCAGCGTCCGGGAGCTGCTCCGGCGACGGGTGATCACCGAGGAGACGGCGCGCTCGGTCCTCGCCTGAGGCGCTGGATCAGGGCTCGTTGGGTTCGTCGGACGGAGCGCTCCGCCGTCGGCGGGCCTCGTCGAGGTGGATGATCTTGCCCCCGGTCTTGATCGTGGACCAGCTGACCGCGGCGTCGGTGCCGGCCTTGGACAGGCTGCGGATCAAGCGGCCGCGCTGGCTCGCCGGGGTGTCGGGGGGGGGCTGCCGGGTGGCGCGCTCGATCTCGGCGTCGGCGACGAGGCGTGGACACAGGCCCGCCTCGTCGAGCCAGGCGTGGTAGCCCGAGCCGAGCTCGTGGTAGCGCAGATCGATCTTCTTGCGCATCGCGGGCTCGAGCTCCGAGGCCTCGTCGAGCAGCTTGGCCTTGGTGATCCAGTCGAGGTGCCCGAACAGGGCGTCGGGATCGGACTCGAGCTGATCCAGCACCCAGCCCCAGCGGGTGACGATCCCGTGGGCGTCGATCGAGATCGTGTCGGTCTGGGCGAGCCAGGCCTCGGCCCGGCGTTGGTAGAAGCGCTGGAGCTGCAGCGCGGTGGCGTGCCCCCCCCCGCGCAGGGGGATGGCCCGGCGCAGCGTTGGATCGCGGGCGATGGCGTGGCACGCGGCCACGGGATCGGCGGGGACGGGGGCGTCGTCGAGCTGGCCGGCCTCCACCAGATCCAGCACCAGGGCCGTGGTGCCGATCTTGAGCAGCTCGGCGACGTCGCAGAGGTTGGCGTCGGACAGGCCCAGCTGCAGCCGCTGGCGGGGCCGGAACAGGGCGACGACGCTGCGCCAGTCGAGCCACGCCAGCGCCCCCAGGGGCTTCATCAGGTGTCCCACCTCGAGCAGCCCCCGATCGTCGGGATCCACCGTGCACCGGGTCAGCCGGCGGATGGCCAGGGCCTTCTCGGACAGCACGAGCTGCCCGTCGTCTCCGAGCGTGCCGGCTCCGGTCACCACGCAGCGGCTGACCAAGAACCCCAGCGCCCCCCGTCGGTAGGGCCGAAACGCCAGGGCCCGCACCGCGCCGGCCATCCAGACCACCGCGGGGAAGTACAGGGCGGTGGCGATCGGGCGCTCGATCCAGCCGATCCAGTCGAACCAGCGCATGCAGCGCTCGACCGCGTCCTCGTGGCCCGACATCGCCAGGGCGAACACGCCGACGAACAGCAGCGGCACCACGAGGCTGAGCACGCTGATGATCAGCCCCAGGTGGATCAGCGCAGCGAGCAGCGCCAGGGGCAGGGCCGCACAGACCGCCAGCGCCCACAGGAGCCGGCCCGGCCCGCTGCACAGGATCGCCTCGTAGTTCTCCTGAGCGCCGTAGACGTTGCCTTGTGCGTCCCTGCAGTTCTTCAGCAGCGCCAGCTGACCATCGATCCCCCGCCGGGCCAGGGCGTGCTGGGCCTGGTGGGTCGCGGTGCGCAGCAGGCGATCCTGGGCGCGCTGGTAGCACAGCAGCTGCGCAGGGGTGCGGCACTCGGGGGTGCCGGCCTCGACCAGCCCGCCCTCGGGTGATCGGGGCATGAACTCGTAGTACAGCGAGCCCCCGTTCTCGGTGAACACCCGGTGCCGCATCGTGTCGAGCAGCCCCTGGCCGGGTCGGGTGCAGACCAGGGAGCCGACGGCCTCCTGGATCGCGCTGAACAAGACCTCGTTGCCGGGGTGATCCACCCCGGGCTCCGGCGAGAACCGGATCGCGTACTCAGTCTCGGTGCCGAGGAGCCTCCTGAGCACGGCGGGAGCTACTCGCCCCCGCCGGGCACCTCGGTCTCGCGGAGGTAGCGCCTGGCGTGCTGCCTGGCGTCCTCACGGATCCGGGAGACGATCGGCTCGAGCGCTCTCTTGGGCTCTGTGCGGGAGGTTGGGGGGGGGTGGGGGTCGGGCTTCAATGGACACCTCCGTTCAGGGTAGCGTAGCACCCCGACCCGCTGCGAAACCACCCTCAGGCCGGATCTCTGCAGACCAGGTCCAGGGATCCGGCCGGGGATCCACACCGTGCGGGCGGGCTCCTGCTCCTCCGGCCGGGCGGCGATCGTGGGGACCGCCAGGGCCTCCGCGGCGGCGCCGGCCCCGTCAGCCCGGCGGCCGGCACCAGGGCGTCGGGCGAGATCTGAGCGGTCTCTTCTCCCGCAGGCTGTGGACGCGCGAGGCCCTGGATCGAGGTGGACCCAGGGCTCTGTGCGGTGGATGATCCTAGGGTCTAGACCACGCGCGCTCCGGGCTCCGGGGAGGCAAGGGAGAGGGTGAGGGTTGAGGACCTGTGGATCATGGCTATTGCGTGACGGCGCAGCCCTGGGCTGCTCGGTCCAGCGGACGCGTGGTGTACAACTTGGGCTGGCACTCACCTCGGCTCGCCCGCCCGGTGGCTGCCCAGCAGCCCTGGCGAGGACCTATGGTCTGTCCCGTGAGCGTCGTCACCCTCGATGAACCCGCCGACGAGGCCGCAAGGGCCTTCGTCCGGCTGTGGGCCGCCAACGTGCGCCTCGAGGCGAGGGCCCGCGGGCTCGAGGCGAGGGCCCGCGGGCTCGAGGCGCAGCTCGAGGCGCTGCGGGGCGCTCCCCGGGCCCGTCCCTGCGGTGGAGGTCCCGGGCGGGAGCCCTGGCCCCACCTCGCGATGGAGATGGCCAACCTCCAGATCTGGCGCTGGTCGGCGGCCACCGATCGGCTCGTGTGGCTCGATCCCTCCGACGGCTCAGAGCGGGACAGCGCCGGGGGGATGGCGGCGCTGCTCGAGCGGGTCCACCCCGACGATCGTGAGCTGCTGAAGCACCACATCGAGCTCAGCCTCGAGTCGCCAGCCCCCGCTCAGGCCGAGTTTCGGGTCCGACGCGACGATGGATCGGAGCGCTGGGTCCTGGGGCGGACCCAGGCGGTGCAGGCCGACGGGCCTCAGCTCGTCGGGGTCGAGCAGGATCTGACCGAGCGCAAGGAGACCGAGCGCGCCCTGCGGGCCGCCCGGGAGGCGGCCGAGGCCGCGAACCGGGCCAAGAGCGAGTTCCTCGCGAACATGAGCCACGAGATCCGCACCCCGATGAGCGCGATCCTCGGCTACGCCGAGCTGCTGTCCGAGCACCTCGACGATCCCGACAACGTCGCGATGGTCTCCACTATCCGCAAGAACGGCCTCTTCCTGCTGGAGATCATCGACGATATCCTCGATCTATCGAGGATCGAGGCGGGGAAGATCACGCTGCAGCCCGAGCGGATCCGGATCGAGGACGTGCTCGGGGAGGTGCGCACGCTGCTGCAGGTCACCGCCCAAAGCCGGGGGCTCTCGTTCGACTTCGTGTTCCATGGCAAGCTCCCCGAGACGATCGAGCTCGATCCAAACCGCTTCCGCCAGATCCTGCTCAACCTCGTCGGCAACGCCCTGAAGTTTACCGAGGTGGGTGGTGTGCGGATCGTGGTCCGGGTGGATCGACAGGCGGGCTGTGTCGAGGTGGTGGTGGTCGACACCGGTCCGGGGATCGCCCCCGGGATCCAGGATCGGATCTTCCACGCCTTCGAGCAGGGGGACGGCTCCACCACCCGCACCAAGGGGGGCTCGGGGCTGGGGCTGTCGATCAGCCTGCGCCTGGCTCGCTCCATGGGCGGAGATCTGACGGTCGACAGCGAGCCGGGCCGGGGGAGCCGCTTCGTGCTGACCCTGCCCATCGGTCCGCTCGATCAGATCGTGTTCGTCGAGCCCCGCTTCGGGGCCCGGCCGGAGGCGCCGCAGCCGGCTCCGCTCCGCCTGCCCAGGGGCTGCTGTGTGCTGGTGGTCGACGATCGTCGGGAGGTCCGCTACCTGGCGCAGCACTTCCTCGAGGAGGCCGGCGCTGAGGTCGTGCTCGCCGCCGATGGGCTGACCGCGATCAACCTGGCCAGCCAGCGCGAGCAGCCGTTCGACATCGTCCTGATGGACATGCAGATGCCGGTGATGGACGGCTACGAGGCGACCCGGAGGCTGCGGGCCTCGGGCTTCGTGCGCCCGATCCTCGCCCTGACGGCCCACGCCAGGCCTGAGGAGCGGGCCCGGATCCTCGCCGCGGGCTGCGACGATCACCTGGCGAAGCCGGTCGAGCGGGTGGAGCTGCTCTCGAGGGTGCTGCGCCACCTCGAGGGTCGCGTCGAGCGGGGTCCGACCCGGGTGCTGGTGGTCGACGACAGCCGGGACGCCGCGGGCATGCTCTCGCAGCTGCTGGATCTCGCTGGTTACCAGGTGCACGTCGCCCACGACGGCGCTGAGGCCATGGACAAGGCGAGATCGGTCTCACCGAGGATCGTGCTGATGGATCTGGGGCTGCCCGACATGTCCGGCTACGAGGTCATCGCCGCCCTGAAGCAGGACGAGGCGCTGGCGCACACCGCGTATGTGGCCCTCTCCGGCCGTGCCGGGGTCGAGGATCTACAGCGCTCGCGGGACGCAGGCTTTGTCGAGCACCTGCTGAAGCCCGCGGACTTCGATCACCTCGAGCACGTGCTGGCGACCCTGAGCGCTCAGTCGACGTAGCCGAGCGCGCGCAGTGCGTCTCGGGCCTGCCAGGTCTGCCCGCGGGGGGAGGGGGCCTCGATCGCTTGGGCCGCGCGCCAGACTGGATGATCGGGGCGATCCTGTGGACGGAGCGCCCCGGGATCGAGGCGCCGATCGTAGGCGCTGGTCTGTGCGTATGGTGCACCACAGTCGGAGACGATGACCCGCAGCTCAGCGTCCACTGCGCTGCACACCGCGCGGTGGATCAGGTTGCCCTCGAGCCGAGCGATCCGATCCGGCGGGATCGGCTGTCGCAGATCGAGGCCCGCGGTCTCCAGGGGCAGCCGGAGGGCGGCGGCCAGGGTGGTGACCACGTCCACCAGCGACGCGGTGCCCGGGCGGGCCCCGGCCTCGACGTCGGGCCCCACCACCACCAGGGGCACCTCCACCACCTCGGGGTGGTGGGTGTGGCCGTGCTCGATCCCTCCGTGCTCCCAGAACTCCTCCCCGTGATCGCTGGTGAACACCAGGTAGCCCCGCTCGAAGAAACCCCGGGCCTCCAGGGCATCCAGCAGCCGGAGCAGCTGGTGATCGGTGTAGGCGATCTCGCCACGGTAGGCGCTGCGGATCTGATCTCTACGCTCGGCGCTGACCAGGTTGGCGTTGCGAAGGGTCTCGGCGGTCAGGGAGCGCAGGGCTGGATCGTCGGCGTGCAGGTAGGGCAGGTGGGGATCGATGAGGTGGAGCCACAACAGGAACGGCCCCGGGCCCAGGGACCGCAGCGCGTCGAGGGCCAGCCCGACGCCGACCTCCGCGTCCTGGGGGTGGGGGCCGAGCAGGGCGGAGCCGGTCAGCAAGAGCTCGACCGGGCGGTCCGTGCCCAGATCGAGGAACCGGTGGAAGCCACGCTCGAAGCCGTTGCGGCGGCCGATCCAGGGGTTGGTGACGATCCCCACCGTGGGGTAGCCCTCGTGGGACAGCGCGACGGGCAGGGTCTGCACCTCGTCCGCCAGCCCCTGGCAGGAGCCGGTGTCGAGGCAGCCTGCGCCGTGGCCCGAGGACGGCAGCCCCGTGAGCAGCGAGGCCGTCGCGGGTAGGGTCCACGACGAGGTGGACTGGGCGGATCGCCACCAGGCCCCCCGCGCCGACAGCCGGGCCCAGGTCTCCATCTGCCTCGCGTCCTCGGCCCGCAGGGTGTCGACGCTGATCACCACGACGGGGGGGCGCTGATCCCCTGCCGCGGGCCGGGGCAGGGGGCTCGCCCACACCAGCGGGCCCCGCAGATCCCGGGACAGGCGATCGATCACCGCCTCTTCGTTGCTGCGATCGCTGCCCAGGCTGCGCACGATGTGTGCTCCGATCACCAGCAGGGGGATCACCGGGAGGTAGGCCCACCAGGGCAGCCGGATCCGCCCTAGCAGCGCCCGGATCGGCACGATCCCGCCCAGCCACAGGCCCGCCAGGTAGGGCAGCCCGGCCAGGCTCCGGGGGGTGGCCTCCAGGGCGAGGGAGCCCAGCGGGACCAGCGCGATCCACACCGGGTGGCTCAGGGTCGGCCAGCGGTCCAGCCTGGGCAGGACGAGCCCGAGCCAGGCAAACAGGATCGCCTCCAGGATCAACCCTCCGAGGGCCGGAGGGGTCGCGCACGACAGGTGCAGCCAGATCTGGGTCAGCGGGATCGACAGCCACAGGGCGAGCAGCGCCCAGGGAGAGGGGGCAGGGATCATGGATCGACCCTACCTCGTCTGGTCTCGATACCTTGTGGGGTATGCCCAGCCTCCGATCGTTGCCCGCCCTGCTGCCCGCCCTGCTGCCCGCCCTGCTGCCCGCCCTGCTGCCCGCCCTGCTGCCCGCCCTGCTGATCGCCCTGCTGGTGCTGCCCTGGCGGCCCCGCTCACCCGTGGTGGTGGCCACGTTTAACATCGAGAACTTCCCCAGGGACGAGGTGCAGATCTCGGGGGCGATGGACGCGATCATGGCCACCGGTGCGCCGGTCGTCGCGCTGCAGGAGATCGTGAAGCCCGACGTGCTGCGTGCGGTGGTGGCCGAGCGGCTGGGGCCATCCTGGCGGTTCGTCACCTATGACTCTGATCCTGGCTACCACCGGATCGGGATCCTGTTCGACGAGCGGCGCTATGCGCTCGACTATGCTCGGGTGCACGAGGAGATCCGGGTGATCCCGGGGGGGCGCCCCGCGGTGGAGGTCCGCCTGGTGCCTCCGTCGGGCCGACCCCTGCGGGCCTTTGTGCTCCACCTCAAGGCGGGCAGCCGCAACCACGCTGTCCGGAGCGAGCAGCTGGCGGCGCTGGCCCCCCTGGTGACCTCGGGAGCCGAGGGCGACGAGCTGATCGTGCTCGGGGACTTCAACACCTCCACGCCCGAGGATCGCGCGTCGATGGAGGCCTTCATCGAGCGCACCGGGCTCGTGTGGTCCTCGGAGGCGCTCGGGTGCACCGCCCTGTTCCCCGATCTAGGGGGTGAAGAGGGGTGTCGGGGCACCGCCTTGGACCATGTGCTCACCCGCAGGCCTGCTCAGGTCGTCGCCCGGGGGCCGTGTGAGACCGAGGGTTGTATGCCCGGAGATCGGTGCCCGCTGTTCACCCGGAGGATCTCGGATCATTGCCCGGTGACCGCGGTCTTGGCCCGGTGACCGAGGCTCATGGGCGGGCGCACCGCCCGGAGCGCTAAAAAACGCGCTTGCGCCGCTCGACCTGCTCGGCCTCGGTCTTGCAGTCGATGCAGAGGGTCGCCACGGGACGGGCCATCAACCGACCGTAGGTGATGGGCTCGCCACAAGACTCGCAGGCGCCATACTCGCCGTTCTGGATGCGCTCCAGCGCGTACCGGATCTTGCCCAACAGCCGGCGCTCCCGATCCGCCATCCGGAGGGTGAAGTCACGGTTGGACTCGGTCACGGCGAGGTCCAGTGGGTCCGCGTCGTTCTCTCGGACCTCCGTGAGCGTGCTCACCGCCTCGCGGGATTGGGAGATCAGGGTTTCAAGTTGTTCCTCCAGCACCCCCTTCAGGGTCTGGAGTTCCTCCTTGGACAGGTACTCGTCGGTTGGGAGCATGGCGGGGATTCCTAGGTCAAGGAGTTGCGAGCATATACATCGCGTGTGGCGAAGACAATACCCACGCCAGCGCCTCCTGTCAGCCCGACCGCTCGAGGTGGGGGCGCATCATCGGGGCGACCACCTCCAGGCAGGGACGATCGGTCTCGCGAGACATCAGGGTGATGTCCAGGATGATGTGGTTGGTGGCCACGTCCACCAGGGAGGAGTTGGTGGTCCACACCGCGTCGTTGTCGCTGTCGGGCTCGGTGCCTCCGATCAGGGCCTCGCGACGATCCACCACCGCCAGGGCCTTGTGGGACCAGCCCGCCCGGCTCGGATCGTGGTGCAGATCGTCGATCCACAAGGAGAAGCCCGCGGGGGGGCTCCCCAGCGGCTCGGGGCAGTGCAGCACCCGGTGCAGCCGCCGGGTGGCGATCCGGGCCAGCACGGGGCGCAGGGCCTCGATCTCCCGGGACCACAGCGACAGGTACACCGACGACTCAGCGGACAGGAGCATCTGGGTGATGCGATCCATCACGTCCTCGTAGCGCCGCAGGATCCACACGGGCTCGGGGCGGGAGCGGCTGGGCAGCGTGCTCAGCGACTCTGCGACCGATCTGAGCCGATCGAGGGTGCTCCGGCGGACCCGCTCGACCCACTCCTGAGGATCCGCGGCGATGAAGCGCTGGGGATCGGTGCCCACCGAGAACGCGGCGCCGGTGGACTCGAGCTGTCGCAGCACCTTGTAGACCGCGCTGCGGGGGACGCCGGAGCGCGCCCCCACCTCGTAGCCGGTGAGCCCCTGAGCGCCGTCGTCTTCGAGGAGGGTGAGGTAGGCGAGGGACTGGTTGCGGGTGAGCCCGAGGGTGGTGAGCTGCTCGACCAGGGCTTCCGGTTGCATGGGGCCTCCGGGGAGACCGTGACTCTATTTAGAGTCACTATTGCTGTCGAGCCCTCCGATCCAACGGAGCTGGTTCATGGAGGCGATCGGTTAGATATGATCGAGCGGATCGTCTCCATTCGTGACGCATGCTAGAGTCACGGGCGCGGGGGGGGGGCTGATGAGACGTTGTGTGATCGCTGCCCTGGTGTTGCTCCCCGGCTGCTGC
>DRPG01000661.1 GCA_011376105.1 Deltaproteobacteria bacterium
CTGCTGGACGTGCCCCTGCTGGAGCTGCCCGGGCGCCCCCAGGTGCTGCCCCCCCAGGTGCTGCCCCCCCAGGTGCTGCCCCCCCAGGTGCTGCCCCGGGGCGCACCCTGGACCCCGCCGCGGGCCTCCCCCCGGGGCGCACGGCTGGAGCGCCTGGCCGCGCGGGGTGGGGGCGGGGCCGGGGCGTAGCCCGACGCGATCCGGTACAGCATCTCGTCGTGGGCTGCCTTGACCGCCATGAACCTGGCGGAGGCGTCGGGCGCGTCGTTGTGGTCGGGGTGATATCGGCGCGCGAGCTTCTTGTAGGCCTTGCGGACCTGATCGGTGGAGGCGTTCGCCGGGATACCGAGGATCTTGTGGGGGCTCGCGTGGGGATCGAAGCTCACCAACCCTCTCCTGTGGCCCCGCTAGGACCAAGGAATATCCCATCGGGGTCGCTGCGGTCTGAGCGCGCCGTCCCCGGGGTGCTGACGGTGATCACCTCCGCGGCCCGGACCGTCGCAGGGGGGCGAAGGGTCTCGGCCGCCTGGTGCGGATCGATGGCGAGGACGGGCTGTACGGCCTCGGTCAGGCGCGCGGATCCTGCCGCCGATCAGGTAGGCTGGCGCCCCAGCGTGGAGTCCCTGTCCAGGTCCGGTTCACCAAACAAGGTCACGCCTGCACCTGGTCGGCGTTGCTGCCCGGCCGCGCCGAGATCGAGGGGCCGGTGATGGTCGCAGGGGGGGATGTGCCTCGCGATCTCGCTCACTTCGTGCTTGAGGCAGCCCTGGGGCTTGAGCGGGGCTTCTGGGGCTGTGTCGCCGACGGAGTGGTCTTCCCCAACATGCGCCACCAGCAGAGCGCAGCAGCGAGGCAGGTGCTCCGTGCCTGTGCTGAGGCCCTCGCCGTCGCTGAAGCCCAGGTCAACGCTATCCACTTCGCCTGGCGGCGGGGGGAGCGCCCGATCCATGCCGAGCAGCTCGACGCGATGCTGCTCCGCTGGGAGGCGCTGGACGACGGAGCGTCCCTCCTCCTCGAGTGGCCCCTGGCCACCGCGAGGGATCGGCGGCAGCCGCCCCGGTGATCGGTGTGGCGGTGTGGCGGTGTGGCGGTGTGGCGGTGTGGCCAGCGCCCTCAGCGGGAGGTGTGAGGATCTTCGGGGGGAGGTGTGAGGATCTTCGGGGGGAGGTGTGAGGATCTTCAGCGGGAGGTGCGGAGCTGCCACGCCTCGGCGAACGCGCTGAGCACCTGGCCCGTGGTTGGAGCGAGGATCCCGGCCTTCAGCAGCTGGTGGTAGGCCTCCCCCAGCGACAGGGTGATGGTGCCCGCCACGGAGGCCCCCAGCACTGAGCCCCAGCCCGGCACCAGCTTCGAGAGCTGGTGGAAGGCCATCGGGCCTCCGACCGAGGCCATCACCGGGCCGAGCAGCTTCACTGGATCGAGGGCCTCGGGATCTGCGCCATAGATCGAGGCCAGGGCCAGGATCATCTTCACCTGGACCGGGGCGATCAGCACCGCGTCGGGTAGCGCGGGGATGGGTTGGGCCGTCGCGGCGGCTGCGGCCGCGGTGTGGGTGAGCACGATCCGCCGCGCCTCGCGATCCCGGATCGCCTCGTCGCGCAGCAGCCGGGCGAAGTAGCGCTTGGCCGCGTCCGGCAGGGCGGTGTAGATCGCGTCCTGAAGGGCTGTGATCCCGTACTGGTGGGCGGTGTCGGTCCAGCCCTCGCCGGCGGCGCAGGGGACGATGGCCCTGGGCGTGACGACGCGGCACAGGCTGGCCTCGATGTGGTCGAGCCAGGGGCTCAGCGCCCGCGCCTTGTTGGAGCTTGGATCGTCGAGCTGGAACGTCGAAGGATCCCAGTCCCGGGCGGGCGGCGCCAGATCGATCTTGTTCGGGATCAGCAGGACGGGGTAGGCCTCGGGCCCTCCGAACCTCCGCCGCAGCGCCTGGAGGAAGGCCGACTCGTGATCCAGGGCTCGATCGGGGAAGCCCACCACCACGAGGGCCAGGTGGGCCTGATCGAGGTGGGCCACCATAGTCTCGAGGTGGGCCTCGTGGGCGTCGGCCTCTCCAAACCCCGGCACGTCGATCGCACGCAGGGTCAGCTCGTCGTCGAAGGGGATCGCCCGGGGCTCCTCGGTGGTGGGCGCCACGCCGATCTCTTGGACGAGGGCGCCCATCATCGCGTTGAGCAGGCTGGACTTGCCCGCCCCCGTCTTGCCGCACAGCAGCAGCGTCGGGACCTCGCTCTCAGCCGCTAGCTCCTCGGCGGCACGCCGGGCCGTCTCCCGGAGCTGGGTCTCTGCTCCGCTCCGGGTGATCTGTGTGCTCACGGCTCTCCCCTCGGCGGGGCGGAGCTGCTGCGCGCCTCCCGCCGCAGATCCTGTTGGTGGTGCTTGGCCTCTTCGTACTTTTGCCGCAGCATGTTGCGGATCTCCTCGGCGGAGGGGGCGAAGTTGCCGTGGATGAAGAGCTCGAGGTAGGTCCAGCCGATCGCCAGCGTGATCGAGCCCGCGATCCCTGGCCCCAGCAGCTGACCCAGGCCCGGCAGCAGCTTGAGCAGCTCCTCGAAGGCCATCGGCCCCGCGAAGGACGCCAGGGCGGGCCCCAGCAGCCCCATGGCCTTGCGGTGATCGAGGGAGAGGCCGTACAGCAGGGCCACCGAGATCACCATCTGGATCTGGATCGTGGTGATGATCGGGGCGGCGGTGATCGGCACCGGCACCAGCGCGGCGGTGGCCGCCGCCACCGCGCTGCCCCGGATCACCCGCATGGCGTGGCGGTGGCGGAGCTCGTCGACCTTCAGGGCGCGGGCGCCGATGTTGCGGGCTGCCTCGGGGAGCAGATCGAAGATCGCGATCTTCAGGTCGTCGATCCCGTGCTGATCACTGTGGGCGTCCCAGGACTCACCTGCGGCCACGAGGCGCAGCCGCTCCGGCGGGATCCGGGTCGCCCGGCGGACCTCGTCGCTCCAGGCGACGATGTTGCGCTCCTTCTCGGTCCTCGGCTGGATCAGGTTCAGCAGCAGGGGGTTCCAGCGTCGCACCGGAGGGAGCAGATCGATCCGGTTGCCGACCACCAGCAGGGGGATATCGTCCTCGACCGAGCGGATGTCCTCGACGAACCGGCGCTCGTGCTCCAGCGCCCGATCCGGCGCGCCGATCACCAGCAGAGCCACGTGGGCCTGGGCCAGGCGATCGAGGATGAAGCTGACCCGCTGGGCGTGGACGTCGGCCTCGGCGAACCCGGGCACGTCCAGCAGCTTTAGATCGGCAGCGCCCGCGTCCCAGTCGATCTCGGCCTCGTCCATGGTGCAGGGGACGACGTCCACCTCCTGGATGTGGCGGCCCATGATCGCGTTGAGCAGGCTGGACTTCCCTGCGCCGGTCTTGCCGGTGAGGATGACGCGCGGGGGCTCTCCAAACGACTCCAGCGCTCGGCGGACCTCCCCGTCGAGATCGATCCAGGTCATCGCTGCCCCCGCCCGGCCTCGGCCTCCTGCCAGGTGGCGCGGGTGAGCTGGCGGATCGCCCGGTGGGTCAGGGGGGGATCGGATCGCAGCAGGGCGTGGGTGATCCCTCCGAGGGCTGCGGTCACGGTGGCGGCGATCCCCGGAGCGAGCAGCATCCCCGCGCCGGGCACCAGCTTGAGCAGCTGCTCGAACAGCAGCGGACCCCCGATCGCTGCCGCGAGGGGGGTCGCCAGGGCCCGGATCGCCTCCAGGGTGAGGATCCGGCCGTGGAGCGACGCCAGGACGAGGACCAGGGCGATCTGCACCGCGGTGATCGGGATCACGTCGGCGAGGGGGACGGGCACGATCGCCAGCATGGCGGCGGCGGTGGCGGCGATGGCGACGGCGACGGTGGCCTTGGCGCCGAGGATCGCCCGGGCGTGCCCGGTGAGAGCGCGCTGGCTGGCCACCGGCAGGTGCCTGGCCAGCTCGGACGACAGGTGCTCGAGGTTGTACTGCCGCTCGAGATCGTCGGCGAACTCTCCGGCTGAGCAGAGGATCAGCGCGTCGTCACGGCCCAGGCGGGCGAGGTGCCCCTGCAGGTAGCGCCCCCAGTCCCGCAGTTGGGTGGCGGAGCCGTCGGGGCCGTCGGGATCGAAGCGCTGGCCGTCGAACCCCCGGCTGACCCGATCGACGCCGGATCCAACGACGACCAGGGGCAGATCGGGATCCAGCCCCAGGAGGCGCTCGAGGAAGCGCAGATCGAGATCGAGATCCCGGGCGGGGAAGGGGACGACCCACACCACCAGGTGAGCCGAGATCAGGGTGTCGATCGTGTGCTCGATGACCTCGTCGGCGCACCCGGCCTCACCAAGGCCGGGCGTGTCGATCAGCACCACCGACTGGGGCTCGATGCCCCACAGCACCATGGCGCTCGCGTGGGTGGTGGGACGAACCCCCACGCGCTGGCGATCGGCTCCGATCAGCGCGTTGATCAGGCTCGACTTCCCCGCCCCGGTGCGGCCCAGGAAGGCGATGTGGGGCAGGGGGGAGGTCTGGGGGCTCAACAAGCCTCCGGCGCAGATCTCCCCCATCGTGCCCTGACCGGGTCTAGGAATCAAGGGCGCTTTGGCACCGCTGGGCCTGGGGATAGGTCCGGCGGCGCCGTCGGATTAAGGGGGCGGGCATGTCTGCCTCTCCAGATCGTCCACGCTGGCTCGAGGAGGTCCATGTCCTGCGCCAGCGCAAGGGCCGGGACGACGTCGGGCGCGTCCTGCTCGAGGGCCTGCGCTGCGTCTCGGCCGCGGCGTCTGCGGGCGTGCCCGTCGAGACCCTGATCATCGCACCCGAGTTCTACAGCAGCGAGCGTTGTGCAGCGGTGGTGGATCAGCTCAGCGGGATCGGGGTCCGGCCCCGTCGGGTCCGACCCCGCCAGTTCAGCCGCCTGTCCTACAAGGCCGAGGGGCTGCTGGCGGTGGTGCGCCACCGGGTGCCCGCCCTGGGGGAGGGGCCCGTCCCTCGGGATCGCCCGCTGGTGATCCTCGATGCGCTCAGCGATCCGGGCAACCTCGGCTCGGTGCTCCGGGCCGCGAACGCGTTCGGAGGCTCGGTCCTCGTGGTGGAGGGGACCCCCAAGCTCTACCACCCCAAGGCGCTGCGGGCGTCGATGGGGGCGCTGTTCCACACCCCGACCTTCACCGCGGATCGTGCGCAGGCTGTGCGATGGATCGCAGGCGGGGGCCCGCCGCTGCTCACCCTGGTCCCCGAGGGGCCCGACTCGCTCGACGACGTGGCCTGGAGCGAGCCGCTGGCCTGTGTGATCGGTAACGAGAAGCGCGGTGTGCACCCAGACTGGGCCGACGTCGCCTCCGCGTCCGTGTCGATCCCGATGACCGGGATCGTCGACTCGCTGAACGCCGCCACCAGCGCCTCGCTGGTGCTGTGGGAGTGCCGCCAGCGCCGAGCCGGTGCGAGGTGATCCCCCCCGAGATCGGTGACATCAGCGGGCTCGCCTACACCCGGTGGGGCCCGGGCCCCGGATCATCCATGTCCACAGGGCCTGTGGCACCCGGGGGGACCTCACCGAGCTGAGGATCCTCCCTCAAACCCCGCTGCCCTGAGCCGAAGAGGGCCGGTGTTGCCCGACGCCCGTCGAACAGGGGCGCCCAGGAGGTCCGATGGTTCACGCAACACCCAAGCTCCAGGACAGCAGGACGACGCCCCAGGATCGACCCCTGGAGCGGGTCAAGGTCCACGGCGGCTTCGTGGTGGGCCTGGGGATCGCCAGCCCCGTCGCGATGGTGGGGAGCTTTGTGCTCTGTGTCGGACTGCTGGCCGGGGGACAGGGGGGGACCGCCCTGCTGTGGGGGATCGTCACCCTCCTGTTGGTCGGGGTGTTGCCGGTGTTCGCCACCGCGCTGGTGTTGGCCGAGGGAGAGGGGTAGGCGTAGGCTCCGTGTCCTTGGATCAGCGCGCTCTAGGGCAGCCCCAGGATCGATCCAGCGCTGTCTACTGGCTCGGTCTGGTCGCTCGAGGGTGGCCAGAGCAGGCCACCCTCAGGCTCGGCCCGCGCCCCTCCCCGAAGCTCCACCCAGCCGCGCCCGCAGCGCCCCGGGGCGCCCCGCCCAGCCGCGCCCGCAGCGCCCCGGGCGCCCCGCCCAGCCGGGCCCGCAGCGCCCCGGGGCGCCCCACCCAGCCGCGCCCGCAGCGCCCCGAACAGCCGGGCCCGCAGCGCCCCGGGCGCCCCTCCGCCGGCACCTCACCCCTCCTCGAGCGCCCCGCCCAGCCCGGCCTCCGCCCCTCCGCCGGCACCTCACCCCTCCTCGAGCGCCCCGCCGAGCCCGTCGGTCGCCCCGAGCAGGGCCGTGCCCTCCCCGGACGCCCCGCCCGGCCCTCACCCGCGCAGCCCGCTCGGTCCCCGGATCGTGGTCGGGCCTTTAGTCAAAGTCGTCTCCGCCGATCATCCAGGGCATGGGCACCGAGATCATGGAGGATGTGGGCCTCCGGTCTCCAGGGGGAGAGATCGCGGGGCTCGTGCCAGGCGATGGAGATCGTCTGGTGCGGCTCTTGGCTTGTGGAGGCTGTGGGTGTCTCAAGTTCTGGTTCAGTTTGTCTCAAGCTCTAAAGCATTTTGCGACGCTTTCGGCCTGGGCTCCAGGGACAGCTGGCGACAGCGCGCCACCCTGTCTCTGGCACGGAACCTGCTTCTGTTCTGAGCATCAGGTCACCCCGACCGACACCCCGGAGGGAGTCATGAAGGTCCACGCGCTGTTCGATCCAAACACCTGGACGCTGACCTACGTGGTCTACGATCCCGACACCCGCGACGCCGTGGTGATCGATCCTGTCCTCGACTATGATCCGCTGGCGGTCAAGGTCTCGACCGAGTCCGCCGAGGCGGTCATCGCGTTCGTGCGGAGGCATGATCTCAAGGTCCACCACATCCTCGAGACCCACGCCCACGCCGATCACCTGACCGGAGCTCAGGCGCTGAAGGACGAGCTGGGTGCGCAGACCGTCATCGGCGAGCACATCCAGCAGGTCCAGGCTGCCTTCGCCAAGATCTTCGACTGGGACGCGTCGTTTGCCTCCGACGGCAGCCAGTGGGATCTGCTGGCCCACGACGGAGAGCCGATCCGAGCGGGCTCCCTGACCGTGCTGCCGATCC
>DRPG01000662.1 GCA_011376105.1 Deltaproteobacteria bacterium
ACGATGAACATCAGCGGCGCCTCGCCATGGACGGTGCTGATCAGGAAGGTGAAGGTGTAGATCATCGCGACGATGAACAGCAGCAGCTCGGCGCCGATGAACCGCAGGTAGAAGTGGATCCCGAAGCCGAGCCCCACCCCCACCGCGATCGACAGCCCGATCCGGCCCAGGGAGGTGCTCAGCGACGGCGCCCCCTCCACGCCCAGCAGCCCGACGGAGATCGCCAGGGCGACAAAGAAGGACGTGATCACGATCACGTCCTTGAGCACGACGGTGGACAGCACGGTGCGGGCCATCGGGCCCTTGCTCCCTGTGCTGTTGATGATCGCGATCGTGGCGGCGGGGCTGGTGGCGAAGGCCAGCGAGGCGACGACCCCGGCGAGCGCGAGGACCGTCGGGGTGGGCAGGGCCGAGAGTGGCCCGACCGACTCGGGCATGAGCTGGGTGATCCCCCACACGCAGGCCACCACCCCGAGCGTCACCGGGATCGCCTGGCCCACGAGCAGCCCCACGATGTGCACCAGGCCGTCGCGGAGCTCCTTGAGCTTGAGCTCTCCGCCCGCGGTCAGCGCGATCAGGGCCAGCGCGAGCTTGTTCAGGGGGGAGAGCTGCTCGGTGATCTCGTGGGAGAGGATCCCCTCGTCCAGCGGCGGAGGCAGCTGCAGGTGGGGGTACACGTCGTGGAGGAAGTACGCCATGGACGGACCCAGCAGCACCCCCGCGAGCAGGTAGCCGGTGATGTGGGGCAGCCCGATCACCTCGGTGAGCTCGCCGATGGTGTAGGTGGCGAGGATCACGAAGCCCAGCGCCAGCAGGCCCCGGGGATCGAAGTGCTCGTCGGGCACCGCGAAGCGATGGAGCAGGAGCATGGCGCCGATCATCAGCACGACGATGATCGTCTTGCGCAGGATGTCGATGGGCTCTTTGCTGTAGACCGACGCCATCAGTGCCTCCGGCTACGGAACAAGCGCACCACTCCGTTGCGGGCTGACGGGGTCGTGAGCACGACCACCGTGTCTCCGGGCGCCACGATGTCGTCCCCCCGGGGGATCAACACCCGATCCCCCTTGAGGATCGCGGCCAGCAATGCTCCGCGGGGGATGGGCAGGCGCTTGACCTGGACCCCGGTGATCCGGGAGCCCGGGTGGGCGAGCAGCTCGAGGATCTCGGCTCCGCCGTCTTCGATCACCGTCAGGCTCTGTAGCTCGTGCTGGCGACAGTAGCGCAGCACGTGCTCGCTGGCGACGGTGCGGGGGGACAACACGACGTCGATCCCCAGCTGGTTGTAGATCGTGCTGTAGTCGGGGCGGCTCACCAGGGCCACGGTCCGACGCGCTCCGGCTCTGCGCGCCAGCAGGCTGGCCATCAGGTTCACCTCGTCCTCGTTGGTCACGGCGACGAAGAGGCTGTAGCTGCCAACGTTCTCCTCGTTGAGCAGCTCGATCTGGGTACCGTCGCCGTGGACCACGGTGACCGACGGCAGGCGGGCCGCCAGCGCCCTGGCCTTCACCTCGTCGCGCTCGATCACCATCACCTCGAGCTTTGCCTCCACCAGCATGTGGGCGAGCACCTCGCCGATGACGCCTCCGCCGATGATGCACACCGTGGTGGCCTGCTGGTGGCGGGTGAACAGGGCCTCGGCCTCGTTCATCTGCTCAGGCAGGCCGATGAGGTACACCCGATCCCGGGGTAGGAGCACGTCGGAGCCTCCGGGCACAAACAAGCGCCCGTCCCGGACCACCGCCCCCGCCAGCACCCCCCGGGGCAGCTGCAGCTTGGCCAGGGGCTTGTGCAGCAGCCTGCCCTGCTCTCCGAGCTCGACCTGTGCGACCTCGATCTGATCGTTGGCGACATCGAGGACCTCGAGGGCTCCGTGGGACTGGGCGATCTTGGCGATCTCCCGCGCGAGCAGCACCCGGGGGTTGAACACCACGTCCACCCCGAGCAGCCCGTGCTGGATCCCTGCGGTGTCGGTGTCGGTGGGCCCGGTGGAGGACCAGTCGGTGCCCTGCACCCGCGCCACCGCCCGGCGGGCGCCGAGCTGCCGGGCCGCCAGGGCCCCGATCAGGTTCACCTCGTCGTCGCTGGTGACGGCCACGACCAGATCTGCTCGCTCGACCCCTGCGCTCGCCAGCACCCGCTGGCTCGCGCCGTAGCCCTGCAGC
>DRPG01000663.1 GCA_011376105.1 Deltaproteobacteria bacterium
ATCCTCCCCAGAGCCGCCACGACCCTCGCCGAGCACCTGCGCGCCGCGGGCTGGACCACCTCGGCGGTGGTCAGCCATAGCTTCTGCGGCTCGGACTGGGGGTTTGCCCAGGGCTTCGACAGCTTTGATGAGTCGAATGTGCTGGGCCACCTCGGCGTCTCATCGCCGGGGGTGACCGAGGGCGGGCTGCGGTTCCTTGACGAGCACAAGCACGAGCGCTTCTTCCTCTGGCTGCACTACTTCGATCCTCACTACGTCTACAAGCTCCACCCCGGCCACGATCCCGATCCAGGCAGCGACTACGACGGGCGCGTGGTCGACGGGATGTACATCAGCGCGCTCGAGGCCCTCACCGGCACCCTCACACCCGACGATCGCGCTCAGCTCGCCCGGCTGTACGACTCGGAGATCGCGTTCACCGACGCCCAGATCGGGCGGGTGCTCGATCGGCTCGAGGCCCTGGGGTTAGCCGACGACACCGTGGTGGTCTTTGTCGCGGACCACGGCGAGGCGTTCGACGAGCACGGCCTGATCGGCCACGCCAGCACCCTGTACCAGGAGCTGGTGCACGTCCCATTCCTGGTGCGCTGTCCCCGGTGGGCCCCGGGGGAGGTCTCGACCCCGGTGAGCAGCGTCGATCTGTTCCCCACGATCCTCTCCTGCCTGGATCTGCCCGGCCCCGGAGGCCTGGTCGGCCGATCCCTCGCCCCGGACGCCCCGGCCGCGACAGAGCCCCGGCTGCTGTTCAGCCAGACGTCCCGCGGGGGCAGGCAGGTCGCGGTGAGATCGGGTGATCACAAGCTGATCGCGCGGCTGGCTCGGGGGCGAGCGCCCCGGCTGGAGCTCTACGATCTCAGCGCCGATCCCCACGAGGCCCACGATCTCGCACCGCAGGGGGGGCCGATCCTTGAGCAGCTCTCCAGGGAGCTGCTGAGCTGGGAGGAGGCCACCCGCGAGGGCGCGATGGCGCCGGAGACCATCGACGTGGACGCGTGGCTACAAGAGAACCTCGAGGCCCTGGGGTACACGGAGGACTGATCAGGCGACCCCCAACAAGATCCATCTCCCCCCGCTGCAGGGGCTCGACCGATCCAGGAGGCCCGTAGGTATGGAGTCGCCCAGGTCGCGGCAACAAGATCCATCTCCCCCCGCTGCAGGGGCTCGACCGGCTCGTCGGCTCGATCCTCACCGGGGTCGGGCCGATCTGCTCTCGAGCGGTGGGCATGCGGCCTCCAGCGGAGAAGATACCAGGCTCCTGACCTGTGGAGGGCCCTTGCTCCAGCTCTTGCTCCTGTCCTGGCCTCTGGGGATGGGCTGCCGCGCGATCGAGGACGCCAAGCTCGCGGGGAGACCCCTCTCCGACGTCGACATCGTCGCAGTCTTCCCACCTGATGGATCCGCCCACCTGTGGGGAGATGTGCCCGTCCAGGTGATCCTCGGCGCCGCCGGCGTCGACAAGCCCGTCGAGATCGAGGTGTCCCGGGGGGGCTCCGATCCCGTCACCACGGGCTGTGTCCTCGATCACCACGGAGTGGTCATGGCCTGTGATCCAATCCTGGGGATCGAGCCGGGCGAGGACGTGTCGTTCGAGGTCCGGGTCGGTGACACCGTACACCAGGTCGACGCCTCGGGGCAGATCCCCGCTCCGGGGCTCGGCTGGTCGCTCCTCGACGGGGTCAACGCCACCGCCCTGGGCAAGGGGGACGCAGCGGTGGGCCTGCTCGAGGACGCGATCCGCCAGGGGGGTGCGTTCGCGACCTTGAGCGATCCAGTCGACGCCTCAGGCCTGCGCACCTTCACCTTCGCCCCCAGCGGCCTCGATCCCTACGGAGCGATCGGGATCGCCCCCTGGGGCTTCACCTTCGTCCTCGACGTCACGGTCGAGGACGGACGGCTCGCGGGCCAGGCTGACTCCGCCTGGCTCGCCGGCGCCTTCGGGCCCCACGAGATCCAGCTGCTGCTGCTGGACGTGGAGCTCCAGGGCCGGCTGCAGGGCGAGGAGCTGTCGGAGCTGGTCCTGGTCGCCGCCGTGCCCGCCTTGGCCCTGGTGGAGCTCTCGGACGCGCTCGGCTCCCTCGGGCTCGAGGTCCTCGAGGTGGTCGCGCTGGATCTCGATCTCGACGGAGACGGCCACCCCGACGCAGCTCAGCTCCGGCTCGAGGGCAGCCCGGCGCCCGCAGCGCTGGCCGCCTGGTCGCTGCCCTCCCCTTGACTGCTCGCCTCTCCCCCCCGCCCCTCCCCCCCCGCGGCACGGTCGTCCGGGAGCCCCCGCCCGGCCGCCCGGCCGCTCGGAGCGCGAAGCCGAAGGTGCTGGACGTACAGCGCTTTGGCTCGGGGGTGCGCCTCATCGACAGCCCCGGACACACGCTGAGCTGATCAGCCCCGGCCGCGACGCCGCCCGCGACGGCGGCGGCGGCCTCCGGCGATCTGACGCTTGAGGCGCATGTTCTCCTGGCGGAGGGCCGCCACCCGCCCCGCACGACGACCCGGGCCCCGGCGGCGGCGGCGGCGGCCTGCGCGGGCCCGCATACCCGGCCCCCCCCGCTGCCGGCGCATCTGCTGGGCACGCTGTATCCGCCTGCGGCGGCGCGCCCGCAGGCGGTCCCTGCGCTCGATCTGCTCGCTGCTGAGATCGCCCTCGTCGAGATCGGGATCCTCGAGATCCTCAACCTCGCGATCGAGCATCTCGGCGGCCAGCTCCCGGGCAGCGAAGGCGTCGTCGGACAGATCCGGCAGGCCGTCGCCGTCGGCGTCGACCTCGTCGTCGTCGAGCCAGGCGCCGCCGCCCTCCTCGATGCCGGCTCCGTCGCCCCGGCGGCGGAGCATCATGCCACCGATGGCCACGCCGGCCGCCCCTGCGCCGGCCGCCACCGCGGCCCCCTTGAACCAGGGGCTGAGGCCGCCGTCGCCCTCGGTCTCGCCGACGACCGTGGGCATCGGCTCACCCTCGAGGCTGGCGGCCGCGTCGTGCACCAAGACCCGGGCCACCGACTGCACGCCGGTGTGGGCGTAATAATCGGTGGTCGCGTCCAGGGTCGCGGCCAGCAGCTCGGCGCTGGAGTTGGCGATCTCCATCGCTGAGCCCAGCGCGTCCAGGATGTCCTCGGGCTCGATCCCCCGGGCCTTGACGAACTCGGCGAGGAACGCCTCGCCGGAGTCCAGGGTCGAGAGGATGAAGCCCTTGCGATCGTCGTCGCTCGAGCCCGGCATCAGCTCGCGGAGTTGCTGGAACAGCGCGTTGTTGGTCAGCGACGAGGTGTCGACGCCCGACACGATCTCCTTGATCTTGCTGACGAACTCAGGGCCCAGCGGCAGGATCCCATCGATCATCATCCACGCGGCCAGCCGCATCAGATCCGCGCGGGCATAGGTCGCCAGCGTGGCGGGGAACGCCTTGGCCTCCGTCAGGGAGGAGACGGGGATCCCGCGGAGCTGTGCAAAGGCGAGGACCTCGGCGGCCAGCTTCAGGGCGGCATCCAGCGCCTGGGTGGTGTCGGGCTTGGGGGTGAACCGCTCGAGCAGCCCGAGGAAGCTGATCGCGCTGCCGGCCTTGCTGGCCATCACCGCGGCCGCGGCGGCCTTGTCGACCTTGTCCGCGGCCCGGAACGCCATCAGGGCCCGGCTGTAGTGCTTGTGCTGTGCATACAGCTCCTCGGCCCGGGCCTTGATCCGCGCCACCTCAGCTGGATCGTCGATCTCGAGGCTGCTCTCGATCACCTCCTCGAGGGAGTGCACATCGTCCCACTCCCCGGGGACGATGAAGTCCAGCGCGTTGAGCATCGCCGGCGTCAGCCGTGCGCTCGCGAGTTCGTGCAGCGCGTCCTGGATCTCAGACATGGATCTCCTCCGTCGGCCGTCACGGTAGCGGATCGGATCCAGGGTGGGGGTAGCAGTCCAGTTGCACCGGGCTCAGAGCACGTGTTGTGCGGCCCCCTAAGGCCCTCCGTGGCGGCTCAACCCTTCAGCGCGGCCAAGGCCACCCTGGGCACCCCCAGCCAGCTTGGCCGGGCCTCGAAGTGGGTCATGATCCGCCCCAGGGCCAGGTTGTTGCGATGATCCGTGAACCAGGCGGGGGTGGGCTTCACCACGAAGGGGGCCCGCACCACCGACTTCTGCGGATGATCCAGCAACAGGCCGTTGTGCACCACCCCCGAGCCCGACTGGATGTCCTCAGGGGGGTGGCCGGGGAAGGCCCCCCAGGTGGCGTTGACCAGCCCATAGCTCAGCCCTGACCAACAGTTGATCGCGATCCCCCCATAGCGTAGCTCGGCGATGGCTCGATCGAAGGCGGCCTGGTGGCTCGCCTCGGCCTCCGGGTGGATCAGCACGTTGATCGACAGCGTGCCCCAGCAGCGATCGTTGGCGAAGGGCACGGCGGCGGCGAGGTACTCCTCAGCGGTGGTCGCCTCCAGCTCGATGAAGGAGAAGATGCCGCACCAGGGCTCGTGATCCAAGGCGAACTCCCCCGCCCCGGTGCCGACCCCCTCCAGCACCGTCCACGGCAGCTGCCCCTCGGACGCCTCCCCCAGCGTGGTGGGCTCGGGGTACTCAGCCACGAAGCGATCCCATGTAGCCCGAGCGGTCGGGTAGTAGGCGTGGCGGGGGGGGGTGGCTGCGAGCTTGGCCTGCACCAGCTCCCGGAAGCGGGCCGCCTGAGGCCAGCCGCCGGCGAGCACGATCAGCCGGGCTCCGTTGCAGTTGAAGCCGCAGTTGTAGACCAGCATCGAGGCGACCTGGCGTGCGTGGTGGTCGAGCTCGGCCTCCGACCACTCCCCGGGCACCACCAGCACCGGCGACACGCAGCCGAGCTCGGACGTGATCGGCTTGTCCAGCCGGGGGGTGCCAGCCTCCTTGCGGGCCTGCCCCTGTGCCCCGGGACCCCACACGATCGCGTCGTGGGCCGCTGCAGAGCCGGTGATGTGGATCGAGGTCACGAGGGCATGATCCGTCAGGTGCTGGCCGACCTCGATCCCGCCGTAGCAGATCTGCAGCGCGTCGGCCTCGATCAGGGGGGAGAGGGCCTCGGCGAGGATCGGGCCCAGGGCCTCGTTGACAGGGTTCATCTTCAGGATGCAGACCTCGTCGTCGACCACCAGCTTGTACAGCACGTCCATCGGTGGGATCGAGCTCTGGTTGCCCGCCCCCAGGACCACGCAGATCCCCCCGTCGCCGGCCTTGCCCGCGGCCTTGTCCCGGTACAGCTTGCCCTGGGTGGGCTGCTGCCCGGGCTCGATCCAGATATCGCAGGTGATCCCGGTGAACAGGGCCTTGTCGAGCAGGGTCTGGGGGAACACCCGGGCGATCCACTGCCCGTCCTCCCGCCGCCGGGTCTGGGGCAGCGGGGGCTGGCCGCCCGCCTCCAAAGCCTCGGCGAACAGCCGCAGGTTGCGCATGGTGGGCAGGGTACCGGCCAGGTACTCCTCCCCATGGCCGTTGCTGCCTAGCTCGTAGCCCTTGATCCGGCACGCGGTCTCAGCCCAGCGATCGGCGACGGCCTCGGTGGTGACCATGCAGGCCCTCAGCAGCCTGGCGCGCTCCTCGGTGGATCGGGCGACCCAGCGGGGTCGCCCCGCCTCGAGGCGCTCGAGCCTGCTGTCGAGCTCGGACAACGGGGTCGCGTCGATGGGCTTGATGGGGGAGACAGCCACAGGACCTCCACGGCGATCCCCGATAACCTGCAGCGACCGGACACCCTGTGGAGGTATAGGGTCCCATGGATCCGATCGCTGCACCGTCGCCCAAGCCCCCCTCGCCCGGCACCCTGCGCCTGGGCTGTGCGTTGTGGTCCTTCAAGGGCTGGATCGGCAGCTTCTACCCCCCCGACACCAAGCCCGCGCAGATGCTCGAGCTGTACGCGGCCCGCCTGACCGCGGTCGAGGGCAACTCGATGTTCTACACGATGCCCAGCACCGAGACGCTGCAGCGCTGGGCCGCCCAGCTGCCCGAGGGCTTCGCCTTCTGCCCCAAACTCTCCCGGGAGCTCTCCCACCGGGGGCTGCTGAGCCCCGCGCTGCTCGCCGTCGATCACGTCCTCGACGATCTACAGCCCCTGGCCCGGCGTGCAGGTCCGATCTTTGCCCAGCTGCCGCCGAGCTATGGGCCCGATCGCCTCGACGATCTAGAGCGCTTCCTCACAGGCTGGTCCCACGGCCGGTGGCCGCTGCAGCTGGAGGTCCGCCACCCCGGCTGGTTCGATAAACCCCACCACGAGGCGCTGACCGCGCTGCTGCGGCTGCTGCGGGTCGGCCGGGTGAGCCTCGACACACGTCCGATCTACGAGTGCGACGACGATCCCCAGGTGCACTCAGCACGCCGCAAGCCCCGGGTGCCCCTGGTGGCCGAGCCCACCACCTCCGTCGTCCTCGTCCGCTACATCGGTCACCCTGTCCCCGATCACAACCAACCCTACCTGCTCGAGTGGGCCGAGCGGATCGATGGCTGGCTGCGTCGGGGTCTGGACGTGCTGTTCTTCGCCCACTGCCCGATGGAGGAGCGCTCCCCAGAGCTGGCGCGGCGGCTGCACACCCTGCTGTCCCAGCGCGGCGCCCCGGTGGAGCCCCTGCCCTGGGACAGCGTCCTGGACGAGCGACCGCAGCTGGATCTGTTCTCGTGAGGAGGATCGGCAGCAGAGCTGGGCGCCACAGGCCCGGCCGGGCGGGGGTGTGGGCGCTGCGGGTCCGGCCAGGTGGGCCCCAGGGGTAGGGGGCGCTCCGGGCGATCGGATCAGCGGGCCCGGGCTCCATATCCCGGCCCGCAACCAGGGAACCCGACCGCAACATCCTGTGCCTGGGATCCCGCGCGGGCCATCCTATAGAGATGGGTTGCTGGAGACGCCATGACCCCCGACGACGCCCGCGCCCTGCTCGCTGAGCGCAACCTCCCGCTGCCCCCGTCGCACGCCGCACAGCGGGTCCTGCGGCGCGTAGCAGAGGCTGAGGATCGCGATCTGGAGCTGGTCGAGGCGCTGCTGATCCTCGGCGCATCCCCCGACGTGCCCGCTCCAGCGCCGGGCTCCTGTGCGAGCCCCTCCCTGCTGAGCCGAGCCGCCCACGACGAGGCCCTAGAGCCGCTCGCGGCCCTGTTGATCGACGCCGGCGCCGATCTCGAGCTGGCCTACGAGGCTCAGACCCCGCTGATGACGGCGCTGCGCAGGGGCAACCACGGCACCGCCGGGCTGCTGATCCGCGCCGGTGCCAGGCTCGATGGGTTCACCCCTAAGGGGTGGAGCCCCCTGATCTACACGATCCACAAGGACCTCTGGGAACTGTTCGAGCTCATGCTGGAGCACGGCGCCGATCCCATGGCCCGCAACCACCGTGGGACCAGCGCCCTGGCCTGGAGCCTCCGGCCCGGTGTACCGCTACAATACCTCGAGGCGATGCTGGATCGGGGCGCGGATCCCGATCACGCCAGCGCAGCGGGCGACACCCTGCTGCACCGGGCGGCCTGGCACAACAACGCCGACGCAGCCCGGCGGCTGCTGGCGTCCGGCGCCGAGCTGGAGCGGCAGAACCAGGCCGGCTGGACCCCGTGGATGACCGCGACCCGGCTTGGCTCCGATGCGGTCCGCTCGGTCCTGGAGGTAGGGGGCGCAGCCACCTGGCACGAGGCCCAGATCGAGCTGGCCCAGGCGATGATCGACGGAGATCTCGAGGCCGCCCTGCACGCGCTGGAGGAGGGCGCCGATCCCAACCAGCTCGACGATCTGGGTGTGCCTCCCCTGCTGCGCGCCGCCGGTGCGCTGTCCGTCGAGCTGGTGGAGGTCTTGCTGGAGCGCGGCGCCGATCCAGGCGGCCTGGATCTCGATGGAAACGGCGCGGTGGCCTGGGCCTTCCTCGGAGAGCAGGGAGAGCCCACCGAAGCTGCCCGGATCGAGGTGATCGAGCACCTGATCCCCGGGGGGCGCCGCACCGGCTGTGGAGCGCCGCTGGTGCTGGCGTCCCGTGCAGAGCAGCCCCGGCTGTTCGAGCTGCTCCTCACCGCCGGCTTCGATCCAACCGAGCTACGTGACGGAGACTCCCTGCTGTTCCTGGGGATCGAGCGCGGCGACGACCGGCTGGTGGATCTGTTCCTCGAGGCCGGTGGCGACCCGAGCGCAGCCCCAGATGGGCAGCCGGGCTGTGTGCTGCTCGCCCTGCGTAGAGAACGCCACGATCTGGTGGAGCGCCTGCTGGAGGCCGGCGCCGATCCCGACGCGACCCGGGAGCCCGGGCGGGAGACAGCCCTGTATGCGGCGGCGGGCCTGGGCGACGTCGAGCTGACCGAGCTGCTGCTGTCCGCCGGCGCCGACCCCCTGGCGATCCGCACCCGGGTAGGGGATCCCCCCGATCGCGGGATCCCCACCGACGCCGATCCGTTCGCCACCCCCCTCGGCGCAGCCCAACAGCACCCCGATCTGGTCGAGCTGCTCCGCGATCACGCCACCCTGCTCATCCGGGCGAGGGAGGGCGACGCCTGGCGTCAGGCCAGCCCCCGGGGTGCGCTGGCCGAGTGGATCCGGCGCGGTGACACCAACGCCGCGCTGGCCCTGATCGAGGCCGGCGCCCGGCTGGAGCCCACCGATCCCTGGGCGCCCGCACCCCTGGCGATCGCGGCCGAGGTCGGGGACCTACAGATCACCCAGGCCCTGCTGCACCGGGGCGCGGTCCAGGTGCCCCTGGGGTGCTGGTGGGATCCACCCCTGCTCCGGGCCGCACGCGCTGGGCACGTCGAGCTGATGGGGGAGCTGATCGAGTCCGGGGCGGTGGTGGATCCCTACGATCTGCTGATCGCAGCGATCGAGGGCGATCACCCTGAGGTGGTCGACGTCGTCCTGCGGCTGGGGGCCCCGCTGGAGCCCCAGGGCCTCGAGCCCGCGATCCACGTCGCGATCCGCGACGCCAAGCTGGGATCGGCCCGGCGGCTGCTCGAGGCCGGCGCCGGGCTCGAGACCCGGGATCTCGAGGGGCGCACCCCGCTGCAGCGGGCCCTCGAGGAAGATCAGCTCGACGCGCTGAAGATCCTGCTGGAGCTCGGCGTCCCCCCGAGCCTCAGGCTGCTGGTCTCGGCCCTGGAGCACCGGGCGAGGAAGGTGTTTGCGTTCCTCCGTCCCAGGACTCGGATCACCCGAACCTCCGATCGCCGCGCGTTGTACTCCGCGGCCCTCTCCACCGGCAAGCCCACCGGCGTGCTCGCGCTGATCGAGGAGGGTGTCGATCACACGGGCTGTCTGTCCGCCGCGGCCCTGCTCGCACACCTCACCCCCGCCCAGGCCCGCAAGCTCGCGGACGCCGTCGATGGGGTGCGGCAGGAGCTCGATCTGCTCGAGGCCGCGCTGCCTCTGACGATCGAGCAGCCCGCGCTGCACCTCGCGGTGCGCTCCGGCAAGGCGAAAGATCTCGACGCCCTGCTCAGAGACGGCGTGGATCTCGATCTCGTCGACGCCCGGGGCACGACCGCCCTGATGTGGGCGGCCTGGACCTGCCAGCCCGGGCTCGCCCAGCGCCTCCGGGAGGCCGGCGCCGACGCGCTGCACGTCTGCCCCCGGGGCCAGACCGCGGCCTCGATCGCCGCACACCAGGGTGGATCCATCTCGTGGGTCTTCGACGACGTGTGGACCGACGCCGACGAGGAGAGACTCGAGGCCCTGCGCAGGCGCTACGCCACCTGGGGCGCGTCGCTGCACACCGATCTCAGCCTGTTCGTCTCGATGATCGCGGGCGGACAGGTGGACCTGGACGCGCCTGCGTTCGGCCGGCAGACCTTGTACAGCGCAACCGATCCCCGCTCCCTGCGCCGCTTCCTCAAGCTGCTGGGGGCCGACACCAAGCTCAAGATCTCCGACGATCTCGAGGACACCCTGATCCTCACCGAAGATGCGCTCCGCCTCGTCGGCGCGATCCCCGGGCCGAGATCCGCTGTGGACTTCAACAGCAAGGTCAAGCTCAGCACCCAACAGTTCCTGAGCGCCACCCTGCCCGGCCGGATGGACACCACCGATGGGCAGCTCTCCGGCTTCGAGCATGCGCACACCTTCGCCCTCGACGACGTCCGGGAAGGGCGCAGGCGCAAAGCCAGCGAGCTGTTCCTCGGCTGTGCCGACGGTGGGCAGCTCACCCTCACCGTCGATCGCAAGGATCGCGTGCTGGCCTACCGCTACGACGAGAGCAGCACGGGGCGGGTCCTGTACCCGTCGATCCTCCAGCTGCTCCAGCACCTGGTCCGCTCACCCGATGACCTCCAGCCCGAGGTGATCCCCGCCCTCGCGGCGCTGGAGGCCAGGACCGAGGGCTCCGGCGAGGACCCCGGCGAGAACCCCGGCGAAGGCCCCGATGAGGGCTCCGGCGGGGGCCCTGGCGAGAACCCCGGCGAAGGCCCCGATGAGGGCCCTGGCGAGAACACCAACGAGGGCTCCGGCGAAGGCCCCGATGAGGGCCCTGGCGAGAACACCAACGAGGGCTCCGGCGAAGGCCCCGATG
>DRPG01000664.1 GCA_011376105.1 Deltaproteobacteria bacterium
GAGTCCTCGTCCCAGGGGCGAGGTCTCCGTCTCCGTCTCCGTCTCCGCCGGGTCTAGGACACCCTCACCATCAAGATCCGCCGCGCTGCCCGGCCGAGGTCGACCCCCGACGCGCCCCGATCCGCCACAGCACACCAGCGGGCAGGGATGACCGTCTCTTTGCTGCTGAGGTCGTCGGCCGGAGGTACTTGACAGGGTGCCGGAGGTCCGATGTCTGCCCGCCTGCTCCTCGTCCTTCCCCTGATCGCGTCCTGCTCGGGGGGCGAAGAGCCCACCCTCCTCGATCCTGCCTCCTACCCCCTCGCCCACGGCGTCGTCATCGACAAGATCACCTGGTACCAGGGGGTGGAGAAGACCCTGCAGCTGGGGATCGGTGTGTTTGGAGGAGGCTCTCGCCCACCCCCGATCATCGAGGGACGGGAGGGGCGGCTCCGGGTGGCGATCTCCCCCGCAGAGGACGCCATCCCCGAGCCGGTGGCCGTGGTGCTGTCGTACGATGACCCAGAGTTCAGCACCACGATCAGCGAGATCTTCACCCCGGGGGAGTGGACGGAGGACGATCTAGACAGCACGATCTCCTTTGCGATCCCCCCCGATCGCGTCACCCCTGAGATGACCCTGTCGATCTCGGTGCACGAGACCGCCCCCGGACCCCTGATCGTCCCCGCTGAGCCCGCGGTGTGGAGCAGCGAGGACAAGGGGCTGGACGTGCAGCCCACCGATGACGTGGTGCTCCGGATCATCCCGATCCAATACACCGCGGACGGCTCGGGGCGGGTGCCCGACGTCGGTCCCCTCACCCTGGCCGCGATCCACGATCGGTTCTTCGCGACCTACCCAGCCCGGGAGGTGGTGGTGGAGCTCGGGGAGCCGCTGCCCTGGTCGAGCCCGATCTCCGCCTTCGGGGGGTGGGAGGCGCTGCTGGCGGAGATCTCGAGGCAGCGCACCGAGGCCCCGGTGTCCGACAACACGTACTTCTACGCGATGTTCAACCCCGCGGAGACCCTCGATGACTTCTGCGGTGGGGGTGGGTGCATCCTGGGGCTGTCGCTGCTCTCGCCGTCCCCCGCCGACTCCTGGGCGAGGGCGAGCATGGGCCTCGGGTTCCCGGGTGAGGCGATCGACACCATGCTGCACGAGGTGGGCCACGCCCACGGCCGTGAGCACGCCCCCTGTGGAGGGGCCGCGGGGGTCGACACCCAGTATCCCTACCTGGGCGCGATCCTGGGGTCCTGGGGCTACGATCTGCTCGAGGATCGGCTGCTCCCACCCAACAGCACCTTCGACATCATGGGCTACTGCAGCCCCATCTGGGCCTCCGACTACACCTTCGGGGCGCTGCTGCAGCGCATCCAGGCCCTGAGCGGGCAGCCCGCCGACGGGCTGGTGCGGGCGGAGTTGGGCCGGCACACCTGGCAGCTGGCCCACATCGACGAGCACGGCGGGGCCACCTTCACCTCGACCGTCGAGGCGGGGCTCTGGCCAGGGGGTGAGCCCGTCGAGATCGAGCTCCTCGGAGCAGACGGCGCTCACCTCGACACCACACAGGGGTGGTTCCTGCCGTTCGATCACCTCCCTGGCGGGCTCGCCCTCGTCGAGCCACCCCGCCGGGCGGTGGGCGCAGCCAGGCTGCTGCCCTGATCCACCGCCGCGTCAGCCCACCCCGATCCCCAGCTCCCCTCAGATCCGGGGCCACGATCGGGCACCAACAAGATACCCTGGCTCCCCCCGAGCCCCTCCACAGACACCATGCCTCCCCTCGATCCCCCAGCGAAGATCGGTCGCTACGAGCTGGTCCAGCACCTCGACTCCGACCACACCGGTGATCGCTACGAGGCCACCCTGCACGGCCCCCTCACGCTCCACATGCCCGTCACCCTCAGGAGGCTGCCCGAGGGCATCGCTGTGGATCCAGGGCGGATCCAGGCCGCCCGCGACGGCACCCTGCTGTCCCACCCCAACATCGCCACCCCCCTCGATCTGAGCCGGATCGATGGCGCCTGGGTCGTGGTGACGGAGCACGTCCAGGGCGTGGGCCTCGAGCAGCTCCGTGGGCAGGATCCAGTCCCCGCGGCGGCCCTGATCGACGTGGCGGTGCAGCTCGCCGTCGCCCTGGATCACATCCACCGGCCCCTGACCGAGGGCGGACCCACCGGCCTGATCCATGGCGACGTCCGTCCTGCGAACCTCCGGATCACCCCCACCGGGCTGATCAAGTTGACCGATCTGGGGGTCTCGGCCCTGCTGGGTCACCCCGGCGCGCCGGGCTTCGCCGCTCCAGAGCAGCTCGAGGGAGCCTGGGGGCCCCGCTCGGATCTGTACGGGCTAGGGGCCACCCTGCTGTGGCTGGTCACCGGCCAGCCCCTGGCCGATCCACCGGCGCTGGAGACCGATCCACGGCTCGCGGCGCTCGCCGGGTCGCCGCCAGGCCTCGCCGAGGTGCTCGAGCGCTGCCTGCAGACCGATCCACAGCAGCGCTGGGCGTCGGCCCGCGAGCTGCTGGGGGCCCTTCAGACCCTGCAGGTGGCCTACCCCCCCGGCGAGGGCCTGGTCCAGCTCGGGAGGGGAGAGACACCGTCGGCCCCCTCGCGCTCTGGGATGGAGCCCCCGCTGCACACCAACCTGGCCCGGCCCCCCCGGCCGCTGATCGGGCGCCAGCGGGAGCTCACCGCGCTGTCCGGGGCCCTGGAGCAGTCCCCCCGGGTGGGGCTGTTCGGTCCCGTCGGGGTGGGCAAGACCCGGCTGGCGCTCCAGATCGCGCTCCAGCAGGCCCCCGATCTACCAGGGGGCTGCTGGTACCTCGATCTCTGCGACGATCCAGCCCCGGACATCCTGTGTGGTCGGCTGGGGAGGCTGCTACACATCGATCTCGATCCCCACGATCCAGCACACCAGCTCGGGGCCGCCCTGGCGGCGCGGGGGCCCACCCTGCTCGTCCTCGACCACGTCGACGGCTGCAGCACGGCCCTCGCGCCCCTGCTGGCGCAGTGGGGAGCGGAGGCGCCCCAGCTGAAGGTCCTGCTCGTGAGCCGTGAGCCGGTGGAGGGGGCCCACTCCCAGCCCCTGGGGGCCCTCCCCCTGGACGAGGCCGTCGCCCTGTTCCAGGCCTGCGCAGGGGAGCCCATCGAGGAAGAGACGCTGGTCATGCTGGTGGAGCGGCTGGGCCGGCTGCCGCTGGCGCTGGTGCTCGCCGCAGCTCAGCGGCCCGCTCCCCGGGGCCTGCCCGAGGCCACCGATCACCAGAGCGCCCTGAACACGATCCTCGCCCTCGCCTGGAGCCAGCTGCAGCTCCAGGCCCAGCAGGTGCTGCCCCAGCTGGCGGTGTTCCGTGGCAGCTTCCCGCTGGCCTCAGCCGCGATCCTCGAGCTGAGCCCAGGCCCAGTGGGGATCCTCGACGTCCTGGGGCAGCTGGGGGAGCTGGGGCTGATCCAGCTCGATCCCCAGGGAGATCAGCTGCACCTCCTCAGCATCGTCCGGGAGCCGGTCGAGGCCCAGCTGGCGAGCCCGGATCGGGCCCGCCTCGAGAAGCGCCACGGCGACTACCACGCACAGCTACAGCAGCGCGTGTGCCCCCTGCGGGGCGCTCCACTCCAGGGGGACGAGCCCCAGCGCCTGTTCGCCGCCTGGGGGGAGCTCCAGGGGGCGCTGGAGCACGCCCTGGCCCGGGGAGACATCCGCGTGGCCACCGACACCGCCCTGGCCCTGGCTGAGGCGTGGGGCTGGGTGGGGCTGCCCCACCGGGCCACCGAGGCGCTGTACCACGCCCTGACCCTCGATCCCGCCGCCGACGACGAGGTCAAGCTCCGGTGCGGGATCGCGGACGCGGTCCGGGCCCTGGGCCCCGATCGTCCCGGCGCCGAGGAGTCCAGGCGGGCCCTGGCCCTGGCCTCCTTCCTCGAGGATCCATCCCTCGAGGCCCTGGCCCTGTGGTCGCGCGGCACCACCCTGCAGGATCAGGGCGAGCTGCAGCTGGCCCGCTCCCACATCGAGCGCGCCACCGCCCTGGCCAGCGCCATGGGTCAGCGCCTGCTCCTGGGCCGGGCCCTGGCCGATCTGGGCAGGATCCACCACGCCCTGCAGCTGCGCCCTGAAGCCACCAGCCGCCTCGCCAAGGCGCTGGAGCTGGCCCGCGCCATGGGGGATCGTCACACCGAGCTGGGGGTGCTGAGTGCCCAGGCCCGGGTCTTGCCCCAGGAGCCCGCGCAGCGAGCCCTGGCCGAGGCTCTGCAGCTCGCCATCACCCTGGACCGCCGCTCCCTGCAGGGCTCGCTGCGGGCCCGCCTCGGCGCGCTCGCCCTGGAGCGCGCCGATCACGCCGAGGCGATCGCCCAGCTCACCCGAGCCACCGAGCTCCACCACCAAGACGGCGCGCTGCAGCGCTGGGGGCTCGCGGTCGCAGGCCTGGGCTCGGCCCTCAACCAGGCGGGCCAGACCGCCCACGCCCAGCGCGTGCTAAGCCACGCCCTGCAGGTCACCGGGGACAGGGAGATGCCCCAGGTCCAGGCCCGGGTCCGGGCCAGCCTGGCCGAGACCGAGCTGGCCCGGGAGCGGCTGGCGGACGCCCTGTCCCACGTCGAAGCCGCCCAGGCCCTGCTCCAGGACGCTGCCCCCGGTGAGCTCGGGCGCTCCCTCGCCCTGCTGCGGGCGACGATCCATCGCTACGGTGGAGAGCTCGAGGCTGCCCAGGCCCTGGCCAACGAGCTCCGCGAGGTCGCCCCCGATCCGATCTCTAGAGCCCGGGCGACCCTGGAGCTCGCCCGGATCGCGGTCATCCGCAGGCAGGGGCCCCGGGCCCTGGAGCACATCGAGGCGGCGCTGGGGCTCCTCGACGGCACTGAGCACGTCTCAGAGCAGCTGCTCGCCCTGGGGGTGAAGGCCGCCGCCCTCCTGGTGGAGGGGGAGCGTGCCCAGGGCGAGGCGACCCTCCGGGAGGCTGAGGATCGTGCCGCGGCCGGGGGGCTCCCGGGCGAGGGCGCCGTCGCCCGGGAGCTGCGCAGGGTCCGGGGCGCCTTCGGCCCCAGAGCCACGGGGTGAGCGCCTGTGGGCCACCGGTCTACGCTGCGGTGGGATACGCTGTCGCGTGGCCGCGCTGCGATCCCTGACCGAGCTCCCACCCTCCACCTGTGCTCAGATCGAGGGGGTGCTCTGCGACATCGACGACACGCTGACCTGGGAGGGGAGGCTGGTGCCCGGAGCCTTCTCCGCCCTGCACCGCCTCCAGGGCGCGGGCCTGAAGGTCGTGCCGGTGACCGGTCGGCCCGGGGGCTGGGTCGATCAGATCGCCAGGCTCTGGCCCGTCGACGGGGTCGTCGGCGAGAACGGGGGCCTGTGGGCCTACATGCGACACGGGCGCATGGTGCGCCGCTTCGTCCAGCCCGAGGCTGAGCGGCGCACCCACCGGGAGCGCCTCGAGGAGCTGGCCCAGACGATCCTCGCCCGGATCCCAGGCACCGCGCTGGCCAGCGATCAGGCCTACCGGGATCTCGATCTGGCCATCGACTTCTGCGAAGACGTCCCCCCCCTGCCCCCCGAGGCGATCGACGCCATCGTCGCTGAGTTCGTCCGTGCGGGGGCCACCGCGAAGGTGAGCTCCATCCACGTCAACGGCTGGTACGGCCGCTTCGACAAGCTCGAGGGCTGCAGGGGGCTGCTCCGGGACGCCTTCGGGATCGATCTCGACGCCGCTCGCCACCGCTGGATCTACGCCGGGGACTCCCCCAACGACGAGCCCATGTTCGCGTTCTTCCCCCACGCGGTCGGCGTGGCCAACGTGCGCGCCTTCCTCGATCGGATGGACGCCCACCCCGCGTATGTCACTCCGTCGAGCGGAGGGCACGGGTTCGCCGAGCTCGCGGCTCACCTCCTCGAGCACCGCTAGAGCGCCGATCAAGCAGCGGCCGGGAGCCCCTGCAGCCCTCCGCACCCGCCTCGGCGCACCGATCGCGCGGCCTACCCCGGCCGGCGCGCGGCCGTGGCTGCGGCCTCTCTCCGAGCTGCGTCCGCGGCCCGGACCTCCCGGCGCAGCCGATCGACGCCCTGGGCCGTCGTGTGCTCGGGCTCGGGCTCAGCCAGCAGCTCGCGCCGGACCCGGGAGGCGGTGCTGGCGATCTCCAGGAGCTGAGCGGTGGTGGAGGCCATCCGTGCCTCCACCGCCGCCTCGGCCGCTAGATCCGCCTCGTGCTCGGCGATGGCACGATCCAGGCGCCCGAGCTCAGCATCGTCGACGATCTCCCCCGCCCGCTGCAGGGTCTGCAGCCGGTCCCGACGGGCCCGCAGCAGCGCGACCTCTTCCTCCGGAGCACCGGTGCGGGACAGCGCTCGCTGCAGCTGATCCACCTGCGCGGAGAGCTCGGTCGCCGAGCGGTGGAGCTCCCGCACCGTGGCCTGCAGATCCCGGCGGGCGGGACGGGGCAGCTGCAGCGCGTCGCTCTCAGCGATCTCCTGCAGGGATCGCAGCGCGGCCTCGGCCCTCGCCAGCAGCAGCTGCCCCCGGCTGGGGGGCGCCTCGGGGGTGAGGGGCTCGGCGACCCCGGTCGGCTCCTGGATCCCCACGGCGTAGCGTGGAGGCGCAGCCCCCTCGATCGTCAGCGCCTCGGTCAGATCGGCCCGGTAGGCCGCAGGCAGCCGCTGTGCTCTGGGCTCCCGGCGACCCCGGGCGCTCGCCCACACCGGCAGGGCGATCGACATCGCGATCAGGGACGGGATCATGAGCAGCGACAGCACGTCCTCGACGGCCACCGGCAGGACATGGCTGGCCAGGCCGATCAGGAACGGGGACGTGGACCAGCCCACCGCGATCGGCACCCAGAAGTAGGTCGCGAGCAGATCGAGGGCATCCTGAGGCTGCCCGATCCGCACCGCGTGGGCCCGGAAGCCGTTGTCCTGTGCCGCGTCGGCCAGGCGGTGGGCGGTGGCTTCGTCGGTGCGATCGATCAGGCGGAACCGCCGATCGAAGATCACCGGGGGCAGCGCCAGGCTGCCGGGCGCGAGCCCCGCCTCCTCGGCGAGGCGATCCGAGAGGCGCTCCTCGGGGGTGCGCTCCTCCGAAGCAGGCATCCCGAGTAGATCCCGGACCCCTGAGACCAGCGACTGCCACCCCCGGTGGAGCTCGCTCTCGGCCGTGGGGGACGCACGCCTGCGCTCGACCCGGGCCCGGGTGCGCCGCCCCCGATCCTCGTCCCGCTCGCGGATCACCACGGTCCAGTCGCCGGGGGGTAGGTGCTGGCGGATCACCGCCGAGGACGGCTCGGGCGGAGCCTCGGGGGCATGTCCCAGCTCCAGTAGATCGCAGACCTCCCTCGCCCCCTGGGGGCGGGCGGCTGGATCCCGCAGCAGCAGGGCCTCGATCAGCTCCGCCAGCGGAGCCGGGACCTCGGGCCGGACGGCGCGCACTGGAGCGATCCCGTCCTCGAGCTGGAGCTTCAGGGCGGCCATAGGATCGCTGGCCTCGAACGCGGGGCGACCGGTGACCGCGAGGTACAAGGCGGCCCCCAGCCCGTACAGATCCGAGCGGGGATCGGCCCGATCGCCTGCGTAGACCTCCGGAGCGGCATAGCCCGCCGTGCCCAGCAGCCCGGTGGAGCGTGCGGTGGAGCCATGGCGCAGCCGGGCGAGGCCAAAGTCGGTGAGCACCGCGTCGGCTCCCCCCTCCGAGGTCAGGATGTTGCTCGCGGTGACGTCGCGGTGGAGCACCCCCGCGCGGTGGGCCTCGGCCAGGGCCCGGGCGATCCGCAGCCCGATGGTGCGGACCTCCTCAAGCGGCAGCGGACCGGACGCCGCGACCCGCTCCTCCAGCGTCTGGCCCCGATGGAACGGCATCGACAGCGCCAGCCGCCCCCCGATCTCGTGGAGATCGTGGGGTACCAGCGCCGCATCACAGCGGATCACGTTGGCAGCGAGCACCTCCCGGTTCAGCCGCCGCCGGACCGAGGGATCCGCGGCGAGGTGATCGTGCACCACCTTCAGGGCGATCCGCTCCCCCCGGAGTCGATCCGAGACCAGGTAGACCGTCGACATCCCGCCGCGCCCCACCACCCCGAGGACCTCGAATCGATCCGCGAGCACCTCCCCAGCCTCGATCGGCACTAGCCCTCCACGCTGTGTGGCAGCGTGCTGCCCTCGACCCAGGCCCGCAGGGTCGCGGTGACCTCCCGGGCGACCCTGGAGCCCAGGCCCCGGTCGTAGCCCGCGGCGTGGGGCGTCAGCCACACCCCGGGGATCTCGGCGGCGCCCGCGAGCCCGGGCCAGGGCTCCTCGGGGAACACGTCCAGGGCGAGCCCCGCCAGGTGGCCCCGTGCGACAGCGTTGACCGCAGCGTCGACGTCCACCACCGGGCCCCGGGCGGTGTTGATCAGCACCGCCCCGGAACGAAGCTGTGCGATCCGCTCCGCGGAGAACAGGCCCCGGCTCGAGGGCGTCAGGGCACAGTGGATCGTGACCCCGTCGACCTGGGGCAGGGCGTCGGACAGCGCCACGGCCCGCACCCCCGCCGGTACCCCCGCCGGATCCACGCCCCACACCTCGACCCCCAGCGCAGCCAGCACCTCGGCCATGCGTGAGCCGATCACGCCCAGGCCCACCACCAGGATCCGCGCCCCCGACAGGGCCAGGGGATCGAGCCCCGGCAGCTCGCTGCGGGCCCAACGCCCCGAGCGGGCGGCGAGCAGCAGGGCGGGCTGCCTCCGCATCAGCGCGATCAGCGAGGCCAGCGAGCCCTCCACCACTGGATCCCGCCTCGCCAGCGGGCAGCGCGCCACCGCCACGCCCCGATCCCGGGCCGCCGCGACGTCGATGTGATCCCACCCCGAGGTGGTGGTCAGCACCAGGGAGCCCCCGAAGCCCTGGAGGACCTCCCTGCTGACCCGCACCCGGCTGGTGACCACCAGCGCGTCCACCCCGTCGAGCCCGGGAGCTCTGGCCGACTCAGGCGCCCTCCGCCAGCGGAGCCCCAGGGCCTGCGCACCGTCGCGCTCCAGGGCCAGATCCGCGTCCGTCTCGTAGGCCGACTGGCCCCAGCGAAGCACACCCGCCACCGTCCCTCCCTGCAGGCCCTGGTATCCGGGCCAGGACAGAACCAGGTCGATCCATGGGCTATCGGGTCTGCGGAGGGACCATGGCCAAGGCGAAGCGCTCGTTCCGCTGTCAGGAGTGCGATCACCGCAGCACCAAGTGGATGGGCCGGTGCAGCAACTGCGGAACCTGGAACAGCCTCACCGAGGAGGTGGAGTCCGCCGCCAGCGCCGCGGCCGCCAAGGCGATCCCCACCACCGCGGTCCGCCTGGCCGACGTCCCCATGAACCAGAGCGGCGAGGCCCGGATCCGCACCGGGATCGGCGAGCTCGACATGGTGCTCGGGGGGGGCTTGGTGGCCGGCTCCCTGGTGCTGCTGGGCGGCGATCCGGGGATCGGCAAGTCCACCCTGCTGCTCGCCGCCCTCGACGGGTTCTCCCGCCAGGGGGTCCGGGTCTTGTACGCCAGCGGGGAGGAGTCGCTACAGCAGGTCCGGATGCGGGCCGATCGCCTCGGGGTCAACGGCGATCACCTCTGGCTGGCCGCCGAGACCGACTTCTCCAGGATCGAGGCTGCGATCCGCACCGAGAAACCCCGGGTCGCGGTGATCGACAGCGTGCAGACCGTCTCCGTGCCCGAGGTCACCTCGATCCCCGGCTCCGTCTCCCAGGTGCGGGAGGTGGCCCACCGGGCGATGAAGCTCGCCAAAGGCACCGGGATCGCCACCCTGCTGGTGGGGCACGTCACCAAGTCCGGCGAGCTGGCGGGCCCCAAGGTGCTGGAGCACCTGGTGGACACGGTGCTGCAGTTCGAGGGAGACGAGAGCAGCGGGCTGCGGATCCTCCGGGCGATCAAGAACCGGTTCGGGGCGGCGGGCGAGCTGGGGCTGTTCGAGATGAGCGACACCGGGCTCAAAGAGGTCCCTGACGCCAGCGCCCGCCTGCTGGAGGAGCGGGCCCAGGGCGCTGCAGGTACCGCGGTCCTCGCCGCGATGGAGGGCAGCAGGCCTCTGCTCGCCGAGATCCAGGCCCTGGTGGGCCACCCCGGGCCTCAGATCCCCGCCCGCACCTGTGTGGGCGTCGATCGAGCCCGGGTGCTGATGCTGGTCGCGGTCCTACAGAAGGCCGGCCTTCCCCTGCACGATCGCGACATCTTCGTGAACGCGGCGGGGGGGCTGCGCCCGATCGAGCCCGCCGCCGATCTCGGGATCCTCGCTGCGATCGCCAGCTCCCTGATGGATCGGCCGCTGCCTCAAGGGGTGGCATTGTTTGGTGAGGTGGGCCTGGTGGGCGAGGTTCGGGCGACCTCCCACTCCGCCGCCAGGCTGAGGGAGGCCTCCCGCCACGGCTTCCGCAGAGCGATCGCGCCGGCCCGCGCGGTGGATCAGGCCCCGGAGGGCGTCGGTGTGGTGGGGGTGCGCTCCGTGCTGGAGGTGCTGGGCGAGCTGTCGGAGGACACCTGATCCCGGGCGGGCGCCCCTGGGATACCCCGGGTCATCCTCCCCAGAGCCCTGTCTTGCAACCCCCAGCCCCCAGCGGCCTGCGAGGCGAAGGCAGAGGCAGAGGCAGGGCCAGAGGCAGAGGCAGAGGCAGGGCCAGAGCCAGGGCCCGGCGGGCTCCCCACACCCCGCCTCGGTCGAGGTGCTGCTCGTGAGGGCGTGGATCTGTGGTCCGGCCGCTCCTCCGGCGACGAGATACTGAGTGAGCACTCATTCACACCCCTGGAGGCAGCATGGGTGCGCTGTCATACGACGTCGATCTCGAAGACATCCGGTTCGTGCTGTTCGATCAGCTCAAGGTCCACGAAGAGCTCGCGCCCATCGAGCAGTACGCTGAGTTCGATCGCGAGACCTATGAGGCCACCCTCGACGAGGCCGCCCGGATCGCCCGGGAGGTGCTCGCTCCGATCAACGCCCCCGGGGATCGCGAGGGTTGCAGGCTCGATGCCGACGGCAACGTGCACACGCCGGAGGGTTACGGCGAGGCCTGGCGGATCATGGCGGAGGGCGGCTGGATCGGCGTGGGCAGTGATCCTGAGCTGGGCGGGATCGGCATGCCCGGGGTGATAACCATGGCCGTGGTCGAGATGTTCATCGGCGCCTGCATGGCGTTTGAGATGTACCCGGGGCTGACCGCCGCCGCGGCCCGGGTGGTGGCCGCCCACGGCCCCGAGGCGACGCGCAGGGCCATCGCCACCAAGATGTTCAGCGGTGAGTGGGCGGGCACCATGTGCCTCACCGAGGCCGGGGCGGGCTCCGACGTTGGCGAGAACCGCTGTCGCGCCACCCCGGTGGGCGATCGCTACCACCTCGAGGGTGAGAAGATCTTCATCAGCGGCGGCGATCAGGACCTGACTGAGAACATCGTGCACCTGGTGCTGGCCCGCACCCCCGACTCTCCGGCCGGCACCAAGGGCCTGTCGCTGTTCCTCGTGCCCAAGGTCCGGTTCGACGACGAGCTGGCCCTCACCGCCCGGAACGGGGCCTACGTGACCAAGATCGAGGAGAAGCTCGGGATCCATGGCTCGGCCACCTGTGTGCTGACGCTGGGCACCCAGGAGCCCTGCGAGGGCTGGCTGGTCGGGGAGGAGCACCGGGGCATCCAGATCATGTTCGAGATGATGAACGAGGCCCGCATCGGCGTCGGCGCTCAGGGCGTGGCGGTGGCCGCCACCGCGACCCGCTATGCGATCGCCTACGCCAGGGAGCGGGTGCAGGGCGGCTCGGTCCGGGATCTCAAGGACGCGTCGGCGCCCCGGATCGCGATCCAGCAGCACCCCGACGTCCGGCGGATGCTGATGACGATGAAGGTGTGGACCGAGACCATGCGCTCGATGCTGTACCGCCTCGGCCAGCGGGCGGACGTCGCCGAGCGCGACGCAGACGAGGACAAGCGTCGGCGCTACCTCGAGCGGGTGGAGCTGCTGGTGCCGATCCTCAAGGCCCACTGCTCCGATCTGGGCTTCGATGCCTCGGTGATGGGGCTGCAGGTCCTCGGGGGCTACGGCTACATCGGCGAGTATCCGCTGGAGCAGCTGGTCCGTGACGCGAAGATCTGCAGCATCTACGAGGGCACCAACGGGATCCAGGCCATGGATCTGCTCGGTCGCAAGCTGCGGCGCCGGGGCGGGGCGCTGTTCATGGACTGGATGACCGACGGGCAGGCCGAGTGCGCCGCGGCCCGGGAGGAGGGCTTCGATCAGGCCGCCTCGGCCCTGGAGCGCTCTCTGCAGCACTGCGGCGCCGCCGCGATGCACCTCGGGGGCATGGGGGCTCAGGGGCAGCTCGAGGGCACCCTGCTGCAGGCCTACCCCTTCCTGTCGATGATGGGCGTCGTCCACCTAGGGCTCGAGGCGCTGAGCCAGGCGAGGGTCGCCAAGCGGCTGATCGAGGAGCAGGGCGAGACCCCACACCGCAAGGGCAAGCTGTTGAACCTGAGCTTCTACGTGGCCAACCTGCTGCCCCAGGCCTCGGCCCTGTCGCGGGCGGTGCAGTCCGGCGACACCTCCTGCCTCGACGAGGTCTTGTTCACCTGATCGATCAAGGTCCGGTGAGCCTCGATCCGATGGGCTACCCTGCCCCATGTCGTTGCTCGTCCTGGCCCCCGCCCTGGCCCCCGCCCTGGCCCCCGTCGCCCTCGCCGTCGTGCCCGATGGCCAGACCGATCTGCTCGTCGACGCAGGCGTGATGACCAGCCAGCTCGGGTTCGCCCTCGGGCTCGGCAGCTCCCTGCGGCGGGGCGCGCTGGCCCTGTCCTACAGCGGGACCTTCGGCGCCCGCGCCGACGCGTTCGGTCAGGCCGCCTCGCTCAACCCCGCGATGTCCTGGATGTCGCTCGGGCTGCTGCTCGATCGAGACACCGATGCCTACCGGGTGGGGGCGCAGCTCATCCTCGACGCCGCGATCCTCGATCAGGCTGAGGAGCAGTGCTTCCGGCGGGAGGGGTGCCGACACAACCTGTGGCTACACCCGCCGGCCTCGCCCGTGGGCCTATCGTACGCTCCAGCGGTGGCGCTGCGGATCGCGGGCTCCGGCGCGTCGGGCACCCCCTTCGCGCTGACCCTTGGGGCCCAGCCGACGATCCGCTTCGATCACAACGGCTTGCTCAACCCCCGCTTGGATCTGGTCCTGCCCATCAGCGAGGTGGTCTCGGTCCACGGCTACGCAGGCCGCTATGGCCTGTGGGTGGGGCTTGGGTACCAGCTGAGCCCCGAGCGATGAGCTGTGGGCGATCGGGGCCACAGCCAGCGCCCAGGCCCTACCCGCCCTTCGCCTCCAGGGGGGCGAAGAACGCATCCGCCCAGGGCACGGGCTCCTGAGAGTCAGAGTGGATCCGCAGCGCATAGCCGTAGCCGCCGACGATCTGGATCCGGATCCAGGCCCGGGTGCGGCCTGACATCTCCATCTCCAGCCGCCCGTCGCCGGACTCCTCCCTCACGATCTTCATCGGGTTCTGCTGGAAGGCCCGATCCCGGAGCACCTCCACCACCTCCGCGGCGCCCTCCTCGGGGACGGACACCGCCACAGCCTCGAAGGCGTCACCATCGAGCACGCCCCGCAGCCCGACGATCCCCGCGCTGCCCCGCAGCCGGACCTGGTCTTCAAACGGCGCACACCGCGAGGGGCAGTGGATCTCCAGCTCGGCCAGGGGGTGGGACATCGCCTCGGGCTCGATCAGGGAGAACGAGGCGAGGAACCTGGGGACGACGAACTTGCGGTCTCCGACGGCGTGGAGCACCCACAGGGTGTCGTCGGCCAGCCCGACCCGGACCGCTGCTCCCCCGGGACGCCCGGTCTCGATGTCGGCGTGGACCCCGGTCCTCATCCCGCGCTCGCTCCAGGAGTGCAGCTGCTCGATCTCCCCCAGCTGACCTGCGCGCTCCTCCAGGATGCTGCGGGTGATGTGCCCAGCCCGCCTCGCGGAGACGCTCCCATCCGCCAGCTCCCCGGACAAGACGATGTAGGACGCGGTGCCGCTCTGCTCGGCCCGGTACATGCTCATGCTGTAGGGCCCCTCGCCCCAGTCGAAGGTCTCCCGAGTGACAGCCTCCTCGGTGGGGATCCCCGGGAACTGGGCCTCGTAGCCGTGCTCACGGGAGGAGATCCACTGCCAGCCTGTGGGGAGCGGCCCGCTGATGTCGATCTCCTCGACGGGGGAGAGCGGTCGCTCGCAGGCGAGCAGCATCGACAACCACAACATCATGCGTCCTCCGGGGGCGCAGGGTAGCAGACGAGCACGATCCTGTCGGATCTCAGGGCCCATCCTCCGTGGCGTCGTCGGCGTCGGCCAGCCTCCGGCCCACTGGATCCCACCCGGGGAGGGGCCGTCCATCGAGCTCCACCACCGGCGCCGGCCCACGGGTGGTGCTCGCGATGTACAGCGCGTCCAGCGGCGCGTCGGGGCGGGCCCCCCGGCGCACGACCTCGATCTTCAGGGCATCGCACAGCCGCAGCAGCCTCCTTAGGGTGGTCGACTCCAGGATCCGTCCGTCCCACGGCGCGGTGTGGATCACCCCACCGCACACCGCCAGCACCGCACACGACGTGCCCTCGGTGAAGCGCCCCTCCTCGTCGACCAGCAACATCTCGTCGACCCCGGCCCGGCGTATCGCGACCACCCAGCCCATCCGGCTGCGGTGCTTGACGAAGCCCTCCACGAACGCGCTGTCGCGGTGGGGGCCGGTGATGCAGCGGACGGGCGCGTGCAGCCGATCAAGCTCGGGCGGCGTCGCCCACAGCACCCGCCGGCCATCGCCGGTGAGGGTGATCCGCACCACCGCACGCTGCCCCACCCGCCGCCTCACAGCCTCGATCTCCGCGCGGAGCAGGGCCTCGTCGGGCACCTCGATCAGGCTGGCCAGGGCGGAGCGCCGCAGGC
>DRPG01000665.1 GCA_011376105.1 Deltaproteobacteria bacterium
GGTCGAACCCAGGATCATTGGACTCCCCCGCTCACTCTTCGACGTCGATGAGCTTGAACTCGACCCGACGGTTGTGCTCGCGCCCCGCCGGGGTCTTGTTGGTGTCGATCGGCAGCGACTCGCCATAGCCCACCGCGATCAGCCGGGCCGGTGGCACGCCCTTGCCGAGGAGGTAGGTGCGGACCGCCCGCGCCCGATCCTCGGAGAGGGTCTGGTTGTACGAGGCCGAGCCCCGCGAGTCGGTGTGGCCTCCGACCTCAACCCGCCCCAGATCGGGGTTGGTGATGATGGTGGCGGCGATCTCGTCGAGCAGGCCGTAGGAGTCGGAGCGCAGCACCGCCTTGGCGGTCTCGAACTGGACCTTCTCAAGGATCCGGATCTGCTCGCGCTCGACCACGATCTTCGAGGCCGCGAGCCTCACCTCCACCCGGGTCTCCTCGCCCGGTAGCACAGAGATCGGGGCCTCGTAGACGTTGTGCTGAGGTGCGGTGACCACCAGGGTGTGGGTGCCGCTCGTGATCGGATGCGACAGGGAGCCGCCGCTCCCCACCGCCTGCGGGATCGACGGCACACAGCCAGGGCGCTCCGAGATCCACACGATCTGGGCGGTGGACAGGGGCAACCCGTCGGTGCCCAGCACATCGATCCGGACGGTGGCGTCGTGGACCGGGGCCAGCTCGACGGTCAGCGCAGAGCCACCGTCGGCGGCGGTGGCGCTCGCCTCCCCCGCCAGGCAGCCCGACGTGGCCCGCACGGTCCACTGGCTGCCGGGCACCGCGTCGAGGGTGAGGCCCTGCAGGCCGATGTGCTCGGTGCGCTGGCCCGTGGGGCCGACGATCACCGCCTCAGCCTCCCGCGAGGCCCCCCGGAACCGCACATCGATCCCCAGGGTGCCGAGACGATCGGGACAGCCATCGTCGTCCTTCCAGCCGTTGCGGGTCTCGGGCTCAGTGGGGCACAGATCGGTGGTGCGCAGCGCCATCAAGGTGTCGTGATCGCCAGGACCCAGGGGCTCCCGAGCGCCATAGCCCATGCCCAGGAACGCCCGGGCGGCCGCAACCCCCGGTGCGTCGGTGATCCCGCCCGCGACCCCGAGGGTCCAGAAGGGGCCGGTGCGGGCCCGCACCCGCATCGACAAGATCGCCTCGATCGGCGGCAGATCGGAGATGTCGGGGAACCGGGAGGCCTGCAGAGGAGGGCTGGTGGTCCCCTCGAGGGTGAAGCCGACGAGATCCGAGGCCAAGACCCCGATCCCCACCCCCGCCACGGCCCGATCCCGGCCCTGGACGTTGCTCGCCTCCAGGGCGGGGTTGATCTGGGCGCCGACGTCGGCCGAGACGGTGAAGATCGAGGCCTCGTAGGTAAACGCCAGGCGGGCGCCCCCGGCGAAGTCCCGCTGCCCCAGGAAGCGCTCAGGCGTGCCGCTGGGGATGTCGAGGTGGCCGACCAGGGCCAGGCCTGCACCCCCACCCTCGCTCACCGGATCGGGCCTGAGCACGACCAGCATGGAGGCGAGCCGCAGATCCCCCATCGCGGGCCCCTCGGGGATCGGATCGAGGCCCGTGGTCAGGCCAAAGATCGGCGCGGTCAGATCGAAGCGCGCGTAGTCGTGGATCGCGATCCCGGTGGAGAGGTTCAGCGCCAGCAGATCGTCGACCAGCGCCTCAGCCCCGCCGGGCTCCCCGGCTGCGTCGGTGGTGAACCGCACCAAGGGCGCCTTGGCGTACTCGGCCAGGCCCGAGAAGAACCAGTCACCCTGGGTGAACGGCCCGGGACGCTGGACCACGAGCGGATCCCGCAGATCGGAGTCGTGGGCCACGAGGTGGAAGCCGTGGGTGTCGAAGCCGCTGGGGGGAGGCTGGTCTTGCGCCACCGCCACGGCCGCGATCGTCGTCAGCTGCAGGAACATCAAGACCGCCCCCGGTTGGGGGGGAGAGTGCCAAACGACGGGCGGAGCGGCAAGCCGTCCCCCCCCCCGTGCGGCGGGAGCCCCGTCCCCTCCAGGGCCGTCGAGCCCGCCCGAGCCGGGCCGGCCCCGGGGCCGCCCGGGGCCGCTGGCCGTCCGGAGCCGCTGGTCGCCCGGGGCCGCTGGCCGTCCGGGGCCGCTGGTCGCCCGGGGCCGCTGGTCGCCCGGAGCCGCTGGTCGCCCGGAGCCGCTGGTCGCCCGGAGCCGCTGGCCGTCCGGGGCCGCTGGTCGCCCGGAGCCGCTGGTCGCCCGGAGCCGCTGGTCGCCCGGAGCCGCTGGTCGCCCGGAGCCGCTGGCCGTCCGGAGCCGCTGGCCGTCCGGGGCCCGGCGCGGCGGGGTCCGCCGGTCTAGACTGCCCACCATGCCCCGCTCTCCACACCCGTTCGCGGTCCTGCTGGCGTGCTCTGGGGCCGCCGCCCTGGGCTACGAGGTCGTGTGGCTGCGGCGGCTCGGGCTGATGCTCGGGGGATCGGCGGTCGCAGCGAGCGTCACCCTGGCCGCGTTCATGGCCGGCCTGGCCCTGGGCAGCGCAGCCACCGATCGGCTCGGGCTGCGGGATCGGTCCGCGCTCCTCGGCTATGCCGCCGCGGAGGCCCTCGCCTCAGCCTGGGCCCTGGCGTTCCCCCTGCTGCTCGGGGCGCTGGCGCCCATGGCCACCGCCCGTGCTCAGCCGATCCGCTGGATCGCCGCGGGCCTGCTGCTGATCCCCCCGGCCACCGCCCTGGGGGCGACCTGGCCCCTGCTGGCGCGCCAGGCCAGCGCAGCCACCGGCGCGCTGCTGTACGCGGCCAACACCTTCGGCGCCGTCGCAGGAGTGATCCTCGCCACCTTCGTGGCCCTGCCCGGCCTCGGGGTCCGGGGCACTGAGATCGCGGCGGCGCTGGTGGGCCTGGGGGCAGCGATCGCCGCCACACGCCTCGGGCCCCCACCCGCCGATCGGAGCCCCGGGCAAGGCTCCGAGTCCCCGGCCCGGCTGCCGCTGCCGCTGCTGGGGCTGGCCACCGCCGCCGCCGGCCTGTCGGCCCTGGGGCTGGAGGTCGTGTGGTTCCGCCTCGCCGCCGTCGCCCTGGGGGCCACGGTCCAGGCCAATGGCTGGGTGCTGGCCACCTTCCTCGCCACCCTGGCCGCTGGCGCAGCCCTGGGCCGGCGCTGGCCCACGGATCCTGTACGGGGCTTGATCCTGGGGCTGGCGGGCCTCGGTGGCCTCGCCCTGGCCGGGGCCCTGGTGTGGGGCTGGCTGCCCTACCTCGTCGCTGGGTTGTGGCGCCTCGGGGGGCCCGAGATCATGCTGCCGGGCTCAGTGGTGATCGCGATGGTGGCGATGGCCGGCGCGCCGGCCTCGTCGGGCCTGGCGTTCTCAGCCGCGGTGCGCTGCCTGGGGCCCCGCCTAGAGCACCACGCCGGGCTGCTGTACGCCGCCAACACGGTGGGCAGCATCTCCGGCGCCCTGCTCGGGGGCCTGATCGCGCTGCCGCTCCTCGAGCTGCGGGGGGCGGTCTGGCTGTTCTCGGGGATCGCCATGATCGCCGCCTCAGCCATCGCCCGCTCCCCCTGGCCGGTGCTCGTCGGTGTGCTGCTCGCGCTGGCCGTGCCCCGCTGGGACGCACGGCTGTATGCGGTGGGCGTCCACCTGCGGATCTCCGACTTCGAGGACCCGAGCACATCGGCGATCGAGCGGTTCGCCGACGAGGGCTGGGAGCTGCTGCGCTACGATCATGGCCGCACCGGCGCGGTGGCGGTGGGTCGCTCGCTGCGCACCGGCAACACCTGGCTGTCGATCAACGGCAAGGTCGACGCCTCGACCGGGGCCGACATGCCCACCCAGCTGCTGTCGGGCCAGCTCCCGGTGCGCCTGGCGGAACATCCGGCGGAGGTGCTGGTGGTGGGCCTGGCCAGCGGGATCACCGCCGGGGCCGTCCTCGCCGAGGAGGGCGTCGAGCATCTCACGGTGGTGGAGCTGGAGCCAGCGGTGATCGAGGCCTCACGCTACTTTGACGCGGTCAGCGGCGCACCGCTGGCCGATCCGCGCACCAAGCTGTGGATCGACGACGCGAGGGCGGTGCTCACCCGCTCCAGCCAGCGGTGGGACGTGATCATCAGCGAGCCCAGCAACCCCTGGATCACCGGGGTCTCGAGCCTGTTCACCCTCGAGTACTGGCAGCTGGTGCGCCGGCACCTGGCGCCGGGCGGGGTGGCCTGCCAGTGGATCCAGCTGTACGGCATGGGCCCGGACGAGCTGCGTGGCCTGCTGCGGACCTTCCTCGAGGTGTTCCCCGACGCGGTGCTGGTCGAGACCATCGAGGGCAGCGACGTGCTGCTGCTGGGGGGCACCGGCGGAGGCTGGCCCGCGGCGCTGGAGCCCCGTCCGCTGCTGGGACCCGCGGCGCTGGCCCGGGTGGCGGGGGCGGGCTGGCTAAACACCGACGATCGCCCCCGGGTAGAGTGGGCCGCCCCGCGGTGGCTGCACTACGACACCGGCCCGATGAACGCCGAGGCCCTGCGGAGCGCCATCGAGCCGTGATCCGGTGGTGTGATCACCAGCGACGATCAACCAGCGACGATCAACCAGCGACGATCAACCAGCGACGATCAAC
>DRPG01000666.1 GCA_011376105.1 Deltaproteobacteria bacterium
CGTGGCGGGGATCGTCGTCGGCAACTGGAGCGATCGGGGGGAGACCCTGATCCATGAGGTCGAGCGGCTGTCGCTGCCGGTGTATGTGGTGTTCTTCACCCTCGCGGGGGCGGGGCTCCACCTGGAGCTGGTGGTCAAGATGGCGATCCCGGCGCTGCTGCTGGTCGGGGTCCGGACCCTCGCCCTGTACCTCGGCGTACGGGCCGGAGCGCAGCTCACCGGAGCCCCGGAGGTGGTGGCCAGGTATGGCTGGATGGGGTTTGTCAGCCAGGCGGGGGTGGTGATCGCGCTGGCCGGAGAGGCCAACAAGACCCTGGGTGGCGAGATCGGGCTGGCGCTGAACTCCCTGCTGCTGGCCGGCGTCGCGATCAACGAGGTCATCGGGCCGATCCTGCTGCAGTGGGGCCTGGGCCTGGCCGGGGAGGTCGGTGGAGACAGCCCCGAGGAGGTCACCGATCACTCCGGGGATCCGGTGCCCGAGCCACCCCAGCGCCGGGTGCCCGCCGATCCAGATCGAGACGACGCCTGGGGCGAGCCCCTGCCCACGGGGCATGGAGCCCTGGACGAGGCGGTGGAGGAGCTCGGCCACGATCTGCGGGCCCTCGCCCGGGATCAGACCTGGCTGCCCCTGTCGGATCTCCGGAGGGACACGGAGGCATGGATCCGCCAACTTCGCCGGGAGTTCCTCCGGATCTCACGGCGGGCGGCGGTCCGCCCGGGGGAGCCCAAGGAGATCAGCGTCGCGCTGCGCAACGACATCGGCGAGTTGGGGGAGCGCTGGCGCGATCTGGTGCTGGATCTCGCCGCGAGGACCAGCCGAGCCGATCGCTGGAGCCCGCTGGAGCTGTCCCAGGCGATCGACGAGCACGTCGCCACGTTGCCCGAGCGCTTCGAGGCGCCGGTGCACCCCGACGTGCTGCTGCCCCGGGAGGAGGGCTCGCTGTCCGCGCTCCGCCGGAGCCTGGCGCGGCTGCGCAACCGGGTGTGGCCCCTCAAGCGCGAGGTGCCCCTGCGCCAGCTCGCCCGCTATCACTTCTCCGGCGAGGTCCCCGGGCGGCTGGAGGGCCTCGCCGCCCTGCTGGCCAACGCCGAGATCCACCTGGCGAACCGAGTCACCGCCCTGTTCGCCCTGATCACCGACGGACTGGGGGACGCAGCGACCCTGGCCGAGGAGCGCGGCACCGAGGCCGCGGTCGAGCGCCTCGCTGTGCTCCGCCAGGACGCCGACGCCGAGTTCCAGATCGCCCTCGACGAGATCGAGGCCGTCGCCGAGGAGGGCTCCGCCCGGGTGGCAGAGATCCTCGGTGGCGCGCTCAAACGCCTCCGGATCGACGTCCGCACGATCGGGACCCTGGATCTCCACCCGAGGAGGCGCCGCTACAGCCGGGTCTTCTCCCAGCGCAACGAGGGCCTGACCCGCCTGGGTCCCGGGCTGCAGGAGGCCCGCAGGGGCGTCCAGGGGCGCCTCACCCAGCTGGCCCTGGAGCTGGAGCTGGTCGGCCTCGAGGGCCGGATCCGCGACGTCGTGTCCCAGCAGGCCGATCGCCTCGTCCGGAACCTCCGGGGCCGGGGCCCCACCCAGGTCCGCAGGGTCGAGGCCGTGCTCGGAGAGTGGATCGAGGCCACCCGGGATCTGCTGCTGCAGCCATCGGGGCCCAAGGCGCTGGCCCAGCAGCTGCGCACGACGTCAGAGCCGGTGATCCACAACATCGCCGAGGCCCACGAGGTCGTGCGCAAGATGGCGAACAAGCTGGCCGACGAGTCATGGGTCAACGAGCTGTTGGATCACCTCCGCGAGCACATCCAGTCCCTGACCGAGTCCTACGAGGTCCCCACCGGGCGCCCGGTGACCGGGGAGTGGTCCCTACCCACGATGAGCCCCACCACCTCGCTGCCGTTCCGGGACGTGGTCGCGGGCTTTGTCGAGGTGCGGGTCACCCGCGATCTCCTCGATCTAACGGTGGAGCTGTCGTCCGAGCTGCACGAGCTGGGCACCACGCTGGAGGAGGTCGAGCGCGTGGTGGCCTTCAACGTCGAGCTGGCCAGCGCAGAGCTGGACGTCCTCGATCCAGACGCACCGATCCCCCCCGAGTCCACCGAGCTGGTCCACGCCATGGTGATCGGCGCGGTGGGCCGGAGCCACGAGGGCCTCGACGCCGTCGCCCGCAAGGTCGAGGCCAAGATCTCCGACGCCGACATGCGGATCCATGACGCGGTGATCGGGGGCATGGGCCAGCTGCGGAACACGATCCTCGACGGGGACCTCTCCGAGCTGCGGAACCTGTGGAGCCGGGAGGCGCCCCTGGGTCGCCAGCTGGCCCGCCGGGCACGGCGCTGGAGGGGGCTGCCCAACGCGTGGGAGCGCCTGGGGAGGCTGCTGCGCCGCACCCTCGGCGAAGATCGCCTGCTGGCGCTGCGGGCCGCCCTCGGGCTGCCGGAGCTGGGGGACGAGCGGGATCTCCGCAGCGCGATCGCCCCACCGAGCCCCCAGGCCGACGTCCCGGTGGTCTACCGCCGCCTGTTCTCCGAGCACGCGCTCGAGGCCGGAGATCTGCTCTCAGGTCGCAAGATCCAGCTGGATCGCCTCCGGGCTGCGCTGGCGCCGGCTCCCTCGGGCTTCCGCTCAGCGGCGGTGGTGGGCCTCGATCTCCAGGCGGGGCTGGCCCTGATCACCGCAGCCACCCGCTCACAGCAGCCCATCCGCTGGGCCCCCGATCGCCCGGTCTCGGTCGACGAGGTCGAGGCCTGGCTCGAGGCCCTGCCCTCCGAGCCCCGCACCGTGGTGGTGCAGGGCATACGCTGGCTGTTCACCCGGCGCCCAGGAGGCACCGCTCCGCTGGAGCGTCTGGTGCGGGGCATCGTCTCTGATCGGGGCCACCACGCCTTTGTGGTGCTCGCGGATCAGGCGGTGTGGTCCTTCGCGGTGCGCTCCACCGGCCTGGAGGAGGCGATGGGCACGGTGGTTTACCTCACCGCGCTGGAGGTGGAGCAGCTGGAGCAGGCCCTGCTGTCCCGCCACGCCATGAGCGGGTTCGAGGTCTCCTTCGAGGCCGACGAGGATCTGGGCTGGCAGCTGCAGCACGTGCTGCTGCGGGGTGACGATCGCGAGCGCAGGCGGCGGCGAGCCTGGTTCCGCACCCTGCACGCAGCGTCCGCGGGCGTGCTCGCCGACGCCCTCCGGCTGTGGATGGCCGCGATCGAGGAGGTCGACATGGTGAACAACCAGCTCCGGATCGGTGCGGTCCCCCGGCCCCCGCTGACCCGCCTGGCTGGGCTGCCCGAGCACGATCTACTCACCCTGCTGGAGGTCACCCGCCAGGGCTGGATCGACGCAACGCAACACGCGGGCCTGTTCTGCACCACACAAGGCTGGTCCGAGGCCCACCTGGCACAGCTACAGCACGTCGGGCTGCTGATCTGGGACGGCGGGGAGCCTCCAGAGGCTGGCTCGATCAAGGAGGAGCCCGAGCGCCTGCGGCTCGCACCCCACCTCCGGGGCCCGCTGCACCGGGTGCTGGCGCGGAGGGGGTGGGCGTGAGGTGGTTGCTGCTGTTGGGGGCCGGGCTCGCCCTCGCCGAGCCCGACGCCTCCGGGGAACCCCCGGTGGGGACCCAGCTCAGAAGAAGCCCCCCCGAGCCGCCCGCTCCCGGCGCTGATGCCCCCCCCACGACCACCCTCTCCCCCAAGCCCCCGCCGGGCCCCGGGGACGCCACCCCGGAGACACTGCCCGCGGGCGAGCCACAGAGCGCGGGCGAGCCACAGAGCGCGGGCGAGCCACAGAGCGCGGGCGAGCCGCAGAGCGCGGGCGAGCCGCAGAGCGCGGGCGAGACCGGCCTGGCCCCCACAGCGCCCGTGCCCGCGGTCCCACAGTCCACAGCGCCCGGGCCC
>DRPG01000667.1 GCA_011376105.1 Deltaproteobacteria bacterium
ACACCTCGGGGCCCGACGCCGCCTCCCGGAGCAGCAGCACGGTGGCGGCCCTGCGTGCCTCGACCATCACGGCTGCTCCTGCTCGAGGACGTGCAGCTCAACCCTTCGGTTCGTGGCTTGGGGGCCCCCGGTGTCACCGAGCTGCAGCGGCATCGTCTCCCCTGATCCCACCGGCTGGCCATGGGCGTCCAGCACCCGGACCACGATCCGTCCGTCGGCGGGGGACCCGGGCCCGATCGGGGCCGGCTGTGGCTCGACCACCTCGACCACCTCGACCACCTCGACCACCTCGACCACCTCGACCACCTCGACCACCTCGCTCGGCTCGGGCTCGGCCTCCGGGGGCGCTCCATGCCAGCTGATCCCCGCCACCAGGCGAAGCTCAGGAGCCCCGAGCCCCCGGGTCAGCCCCCGACCGACCCCGATCGACGCCGTGCTCACCTCGTCCACCGCAGCTCGCAGCGACAGCAGGGCCTCGGCGGGCATCGCTCCGCCCTGGCCCGCGTTGCCCAGCCAGCGCTCAGCGTCGATCTCAGCGGCCAACCACAGCGCCTCGGACGCCGCCACCGCACCCCCGATCCCCCAGCGCAGGGCCGGCGAGACCACGAGCTCCCCCAGCTCGGCCCCGGTGCCGCTGATCACCCCAACGGACGCAGACGCGAGCCAGCGGTCTCCTGTGAGGCTGGCGATCCCGCCGCCGTGCAGCCGCGGCGCCCCCGCTCCGACCCAGGCGTCCTGGGTGCCGGTGGGCAGGGTCAGATCGGCGAAGCCCGCCAGGGCGATGCCGTCGCCATCGGCCAGCGCGGCCTTGGTCGAGAACCGCACGTCGCCTAAGTGGGTCGGCACGTCGATCCGGTAGCCCGAGGTGAACAGGTGCACGGGCAGCTCAGCCCCCACCCGCAGGGGCCCCAGCGCGGTGGCGCCCACCAGGTGGGTGGTGGCCACCGCGCCGAGGATCGGGACATGATCCAGAGAGGTGTCCTCGGGGCGGAACACGAAGGGATCGTCAGCGTAGCCAAGCCACAGCCCCAGGCTCCCCCCCTCGGCCACCTGAGCGTCCTCCACCTTGATCAGCGGCCCCCCGTCGACCGACGGCGTGAACCGCTGTGCGTTGACCTGTTGTGCTCCAGCGACCGGAGCGACCCCCAGCAGAGTCGCCACCACCACGCGCCTGCGCCGCAGCAGCGCCAGCGCCCCCAGCAGCGGGATCCAGGCCACCGAGGAGCCCCCCACCGAGCAGGAGCCTCCGGTGAACTGGCCAGGCTGGGCGAAGGGCTCGAGGGGGCTGGTGGGCGCCCCCCCCGGATCGGTGGGGGTGGTGGCGGGCGGGAGGATGCCGGTGTCGCAGAAGCCGTCCTCAGCGTTGTTGTCGAGCCGGTCCTCGAGGCCATCGCAGTCTCCGTCGCCGGCGCCCTCATCCGCGTCGTCGATCCCGTCGCCGTCGCTGTCGGGGTCCTGGAAGTCCGGGGCTCCGTCGCCGTCCGTGTCGTCCACCCCCTCCACCGCGTCGTCGATCCCGTCGCCGTCGCTGTCG
>DRPG01000668.1 GCA_011376105.1 Deltaproteobacteria bacterium
CACCTCTGGATCCCCCGAGGTGATCAGCGCCGAGGGGCCCGCCAGCGCCACCGCACTCCAAAACAGGACCATCGCGTCTCCCGATCAGCAGAGCATGCTACCGCGTGCGCCTCCAGGATGTGCCCAGCAGGCGATCGAGGCGGAGCGCCTCCTCAGCGTAGGCCTCGCCATCCACCGGATCTGTGGCGAGATCCACCAGGGGTGCAAGCACCACCCCCTCGTCCGTCGCTACCCGGGCGATCGGCTCGAAGCCAACCCCGCTGACCCCCCCCTCCGGATCCAGCGAGACGCTGCCGACGATCCCCACCTCCAGCGGCAGCCCATCTAGATCCGTGCCGAAGTTGCCCAGGGAGTACAGCACCGCTGCGTTGCGTTGCTCGCCGTCGTCGGTCCGCACCGAGCACTGCCCGATCCCCGGGATCGCCAGAGGCTGGTTCACGGCGCACACCTCCGCGGGCTGCGCCACGTGGGGCCCCTGCCCCACCACCACGTCGGCTCCATACCGCACCATGCGCCGGGCCAACCGCATGAAGTGGGGATCGGGCCAGTACTCGTACTCGAAGCCCCAGTGCAGCAGCAGCACCACGTGGCTCGAGCCGTCCGCCCGTGCCTCGGCGATCTCGTCGCGGATCCGATCCAAATCGAGGCCCGCCTCAAGGTGCCCAAAGGGCACGACCGCCAGATCGTAGCGGCTCTCAGGGGCTCCGTTGATCCCCCAGGTGTACGACAACAGCGCCACCTCAAGCTCCCCCAGCGCCGCCTGGACCCGGTTGCCCCCGAAGCCGATCGGGACATAGCCCCGGCCGCTCACGCTCTTGTAGGTCTGCTCCAGCCCCTCGTCGCCCAGATCCAGGGCGTGGTTGTTGTTGAGCTGCAGCACGTCCAGCGGCAGGGCGTCGAGGATCGACAGCGGCGCGTTGAAGGCGTACAGCCCATACTCCACCACCAGCTCGGATGGATCCGTCGGATGGATCGGAGAGACCGGGGTCTCCAGGTTGCCGATCCGAAGCCCACCGTCGAGCAGGGGGGCGACCCCTGCGGCGTAGGACGGCGCAAAGTCGTCCATCACCATCAGATCCCCGACGAACGACAGCAGCGGGTGACCCGCCACGATCGGGGGAGGGCGGGAGAGCCCGAAGTGCTGGAGCTCCTCGATGGGAGCGTCCTTGCGGTGCTCTAGGGACTTGATCACGTACTGGGCGGTCTCGTAGGCGTCCACCAGGGGTTCCCAGGTGTCGGTCTCGAACCGCACCTCCTCGTAGGGCTCGAGCCCAGCCAGGGGCTCGTAGGACCAGGGGAAAACCTCGGCAGGATCGGGCCAGCGCGCATAGGGATCGCACGCACCGAGCAGGACGGACAAGACGGACAAGACGGACAAGACGGGCAAGACGGGCAAGACGGGCAAGACGGGCAAGACGGGCAAGACGCCGGACCACCGGCACAGGGGGAGAGGAGGCCGGGTCCCCCGGGGGAACAGCTCCCGGGAAGAGGAAGAGGAAGAGGGGGATCGACCCATGATCCATTGCTCCTGGCGGAGGGAACAGGTCTGCTCGATCGGACACTCCCCGAGCGCCCTCAGGGCAGGGTATCCCAGGCCAGAGCCAATCCGGGGCTCAGGCGGCCCGGCCGCTGTCCAGCTTCCTGTAAGATGCATCATGCATCTATCTCGGGTGGGTTACCGTCGCAGGCAGCGACTCCACCGCCCGAGGCACTGGCCCATGGTCCGCTGGCTGCTCATCGCCCCCATCCGGTTCTACCGAAGGTGGATCTCCCCGCTGACCCCCCCCGCGTGCCGCTACGATCCAACCTGCTCGGCGTACGCCGTGGAGGCGATCGAGCGCTGGGGGGTGTACGGGGTCTGGCTCGGTGTCAAGCGGATCCTAAGGTGCCATCCCCTGTACCCCGGGGGCTACGATCCAGTGCCCCTGCCGGATCACAACGACGGGATCGCGGGCCGGGGGGGAGCCTGACGGTCATGCCCGCCTCCCTGCTGCTGGCGCTGCTGTGTGGGTGTGGGGGCCCCGAGCCAGCCACCTCTCCGCCCCCGATCGTGGCCCCGCTCCTCCAGCCGGAGCCAGCCCAGCGGCCCCACAACCTGCTGATCATCGTGGCCGACGATCTGGGCACCGACAAGGTGGGCGCCTACGGAGAGCACCCCACCCCACCGCTGACCCCCCACCTCGATCAGCTCGCGGCGAGCGGGATCTTGTTCCGCAACGCCTACGCCTACCCCACCGGCAGCGCCAGCCGAGCGGCGCTGCTCACCGGTCGCTACGGCCGACGCACCGGGATGGGGGGGCTGGTGGAGCTCGATCGGTCCACCTACGAGCTCCCGCTGGCCGAGGTCTTGCTGCCCGAGGTCCTGGGGCGAAGCACCGAGCACACCTGGTCCACCGCCGCGCTGGGCAAGTGGCACCTCTCGAGCCGCAGGTCCGAGCACGCCCTCGTCCACCCGAACCTGCAGGGGTTCGATCACTACGCGGGCAGCCTAGGCAACCTGCGCAGCCCGGGCGCCACGGGGGATCCCGACGACGGCTTTGAGAAGGTGATCGACGGCCACCCCGGGCACACCACGGCCTACCCCACCCGCGACACCACCGACGACGCGATCGGCCAGCTGGAGCTGCTGGAGCCCCCATGGCTGCTGTATGTGGCCTACAACGCGCCCCGCTCTCCGCTGCAGCCCCCCCCCGACGAGCTCCGGAGCCAAAACATCCCGGATCCACCCCCCAGAGAGATCGAGCGCTTCAACGCGACGGTCGAGGCCCTCGATCGAGAGATCGGCAGGCTGCTCGGCGCGATGACCCCGGAGCAGCGACGCACCACCACGGTGATCTTCCTCGCCGACAACGGCACGGATCGCAGCGTGATCCTGCCCCCACGGGAGCCCGAGCACGGCAAGGCCTCGCTGTACGAGGGAGGCACCAACGTGCCCCTGATCGTCTCGGGTCCCCAGGTCCAGCCCGGCGCCGAGGCCTGGGCGCTGGTCCACGTGGTGGACGTGCTCCCCACCGTCGCCCAGCTCGCGGGCGTCGACGTGAGCGATCTGGTGCTGGATGGTGTGAGCTTCGCTCCGCTGCTCTCCGATCCCTCCCAGGACGGGCCCCGCCACACGGTGTTCACCGAGCGCTTCGGTCCCCCGGGGGGTGGGCCCTACGACATCGATCAGATCGCCCTGCGCAACGAGCGCTACAAGATCATGCAGGCCCGGCGGGGGGGCTGGTGGCTCTTCGATCTGCAGGGTCGCTTTGTCGACGGCGAGCCCCACCCCGCCAGCGCCCTCGAGGGAGAGGAGCGGGCGCAGTACGAGGTCCTGCGCAGCGATCTCGACACCCTGATGGACACGCTGTCCTTCGCCCACTGAGGGCCACGGCGGAGGCCACGGCGGGGGCGGGGGCGGGGGCGGAGGCCACGGCGGGGGCTCACGATCCAGCAGATCAGCGGGGAGAGGATCGTCTCCCACACACGCCAGGACCCACGCCAGCCAGGGGAGCATCGGCCCTCCTGCACCAGCCTACCCGCCCGATCCATCGCCCGTGGCACAGACACAGTCGTGGTGGACCGCCTCAGGACACAGATCCCCGCAGGTGCACGCCACGCACGTCCGCAGGGACGCATAGATCCGGGCTCCCTCGGGCTCCTCCTCACCGCAGGCGCTCAGGCAGGTCCTGGGATCTCCAAACAGGGTCGCCCGCCCTGTGCGCTCCAGCTGGCTCATTGGATCCGAGCAGCCCTGGAAGCACGCCTGTGTCCTCAAGCAGCCGGGGTGCCCCAGGCAGGCCAGCAGCTCGCTGCGACACGGAGCCCCGAAGGCACACCCTGAGCACTCGCTGCAGGTGCTGCTCTGTCGGCAGGCGGCTTCGGTCAGCACCGTGGGCCTGGGGAGGGTGAGCTCCCCGGTGAGCGCGGCCCGGCCGACGGCCTGTGGAGCGTGCCTGGACGAGCAAGACAGCCGCATCCCGAGGCACCACGAGACGAGGAGCATCCCTCCGGCGAGGGCCAACAGCCACGCGAAGGGCTCCCACCACGCGACCGAGGCCCCCCGGGCGTCCGCTCCGCTGCGGGCGCTCCGCCCCCGGGCGTCCGCTCCGCTGCGGGCGCTCCGCCCCCGGCCACGCTGGGTGAAGCTGCGAGCAACGGGGGCTCCTTGCAGCAGCCAGACCCGCACCCCCCGGCCGGTCAGGGCCTCCCGGGGATCACAGCCCCAGGCCTGGGCAAAGTCCAGCACGGTCTGTGCATCGGCCCGC
>DRPG01000669.1 GCA_011376105.1 Deltaproteobacteria bacterium
GGGGCGAGGGCTGCAGACGCTGGGGGGACGAGGGCTGCAGACGCTGGGCGTACGGCGCTTCGTCCCGACTCATGCGCTTCGTCGTCAGCCCCGGGAGCCCCGCCCCGCTGTCGCGAGGCTCGACGACCCAAGGGGCACTTCGTAGGGGCCCTCAACACGTCCGCCCCGACTCATAGAGCCCCTGCTTTGAAGGGGTGGGGGCCCGGGGCTCGAGCCGAACCAAGAGAGAGGGCTGTGGGGGCTCGCAGCCCCCCGGCAGCCCCGCCCAGCCGCGTCCGCAGTGCCCCGGCAGCCCCGCCCAGCCGCGTCCGCAGTGCCCCGGCAGCCCCGCCCAGCCGCGTCCGCAGTGCCCCGGCAGCCCCGGGCCACGCCGCAGCACCCCGGCGCCCTACCGGTCTCCGGGCGCTCCGCAGCCGCCCACGTCCCCGTGGAGGCTCGAGAGCTGTGGGAGATTGAAGCTGCCGCGCCTGCCCAACCGCGCCCAACCGCGCCCGACCGCCCAACCGCGCCCGCCCAACCGCCCAGCCCTACGCTCCTCTGAGCTCAGAGGTTCAGCCAGCTGATCGAGAAGTTGGTGACCCAGGGGCTGTTGCTCTGGGGCAGCGGAGCGCCGATGTCGATCGCCCTGGCGAAGTGCAGGCGCAACACCAGGGGACCGAGGATAAAGTTGCTGCCCAGGGCGCCATCGAGGACCCGACGCTCCCACAGCTGGTCCAGCTCGTCGGACACACCGCCGAAGTCGAGGCCGGCCACGCCCTCGACGCTGCTCGCCAGGGCAAAACGCAGCAAGGCGTCGAGGGGGAGTTGCAGCTCGGCGTTGCTGAACCAATAGTGCCGACCGAGCAGATCGGGATCTCCCCAGGTATAGGCCCGCAGGGTGTCATAGCTAGACAGCCAGTAGCCCCGGGCGTAGCCCCCCAGCCCGCTGGTCGCCCCCGAGGCCCGAAGCCCCAGGTTGCCCCCGGCGATGAGGGGGACCGGCAGGTACTGCTGGACGTCGAGCCGCAGCGAGCCATACTGTTGTTCATCGAAGGGCTGGACCCCATAGGTGGCCTCGAACAGGGCGGTGAGCCCGGCCACAGGTCCGGTCTTGGGGTGGTACCGGGTGGTATCGAGCCCAACCCGCAGCGTGCTCTCCGACTGCCAGCGGGGGAAGGGGTTGGCTGCCTCCCACTCGGGCAGCAGGTCGCGCCCGGCACCGTTGAGCTCCGGATCCGCCAGCAGCTCCTCGTCCCAGTCGAACAGGAAGTAGCTCACCCCCCCCAGCGCCTGATCGAGCTGGAGGTAGACGTAGCGATCGAGGGGGTAACGGGCGCTGGCGAGGCCCCCATAGAAGCGCTCTCCGGACTGAAACAGCAGATCGGTGTCGATCGAGGAGTCCACCCGGAAGCGCAGGCCATGGAACGGGCCCGCGCCCCAGGTGATCCGGCCGTGCTGGTTGAGGTACAGCAGCTGGGCGTCGGTCAGCTCCAGTGAGCCATAGGCCTGCGCCGCCAACACCACAGCGTGATCCCGCAGCCGGTCGCTGGCGGAGAGGTACAGCTGGCCGTACACGCCGCCGGCCCCCGCCCCAAGGGCCGCAAAGCCTCCGTCGATCCCCCAGTTGCGTGGATCCAGCGGACGGTAGCGCGAGGCATCGGACAGCGATCGAGTGGGCAGCTGCACCGGGGGCCCCGCCGCACCCAGCTCCCCGCTGCCGTCCGACAGCTGCATCGCGTCGGCCTCCAGCAGGATCGGACGGAGCCGACCTGCGTGCTGAACCAGGGCCCACAGGCCCCCGTCGGGCCCGGGCTGGGGATCGAACGCGCCGGTGGGCAGATCCGTCAGGCGGACGCTCTGGCCGCCCTGGTGGGCATACAGCTGGGACGAGCCCTCCTCGTAGGCGCTGTACACGATCGGGCCCCCCTCGATCGGCACCGGGCTGTGGTGATCGCGATCGGCGGTGGTGATCCGCACCGGGGGGCTGTCTCCGTCTGGATCCACGCGGAAGATCTGGGTCCGTCCGTCGGCGGATGCATCCGAGCTGAACACGATCCCGTCGTGACCCCAGGCGACGTCTCGCTCAGCGGCGACATCCCGGGTACGCCTCCGGATCCCTCCGTGGGGATCGACGATCCACAGATCCCGCACCCCGTCTTCGCCCAGCCCCACCAGCGCGATCCGAGCCCCACCGGGCTCCTGAGCCACCGAGGTGGCGGCGAGGATGCCGTGCTCATACAGACCGATCCGCTCGGTGCGTCCCTTGCGGATCCGGATCCGCCACCAGGTCTGCTCCTTCGCGACATCCGGCAGATCGAAGGTGTCAGGGGCGGCGCTGGTACCCTCGCGGAGCTCCTCGGGGGAGGGACCGGTGCGCTCTTCGGCGCTGTGGCGTAGCTCCTGGATCACCAGCACATCGTGGCCATGGGACTCGACCACGTACACGAGTCGATCCCCCTCGAGATCGAAGTTCCGGGGATCGATCGGATGCAGCGACTCGGTGCCGGGCCGGCTATCGGCGGCGATCCGCTTTGTGGCGACCGCCCGACGTGGATCCACCACATACAGCCCCGTCCGACCGCTGTCGGTCGAGATCGCCCGGTAGGCCAGCAGGGAGCCATCGGAGGTCGCGTCCAGGGCCAGCGGCACCCCGACCACCGCGTCGAGGGGATCGGTGTCGGCGAAGGACTGCCCGGCGTCGATGACCTCTTGGAACGCCCGGCGCTTGATCCAGGCGTCGAAGCGTGCAGCGATCCGGGGCTTGTCGTCCTTGGTGATGTGCTCGAGCAGCTTGTCGAAGCCGGTGATCCGGCTGGCCGGGCCGACGTTGGACAGCACCGCGGGGGCGAGCTGGAGCACCCGCTGGACGGTGCCCTCGCCGTAGGTCTCCTCGAGGAAGGTGATCCGGGCGTGGCCACCTGCATAGGTCCACAGCACATAGCCGGGCCAGTCGTCCCAGAACCCCAGCAGCCCGTAGCCTGCGTATAGATCGGGGTTGGCCACCAGATCCCGGACCCGCATCGACGACTCTCCGCCGATCGGGCCTAGGGCGACGAACTCGGCCAGCCCCTCGATGAACCACAGGGGCAGGACCTCCACCGGATCCCCCCAGACGTCGTCGGCGCCCCGGGCCGCGCGCACCTTCTGGATGGTGAACTCGTGGGCCAGCTCGTGGGTGGCGGTGTGCCAGAACGCCGCGTGGTCGCCGAAGTAGGGCAGGGCCACCTCGAGCCCCCTCGGAGCGGTGGCGCCGAGCACCCCCTCTTGCACCGGGAACAGGTTGGTCCGCAGGAACTCCTGGTAGGTGCCGTACACGACGTAGTCGAAGCGCTTGGGGGGGACGAAGTCGAACGCAGCGGACAGCTGGCGGTAGGCGTCCTCAAGGTGAGCCGCTGCGCGCTCCGCCGCCGCGCGCTCGGACTCGTAGAAGAACAGCCGCACCCCTCCTGCCTCGTTACCTCCGATCGGCTCGTCGACGAGCAACTCCACGGTCAGCCAGTCGTGATCGGCGTACCGCACGATGGTCTGCCCCGCGCGACGGGGAGACACCCAGACCTGGGCCCAGGCGGTGGATGGAGCGAGGACAAGCCCCAGCGCGAGGAAGGAGGTCGGCATCCCGCCACGGTACCCCAAGACGCCTGGCCCCGACGTCATGACCTGCGTCGATCCTCCGCCAGTGCCTCCAGCGCCCCGCCCGACAGGCGGAACAGGGTCCAGTCGGGCTGCGGGGCGGCCCCCAACGACTCATAGAACGCGATGGCCGGCGTGTTCCAGTCCAGGACCGCCCACTCGAGGCGCGCACACCCGCGCTCCCGGGCGAGCTGGGCCAGCCGGGCCATCAGCGCCCGGCCCGCGCCGGTGCCCCGGTGGCTAGGCTGGACGTAGAGATCCTCGAGGTACAGCCCCCGGGTCCCGCGCCAGGTGCTGTAGTTGTGGAAGAACAAGGCGAACCCAACAGCCACCCCGCCGATCTCGATCAGCAGGCACTCGAAGGGGGGGGGCTCGGACGCCAGCTGCTCCGCCAGGGCTCTGGGATCGATCTCGACCGCGTCGGGCTCGCGCTCATAGGTCGCGAGCTCCACGATGAACCGGTGGATGGTCGCTGCGTCGCTCGGGTCAGCAAACCGGATCTGCACCGCTGGCCTCCTGTGGATATACGGGGCCTTAGCCGGAGCGCCCGGCCGTGTCGGTCACCGGATGCCACCACGCCCGGGCGGCCCCACGCACCTGCCCCAGGGGGGGCGATGGGACGAACCCTGACGGGCCACGGCGACACCCCGCGTGTGGCTACACCACCCCATGCTCGAGCATGTATGCCTCCAGATCCTGGACCCGATCCCGCAGCTCTGCGGCCTTCTCGAACTCGAGACGCCCTGCGGCCTCCCGCATCTCCTTGCGCAGCCGCTTCACCAGGTTGGGGATCTTGCGGGGATCTTCAGGCAGCGGATCGCTGCTTCTAGAGGGCCTTGGGCGCTCCAGGGCCACCTCCACGAAGTCTCCGGACACCAAGGCGGCCAGGGGGCTGTCGACCTCCCTGCGGATCGTCACCGGGGTGATCTGGTGCTCGGCGTTGTGGGCCTCCTGCACCGCTCGGCGACGCTGCGTCTCGTCGATCGCGGCCTTCATGTTGTCGGACACCCGATCCGCGTACAGGATCACGTGCCCGTTTGCGTTTCGGGCAGCACGCCCGATGGTCTGGATCAGGGAGCGGGCGTTGCGCAAGAACCCCTCCCGATCCGCGTCCAAGATGCACACCAGGCTCACCTCGGGCAGATCGAGCCCCTCCCGCAGCAGGTTGATGCCCACCAGCACGTCGAACTCCCCTAGGCGTAGATCCCGCAGGATCTCCATCCGCTCGAGGGTGTCGACGTCGGCGTGCAGGTAGCGCACCCGCACCCCCAGCTCCTGCCAGTGATCGGTGAGCTCCTGGGCCATGCGCTTGGTCAGGACCGTGACCAGGGTGCGCTCGTCGCGCTCAGCCCGGATCCGGAGCTCGTGTAGCGCGTCGTCGACCTGGATCTGGGCCGGGCGGACCTCTACGGTTGGATCCAGCAGCCCGGTGGGGCGGATGATCTGCTCCACCAAGCGCCCACCCGCCTGCTCCAGCTCCCAGGGGCCGGGGGTGGCGCTGACATGGATCGCCTGGTTGACGTGCCCCAGGAGCTCCTCGAACCGCAGGGGACGGTTGTCGAGCGCGCTCGGCAGCCGGAACCCGTGCTCGACCAGGACCTCCTTGCGGGATCGATCGCCACGGAACATGCCCCCAACCTGCGGGATCGCGATGTGGCTCTCGTCGACGATCAGCAGCCAGTCCTCGGGGAAGTACTCGATCAGGGTCGGCGGGGGCTCCCCGGGCTCCCGGCCCGACAGGTGTCGGCTGTAGTTCTCGATCCCCTTGCAGCGACCGATCTCCCGAATCATCTCGAGGTCGAACAGGGTGCGCTGCTCCAGGCGCTGAGCCTCGAGCAGCTTGCCGGCGCTCCGCAGCTGCTCCAGGCGCTGCCCCAGCTCAGACTCGATCCCCTCGACCGCAGCCCTTAGCTTCTCCTCGGGGGCAACATAGTGAGAAGCTGGGTATATCGCTACCTTCTCCAGCTCATCGAGCTTCTTCCCCCGGAGGGGATCGAACAACCACAGGCCCTCGACCTCGTCTCCAAACAGCTCGATCCGGAGGGCTCGATCCTCTTCGTAGGCGGGGAACACGTCGATCACATCGCCGCGGGCCCGGAAGGTGCCCCGGTGGAAGTCGGCCTCGTTGCGCTCGTACTGGATCTCCACCAGCTTGGCGAGGATGTCGCCCCTGCGGATCTCGGCCCCCTGCTCCAGCAGCAGGATCATGCCCTCGTAGGCCTCCGAGCTCCCCAGGCCGTAGATGCAGGACACGGACGCCACGATGATCACGTCGCGGCGCTCCAGCAGGGACTTGGTGGCGGCGTGGCGCAGCCGATCGATGGCCTCGTTGATCAGCGAGTCCTTCTCGATGTAGGTGTCGCTGCTGGGGACGTAGGCCTCGGGCTGGTAGTAGTCGTAGTACGAGACGAAGTACTGGACCGCGTTGTCGGGGAACAGCTTCTTCAGCTCCCCGAACAGCTGGGCCGCCAGCGTCTTGTTTGGGGCGAGCACCAGGGTGGGTCGCTCGACCTCGGCGATCACGTTGGCGACGGTGAACGTCTTGCCCGAGCCGGTGATCCCCAGCAACACCTGGTGGGTGGCCCCCTCCTCCAGCCCCCGGAGCAGCCCCTGGATCGCCGCGGGCTGATCTCCGGTGGGGGAGTGCTCGCTGACGAGCCGAAACCGTGTGCCGGCGAGCCCGGTGGGCAGCCCTGCTTGCTCAGAGGTCGGCGGCCACTTCCCCATGCACCCTCCGACAGCCCTGTATCGCGCTGTGTGGCGCCGCCGGGGCCCTGCTGTCACCCGGTGACAGTGGGCTCCCCGGTCCCCGGGCGCCCCGGGCTCTAGGGCCCCCGGGCTCTAGGGCCCCCGGGCTCTAGGGCCCCCGGGCTCTAGGGCCCCCGGGCGCGATCGGCCCTCGTGGCTGAGCCGGAGGGCGACCCGCCGCACGAGCCGGGTCAGCTCGATCCCCCCGTGCCCACCCGGCGTGGCGCGGCCTCCGCCCAGGACGAGCCCACCAGCAGGTAGACGGGCACGGGCCAGATCCCGTCCGGGCGGATCAGGGTGGGCGAGTAGCCCACCGCGAGCTGCGCAGACCAGGGCGCAGCGCTCCAGCCCCCGATCAGGGCCAGCCCCAGGGCGGTGGTGCCGAGCACGCGCTCTCCGGTGGTCACGCTCGGGGGGGTCCAGCCCCCCAGATCTGCGACGGCGGTCACCGACCACCGCTCGTCGGTCAGGTGAGCCCCGATCCGGGCCACTGCGTAGTCCTCCACCCAGAACTCAGCCCAGGACGCCCCGGCGAAGGGCACGTGGTAGGGCGTCAGGCCGCCGAGCCGAGTCGCGTTCAGATCGTCGGTGCCCTCCGCCAGCCCGAGGTGGCCCTCGAGGACCGGCGCGATCGGGGCCCCGGGACGCCACGCGGCGGACAGGTGCAGGTGGGGAGACGCGCCGGTGTCCAGCAGATCCAGGCCCGCCTGGAGCTCGCCCTGGAGCCGACCCCCGGCGTGCCACACCCCCGCCCGGGCGTCCAGCTGGGTCCATGATCTCGGCTCCAGGTGCAGGGTCGCGTCCCCGATCGGGAGGAACCGGTGGGGACGGACGAACCCCGAGGCTCCAACCCACCAGCCCCGGCCCAGGTTGCGCTGGAGCAGCCCATCGATCCCCACGTAGCTGGCACGCTGAGCCCGATCGAGATCCGGCGCGCCGTTGGACCAGGGGGTGAGCCACATGCCCGCAGCGAAGGCAGCGGCGCGCACCCCGAGGGACCAGGAGCCCCACCCCGGGCGCTCGGAGAGGCGGAGATCGAGGGTGTCGGTGAACAGCTGCGCCGACAGCGGCCCCCTGCGCCACCCCAGATCGAGGATGCCGTGGCCCTGGGTCTCGAGCTGCCCCCCGACGTGACCCCGTACCTCGTCGGCCCAGGCCCCCGAGGGCCCCGCCCACAACCCCGCCAGCCCCACCGACAGCAACCCCACCATGTCCTGCTCCTGCGCAGCCACGGAGCCTATATGCTGCGGGGCCATGTCCACCGGGCTGCAGGGCAACCTCACACGCTATCCATGGCTCCACATCGGGCGAAGTGCCCTGTTCTGGATGCCCGTGTTCGTGCTGTACTTCTCGAGCATCCTGGCGCCCGCCGAGGTGCTCCGGCTCGAGGCGATCTACTACGCCGGGGTCGTGGTGCTGGAGGTGCCGTCGGGCTACCTCTCGGATCGCTTCGGCCGGCGCCCGACCCTGCTGATGGCCTCGGTGGCGTGGGTGTTGGGCAGCGCCACCCTGGCGATCGGCGGCCCCTTCTGGGCCTTCGCCGCGGGCCAGCTGCTGCTGGCGGCGGGCATGGCGCTGCAGTCGGGCACCGACACCTCCCTGCTGTACGACACCCTGGTCGCCCTGGGGCGCACCGACGAGCTCGCCGAGCGCGAGGCCAGCGCCCAGTCCCGGGCGTTCGCCACCCTGGCGCTCTCGGCCCTGATCGGGGGCGGGGTGGCCAGCGTGGCCCTCTGGCTGGGGCACGCGCTCTCGGCGCTGGCGGGGTGTGTCGCGGTGGTCGCGGCCTGGGGCCTGGTGGAGCCTCCGGGCCACGGGATCGCCGAGCCCCCCCTCGCTCAAGCCTCCCGGATCCTGGACCGGCTGCGGGATCCAGTGCTGCGCTGGACCCTGGCACAGGGGATCGGCCTGACGGTCGCGATCCATGTCCCCTACGAGCTGATGCAGCCCTGGCTACAGCACCTCGTCGCGCCCCTGGATCCACAGGGGGCGCTGGCCGTGGCCCCCCCCGTCGCAGGCGTGGCCACCTCCGTGATGATGGGCCTGGCCGCGGCCCTGGGGCCCCGGGGACCCCGGCTGGCGCGGCGGCTGGGGGTCCCCGGGGCGGCGCTCGTGTCCTGGGCGCTGCTGGTGGGGGTGATCGGCTCGATGGCGATCGCGGTGCACCCGGTGCTGCTGCCCCTGCTCGCCCTCCGGAGCGTGCCCTCTGCGCTGGCGGGGCCGATCCTTGTTGCCACCACCCACCCCAGGCTCCCGTCGGGCCTGCGTGCGACCTGGCTGTCGCTCCAGAGCCTGTCGGGTCGGCTGGCCTTCGCCCTGGCCCTCGCCCTGTCGGCTCAGGGCCTCGATGTACACGGGTGCTGGTCGCTCGAGGCCATGCGCGCGCTGCTCGTGCCCGCGACCGCCCTCGCGGGGCTCTGGGCCGTGGGGCTGTGGCTCGCGGCTCCCGCCGATCTCAGACCGCCAGATCCACCGCCGCCTGCTCCGACGCCTCCAGATCCGGGAGCTCCACGATGAAGGTGGTGCCGGCTCCGATCTCGCTCTCGACCGACATCCGGCCGTCGAGCAGCTGCACCAGGCGCTGAGTCACCGCCAGCCCGAGCCCCGCCCCGCCCCGGGTCCGGGTGCTCGAGGGATCCAGCTGCTCGAAGCGCTCGAAGATCCGCTCCAGCGCGTCCCTCGGGATCCCCGGCCCCGAGTCCTGGACCTCCAGCCGCAGCGACCCTCCCTCCAACACCCAGCGGATCTGGATCTCGCCGTGATCGGTGAACTTGACCGCGTTGCTCAACAGGTTCACCACGATCTGCCGCAGCCGGGACAGATCGGTGGTCAGCAGCGCATCCTCTGGCCCGTCGAGGCGCAGGGTGTTGCCCGCGCGCTCGAGATCGTGGCGGACGACCGCGATGGCATCGCCCACGACCCCCACCACGTCCACCTCCGAGACCTCGAGATCCACCGAGTCGGTGTCGATCTCGGTCAGCTCCAGGATCCCCGAGATCAGCCCCAGCAGGTGGCGGGCCGCAGCGTCCACCCGGCGGAGATCCCGGATCACCTCGGGCTGATCCGCGCCCTGGAGATCCTCGAGCACCAGCTCGGTGTAGCCCATCACCGCGTTGAGCGGCGTGCGCAGCTCGTGGCTCATGTTCGCCAGGAACAGATCCTTGGCCCGGTTCGCCGCCAGGGCTCGATCGCGGGCCTGGGCCAGATCGCCGTGGGTGCGCAGCAGGGAGCTCCGGGTGTGCTCGACGTCGTCGAGGTTGTGCTCCAGCAGCTCGAGCAGGGCCACCAGGACGCCCCCCGCCAGGGCGAGGGAGGCCGCGCCACAGGCGATCCCCAGGACGACGACGCCCCAGTCGTCGAGGCCGGGCAGAGGCCTCGCCAGCTGACGCAGCCCAAACAGCAGGCCAAAGGTCATGATCACACCACCCACCCAGAGGCGCCGCTGAGGAGGCTGCGGCAGCACCACCCCGAGGGTCAAGAGCAGGGGGGGGCCGAGGAACAGGGTGAGCAGCGCGTTGGGCCCCCGCTCCAGCAAGACCCCGGTGGCCAGCCCCAGGGAGGTGAGGAACAGCAACGCCTGCCCCTGATCGTACAGCGCGATCGGGGCTCCGGAGGCCTCCCGGCTGCGGACGTAGCGCAGCAGCGAGAAGATCGCGATCGCCAGGGTCGACCAGAGCGTCGCGGGCACACGGGCGGGGGCCGAGCCCGGCAACACCCCTAGCGAGGACACGACAGCCACCACCATGAAGGCCCCCACCAGGGAGCCACCTGTGTGGATCACCCTCCGCCGCAGGGGAGACAGCGCATCCTCGTAGTGTGCCGGCATGCACGATCATCGGCAGCCTCCGGGGTCTCTTGAGGGTCGGATGCAGGCTCCAGGCTGTCGCGAAGTGTCATCCGATCTTGGCGGACGCAGGCTACGATCCAAGATCAGGGGCATGGGTGTTGTCTTGCGGTGTTGGATCCTGGTGTGGTCGTTGCTGGCCCTGGGATCTTTGGGCGAGGCCTCGGCTCAGGAGTGGCGCAGCGCGCCCGCTCCAGAGGAGGGCACCGAGCTGCCCCTGCCCCCCGGGGGCTGGACCACCGTCGAGGGCACCTACCTGCGGATCCATGGTGACGAGGATCGGACCGATCTGCTGCTGCGCCTGGCCCGCCATGGCTCTGAGGCCCTGCCCCACCTTGCCGAGCAGCTGGGTGTGCCGATCGGCAAGACCATCCACGTGTATGTGGCCAGCACCGAGGAGCAGTTCCGGACGCTCCAGCCAGGCCGATCCCCGACCTGGGCCGACGCCACGGCCTGGCCCCGCCTCGGGGTGGTGTTCCTGCGCGACACGAAGATCCGACCAGCGACGGACGAGCCGCTGGAGCAGGTCCTCGATCATGAGCTCGTCCACGTGATCCTCGGCAGGGCCTTCGCGCCCCGGGTGCCCCCTGCGTGGCTCCAGGAGGGCGCCGCCCAGGTGCTGGCGGGCCAGGCTGGGCCCGAGGTGGCCCGGATCCTCTCGTCCTCGTCCCTGACGGGGGGGCCGATGGGGATCGAGTCGCTGGAGCGACGCTTCCCCACGGATCCTCTGCGGGCCCGGCTCGCCTACGCTGCATCGGCGGACTTCGTCCAGTACCTCCAGGCCGAGCACGGAGACGCGGTGCTCCCGGAGCTGGTCGGCGCCTCCCTCGACGGGGTGGGGGTGTGGGGGGCGATCCACCAGGCCACCGGCGCCTCCCCGAGCGAGGTCGAGTCCAGCTGGAGCCGCCGCTGGAAGAGCCGAGCGCTGGTGCCCGCGAGCCTGATGGCCGAGCTCGGAGAGTGGGTCTTCGTCCTGGGGGCCCTGCTGCTGCCGTTCGGCTGGGTGGCGCGGAGGCGCCGCTTCCACAGACGCCTCCAGGAGATGGAGGAGGAGGAAGCGCTGGTCGATCGGTTGGTCGCTGAGCTGCGCTCCAGCCGGCTGGCCCCCGACCGATTCCCCTCGAACTGAGCGCCTGTTCTCCTTGATCCGCTGCCCAGCGGGCGCTACCAGGGGGCGACGCCGTGTCCGGCGTGGTCGGAGTAGGGATGGAGCAAGGGATCTCGGGGCTCGACTGGCGGCGCTGGGCTCAGGATCGCTGGCTGTGGATCGCGCTGGGGCTCGGGCTGGTGCTCCGGGTGGCGCCGCTGCTCCTCTGGCCCCAGAGCGAGTGCATCCGGGACGAGTGCATCTACCGCGCGATCGCCAACGCGATCATCGAGGGGGAGGGCCTGACCACCTCGAGCAAGGGCTGGCTGCCCGCGCCGGGCTACCCCTTCCTCCTCGCGTGGACCAAGCAGATCTTTGGCACGATGCAGTCGGTCAAGGTCATGCAGGTCATCCTCTCGATGATCAGCGTCGTGATGCTCTACGCGATCGGTCACCTGGTGTCGGGGCGTCGCACCGCCCGGATCTCAGCGCTGCTGCTGGCCCTGAACCCGACGATCGCCTGGTTCACCAACACGCTGTGGATCGAGACGATCTACATCTTCTTCCTGCTGGCGGCGGGGCTGGGGATCTTGATCGCCCAGCGCACCAGCCGCTGGATGCCCGCGCTGTGGTCGGGGGTGATGCTCGGGTTCGCGGTCCTGTTCCGGGGCATCGCCACCTACCTGCCGCCGCTGTACCTGCTGGCGGTGTGCTGGCCCGAGCAGGGCAACCCCCTGGATCTCAACGACTGGGTGAGCTCAGGGCGGAAGCGCTGGCGCAGCCTGGCCGCCTTCGGAGTCGGCCTGGTGCTGACGGTCTCACCGTGGTCGATCTATGGCAGCCAGACCTACGGCGGCTTCATGGTGTCCGACGCCACCGTGGGCCACGTGCTGTTCCTGGGAAACAACGACTTTCCGCCGCTGACCTTCGACTATGGCAACGGCATGCTGACCCAGCCCCTGTTCGCTCGCTACCTCAAGACCGGGCGGCGGCCCTGCAAGCGCAGCGAGCCCCCGGTGCAGTCCAGCAAGTGTGAGGTCCAGCAGGCCCTCAGGTGGATCCAGACCCACCCCGGCCGGTTCATCGGCCGGATCCCCATGCGGCTGGCGCAGATCTTCAACCCGAACTCGTTCCTGACCCGCCACGTGCGGTGGGGCTACCTCCCCGGGCTCCCCTGGTTCCTCAAGGAGGCCCTCTGTGTGTTGATCGTCACCTGGACCACCGCCTTGTACGTGGGCGGGACGCTGGCGGCCTGGGGTCGGGCGAGGGGCCCCTGGGCCTATGTCGCGGTGGGCACCACGATCTACACCCTGGCGATCACCGCCATCATGTATGGCATGACCCGGTTCCGCCTCCCGCTGGAGGCGCTGTGGACGGTCTATCTGGCGCTCTTCCTGGCCAACCCACGCGCCACCTTCGACGCCCTCAGGGACAGCCCCGCTCGGCTGACCGGGGCCCTGATCACGATCCCCCCCGTCCTCGCGCTTATGCTGTGGTACCTGCCGACCGGGTTCCCCATGTTCTGGCGATAGGAGGAGGCGTGCGGGCTGCGCTGGTGCTGTTCCTCACGGGCGGGGTGTCGGGCTGTGTCCAGCTCGAGCCCTCGGGCCATCCCCTCGTCCCGGTGCCCGTCTCCGGGTCGAGGGAGGCCCCCGCTCCCCCAAGCGAGCCCGAGATCCCCCAGGGTTCCTTCGACTTCGAGGCTGAGGATCGAAGAGATCTCCCCCCCGGCGGGGTCACCGATCCAGTGGCGCTGCAGGCCCGAATGCTCGGCGTCCCCCTGAGCGAGGTCCAGGCGCCGTCGTCGTCTCCTGCGTCCTCCCCGGCGGCGACGGCGACGACGGCGACGGCGGCGGCGGCGGCGACGGCGGCGGCGGCGACGACGACGGCGGCGGGTGGGGCACCAGCCCACCGGCTGGCCAGCCCGGTGTGGGATCCAACCAAGCCGCTGGCCGACACCTCCTTCGGGGTGCGGGTCGTGGCCACCCTGCTGGAGATCCAGCCCCCCCGGGCGGTGATCGCCCTGCCCGACGGCAGCGAGCAGGTCGTCCAGCCCGGCACCATGCTCACCGAGCACTCGATGGTGATCCTCGCCATCGGCCAGGACGCAGTCCAGATCGCGAGGATCCTGCCCAGGGGCTTCTACGCTGCGGTCGAGACCGAGACCATCCGCTCCCTGTACCCCGGAGCCGCCCCCGCCGAGCGGTGACGGCGGTGACGACGGTCGCA
>DRPG01000670.1 GCA_011376105.1 Deltaproteobacteria bacterium
CCGAGATCCTCCTCGACGGCATCCGCCTCGGGCGAACTCCGCTGATCGGCTACGATGTCGCCGTAGGGGCCCATCGCCTGGAGATGCGCCTCGACGAGAGGCGATCCACCCTCGACATCGACATCGGCAAGCGCAAGCCCACGCGCTTTGTCTGGAAGGGGGAAGACGAGTGGGAGGTGCTGTACTGATCGCTGTGCTCGCGATCACCGGAGCACGAGCGGGGTGTGCGCCCCTCGAGGTCGCGATCGACGCAGCGGAGGAGGCGCTGCTGCTCCTCGACCTCCCCGGGGTCCAGCGCGAGCTTGAGACCGCAGAGACGCTGTTCACCTGTGGGTGGTTGCCCGATCCATCCCTCCTCGCGCGGTTCTGGCTGCTGGAGGGCTCCCTCGCCTCGATGGAGGGAGACGACGAGGGAACGACGGATGCGTTCCAGGCCGCCCGTCGGGTCGCCCCCGACACCTGGATCGAGGGCCTCGGGGATCCGCTGCGGAGGCGCTTCGACGCCGCCCACACCCAGCCCTCCGCCCGCGGGCACCTGATCACCAAGGGCGTGGAGGAAGGTTATCTCATCCAGATCAACGGGGTCCCCGTCGCGCCCCCCCTCGACGTCCCCGCCGGGCTCCAGCTGGTCCAGATCGGCAGGGAGCAGGTCCGCTTCGCCCAGATGATCTACGTGCTTCCGAACACGGTCACCACCCTCGCCCCTAAGCTGCCCCTGCTGCCCCCCAGCCTCCCGGTGCGGGATCCCAACGCAGCACCGCGCCCCACGATCCCCCAGCCCCTCCACGAGGACACGCTGTCGCTCGATCTGTTCACCGGCGTAGGGATCAGCGCCGCGGTGGGGGAGGCCTCGATCCGCGAGACCTCGCCGGGCCTGACGGTGCACGAGCCCGCGCTGAAGCTCCGGATCCCCGTCGAGGCCGGGCTGGTGCTCCGGGCCTCTTCGCTGTGGATCCGCGGCGCGGCCTCCGTGGCTCCGCTGGTGGGGGGCGAGATCCGCTACCTCGATCAGGAAAAGATCCAGGCCCTGCCTTGGACCTTAAGCACCGAGGGTGCGCTGGGGGGATCCGTGGGGCCCGTCGATCTGGGGGCGAGCGGTGGGCTGCTGTGGCCCGATCGCGTGTCTGCACGCCTGATCGGTAGCGCAGGCCCCCCGAGCCTCCCGCTCCGCCTCGAGGCCCGGCTCGGAGTAGACCTCCACCTGGACGGCGGTCTGGAGCCAGCCGCGGGGCTCCTCACCACCTTCACCCCTGAGCTGATCCACTAGCGCCCGGGACGATCCCCCCCCGGTGCTTGATCAGCAGCTCAAGGGTGGCCCGCATCGCCCCCCGGGCGATCCGGAGATCGTCCTCGGCCGGGTGGTGGAGCGCCAGCTGCTCGAGGGTGCCCTGATCTGCGCCCTCGAGCAGGGGATCCGCGAGGGTGTCCGCCAGCTGGAGCAGGGCCAGCAGCCGGGGCTGGGCCGGCCGCGCGGAGGTCGACGGCTGGAGGGGGTGGAGGGGGTGGAGGTGGTGCTGTTCGACGAGCTGGACCACATAGGGCGGGAGCTTCCACCGCCGGAGACACTCAGCCCCGAGCTGCCCGTGGTGGAACCCCATATGCCTCGTCTCGGCGAGGATCAGCTCTGGATCGTCGGGCCCGTGGACCTCCAGCAGCTCCGTCGAGACCCCGGGCTCCAGGATGAGCAGCAGCTGCAGGCCCAGATCGTGCAGCAGCCCGGCCACGAACATCTCGTCGGCGTTCACGTTCCGGGTGCGACGCGACAGCACTCTGCAGATCCAGCCGGTCGCCTCGCAGTGGCGCCACAGGCGCTCTCCCCACTCGGATCCGCCGTCGCTGATCCCCCGCAGGGCCAAGGAGATCGCGATGTTCCGCGCGCCGTCGAAGCCCAGCATCTGCAGAGCCCGCCGCAGGGTCCCGATCCGGACCCGCAGCCCGAACAGGGGGGCGTTGGCCACCTTGAGCACCCGGGCCGCCAGCACGGGATCGAGGGCGACCGCTTCCTCGAGCTGATCCAGGAGGGCGTTGGGGGATCGGGAGAGCTCGAGGATCTTCAGCGCAGCGGTGGGGAAGATGTTCAGGCGCTCGACCTGGTTCAGGCAGTCCTGTAGACCGCGGGGTGAGACAGCTTGCACGGGGCCTCCCTGACCCACCATCGGCCTGCCCTCATCCGGGCTGAAGGCGGCTTAGAGCAGACAGGAGAGCAGGCCATGGCGCCTCGAGCGGTAGGCATCGAGGACGAGATCGTAGCCGGGATCGCCGGGGAAGGGGGCCGGGTTCGCCTTGATCCAGGAGGCCCGACGCCGAGCCGCTCCGCCCGAGATCGAGCGCGTCGGATCGGGGAGGATCCCGGCGAGGCGCCCAGCCTCGCCGGGCGACAGTGAGGCGGCGGGCTTGTTGAAGTGGAGCCCCGAGCCCGCCTCGAGGCCAAAGGTGTGCGGGCCGGTCTGGGCGACGTTGACATACAGCTCGAGGATCCGATCCTTAGGGAGGAGGACCTCGAGCCACACGGTGTACCAGGCCTCCAGACCCTTCCGCAGCCAGGATCGCCCCTGCCACAGGAACACATTCTTGGCGACCTGCTGGGAGATCGAGGAGCCTCCGCGCAGGCGTCCCCCCGACAGGCTCGCCCGCACCGCGCCACAGATCGCCTCTAGGTCAAAGCCATGGTGCAGATAGAAGCGTGCGTCCTCGCTGGCGACAAACGCCCGGGGGCCATGCTCCCCCAGCGCCTCGAGGCGGGCCACCCGGCGCCTGGGCAGGGTGCGGGCCTCGATCCCCGCCTGCACCATGGTGAGGGTCCACGGGGGCGTGACGAAGCGGACCACCCACACCTGCAGGATCGAGGCGAGGCCAATCCCCACCAGGGATCCGGGGATCCACCGCAGCGCGGGCCACGACAGCGTGACGAGCCTCGCCATGCCACCTCCGCTGCACAACAGAACCCACCTCCGGCGGCTCCGTCCACCCGAGGCCTCTCCCCGGGGCGTCTACGCCCTGTAGCGCGATCCACCCTGCGGGTTCGGGCGCAGCCTGCTCGGGCCCGGCCCCGGGGCGGGGAGGCCACATCACGGGAGCACAAGGCCGCGGCGATCCGGGCGGCCCCGGCGACAGGCCCCACCGGGTTGACGAATGGTTGTCGCTGGAGCCCCTCTGCAGACGCTAAGCTCGGATCATGCTCGAGTTATCTGTTCTGTTGATCGCTGCGCTCCTCGCATGTGGGGGAGGCGCGCCCCCGGGACCCGTCAAGATCACCAGCGAACCCTTCGACACGGGGGGAGGCGCCCCCACCCAGACCCCCGACGACACAGGGGGCACGGGCACCGACACCCCACCCACAGGCACCGACTGCAAGAACCTCCCACCCCTGCCCATGAGCTGGGACTACATCGTCAATGTCCCGTCGAGCGACGAGTTCGCCTTCGACAGCGCGGGCCTGATGTACAACATCGACACCGCGATCGGGGAGCTGTTTGCGACGCCCTACCACGGTGATCCCATCCGGGTGGGGGTGTACGACGCCGTCGCTGAGCTCGGAGCGATCCGGGTGCTGCCCGACGGGGATCTAGCGCTCGCGGATCGCTCCCTCTCTGCGATCGTGCGCCTGGATCCGGAGACCGCGGCCGCCAGCCTCCTGCTGCCCGGGGTGACCGATCCCCTGGGCATGGTCGTAGGCCCCGACGCACAGCTCTATCTATCCTCCCAGGGCCAGATCCTGCGCTTCGATCCTGCCGCCCCCGCAGCCCCCGAGCTGCTGCTCGAGCTCCCCGGGGCCGAGCTCGACGGCCTGACCTTCTCTCCAGACGCGGGCAGGCTGTACTTCACCAACGACACCCAGCTGCCGGGCACGGGGACCGTCGCCTTCGCCAGCTCGCTGGATCAGCTGGGGCTCGACCGCTTTGGCGAGCCCACTCAGTCGGGCACCCTCTCCCCGATCCCCACGGATCCCTACACCCTGCTCGAGGGGGCCGCGGTCGATGTGTGTGGCAACATCTACACCCTCCAGATCGACGGCCAAATCCGCAGGATCCGTCCCGACGGTCGGCTAGAGCCCTTCGTCCGCCTGACCTCGCCCGAGGGGGTGTACACCACGGCCCTGCGGTTTGGCTCGGGGATCGGGGGCTGGCGGCGGGATCGCTTGTATGTGATGAACCAGCTCGGCGGCATGTTCGACGTGTTCGTGGGCATCGACGGCAGCCCTGAGCCCCACTGGCCCCAGAACTGAGCGCCTGTCGCGCACCGTGCCCCCTCACTCCCAGGTGATCCGCGCCACTCCGTCGATCGCCGGAGCACAGTCGGGCCCACAGCCGGGCGCTCCCCCGTTCAGCGAGATCTCGTCGGAGGTGACCAGGAGGATCCGGTTGCTCGGGCGGGACTCCCAGGTGAAGTCGCCCCCTGCTCCCGCGACCCCGAGGCGGAGCTCGAGCACCGAGCCATCGTCGACCTCGAGGATCAGCTGGTCGTTGACCAGCGGGGGTCCAGCCCCTGGATCCCAGCCCCCCAGGGCGGGCGACGCCCCCACCGCCCGCCGGATCGCGCCCTCGGGCAGGGCCGGCAGCCCGGCGAAGGTCACCTCGAGGCGGACCCGCCCCCCGCGCCGGGCAGGGACCGCCTGCAGCGCCTGCAGCGAGATCGCGGGGGTAGGCTGAAGGCGCTCGTCCGCCGTCGAGCCAGGCCAGCGCACCGAGGCGATCTCGGTCCGTCCGCCGTAGATCAGCACCCCCCCGGGACCCTCTGTCCGGGCCACCACCAGCTGATCGGGGCTCAGGTACAGCACCCGGGTGTCGCCGCGCTGCAGCGCGGGCCAGCGCCCCCGCAGCGCCAGCAGCTGCCGCAGGGCGTCGCCCAGGGGGTGGGGCTCCGCCGAGCCGTCCGGCGCCCAGCGCATGTCGGCGCGGTTGTCGGGCTCGGCTCCTCCGCTGAGGCCGACCTCGGTGCCCCAGGTCACCGAGGGGGTGCCCCGGGCGCTGAGCTGCCAGGCCAGCGCCGTCGTCACCCGCTCCACCTCACCCCCGCACACCGAGAGGATCCGGGGTGTGTCGTGGTTGTCCAGCAGGGTGACCGGTGCTGCGCCCCCATAGTCAGCCACCGCCAGCGCTGCGGCGATCCGCCCCATCGGGCCCTGGCCACAGATCGCGTCCTGGATCGCGTACATCAGCGGGAAGTCAAACACCTCGTCCAGCTCATCGGCGGCGGCCCGGGCCGCCAGCGCTGCGGGGTTGCCCTCGAACACCTCGCCCAGCAGCCGCACCCCGGGGCTGACGGCCCGAAGATCCGCGCGGAGGCTCCGCAGAAACCCCTCCGGCAGGTGGCCAACCGCGTCGATCCTCAGCCCGTCGGGCGAGGCCAGCTCCAGCCACGGCAGGGTCTGCTCCAGCAGGTAGGCGTACACCTCCCCGCGCTCCTGGGCGAGATCAGGCAACCCGTGGACATCGTGGGTGATCCGCTGCACTGGATCGTCCCAGTCGACGATGTCCCCCAGGCCGTGGAACCAGTCAGGGTGGGCCTCCACCAGGGGAGCGTCGTAGCCGACGTGGTTGTAGACCATGTCGAGATACAGCACCATCCCCCGATCGTGCAGCGCAGACGACAGCGCCGCCAGCACCTGCCGATCTCCAAAGCGCGGCTCGATCGCACCCAGCTCCTCGACCCAGTACCCGTGGTATGCCCCCCAGGTGTCGAGCGGCTCGGTCCTCGCGGCGCTGATCGGGGACAGCCAGAGCCCCCCTACCCCAAGCGCGTCGAGGTGATCGAGGTGTGCAAGCACCCCCTCGAGATCCCCGCCGTGCCAGCCCTGGGGATCGCCGGGCTCGACCGTGCCCGGGGGATCGGCGCGTGCGTCCGCGAAGCGATCGACCAGCGCAAAGTACAGCGCGTCCGATCGGACCGCCGGAGGCTGGACGGAGGCGGGGACGGGGACGGGGACGGGGACGGAGGCGGGGACGGAGGCAGGGACGGAGGCGGGGGCGGAGGCAGGGACGGGGACAGGGCGACACGCGAGCAACAGCAGGGACCACATCGACAGCTGGTATACGATCTTTGCTCGGGGCCAGCTGGAGCTTGGATCACATCACACGCGCTGGAGGCGCGCTGGACGAGCTCCACCACCTGGCTCCTCGCCCGGACAGATCGTCCTGGCTCCTCGCCCGGACAGATCGTCCTGGCTCCTCGCCCGGACAGATCGTCCTGGCTCCTCGCCCGGACAGATCGTCCTGGCTGGAGTCGAGGGCCCACAGCGCCCCGGGGATCTCCCACTCGGTCGTCTCACTGGTTCACGTCGGTCACGGCGCTTCCCCCCCAACAGGAGCAGCACGACATGTGTAGTGAATGTAGAGCCGGCTATGCTCTGTCCATGTGGATCACTCCTACGTCGCTCATGCTCGTGCTCGTGCTCGTGCTCGCCTGCGCCCCTGATCTCTCCTGCCCCGAGGGGCAGCTGCTCCAGGGAGACGGCAGCTGTGTGGCCTACACCCCCGATCCTCCGGTCGAGCCTCCGACCGAGGAGGAGATCTTCAGGCCCGCCCCGGGCACCTCGTGGCAGTGGCAGCTCTCCGGCACGATCGACACCAGTCCTGACGTGCAGATGTACGACATCGATCTGTTCGACGCGCCCCAGGCGGTGATCGACGAGCTGTCCGCAGCCGGCCGCACGGTGATCTGCTACTTCTCCGCGGGCTCCCACGAGGACTGGCGCGAAGACGCCGCCCGCTTCCCCGACGAGGCGATCGGCAGACAGCTCGATGGCTGGCCCGGGGAGCGCTGGCTCGACATCCGCTCAGACGAGGTGCGGCGGATCATGTCCGATCGGCTGGATCGAGCGGTCGAGCGGGGCTGTGATGGCGTCGAGCCCGACAACGTCGACGGCTGGAGCAACCAGACCGGCTTCTCCCTGACTCAGACCGAGCAGCTCGACTACAACCGGTTCCTCGCCGATGCCGCCCACGAGCGGGGTCTGTCCGTCGGGCTGAAGAACGATCTCGGCGATCTGCAGGAGCTGCTCGACTGGTTCGACTGGGGGCTCAACGAGGAGTGCGCGTCCTACCAGGAGTGTGGTCGCCTCGGGATCTTCACCGGCGCCGGCAAGGCAGTCTTCCACGTGGAGTATGTCGATCGCCTGGCCGACGGCCCCCAGCTCGCCGAGGAGGTCTGTGGGGTGGGTCCCCAGCTCGACACCCTGATCAAGACCTGGGACGTGGGACCCGAGTTCCTCCCCTGTCCCTGACCGGCTCTCTGTCCTTGCCCGGCTCTCTGTCCTTGCCCGGCTCTCTGTCCTTGCCCGGCTCTCTGTCCTTGCCTGGCTCTCTGTCCTTGCCTGGCTCCCTGTCCCTGGCCGGTCCTTTGTCCCTGAGGGCCCCTGGGTGGGTGAGCGCCGGGCTCGGGGGCTGCTCCCCGATCGTGTGGTCGCCTCCGGCCGCGCGGGCGAGACCCTCTCCTCGACTGCTCGGCGATCGCGGCGCCATGGATCCAGAGCTGATCACCACCGCAACGGAGCCTCCATGACGACGATCCATCTCTCCGGGCCGCTGCGGCCCTATGTCCAGGGCGCAGCCTCAGTGGAGGTCGAGGGCGCGACGGTGGGCCAAGCCCTCGCCGCGCTGGCCCGGGCCCACCCCGGCCTCGCGGCGCACCTGCGGGACGAGCAGGGCGCGCTGCGAGGCTTCATCAACGTCTACCTCGGCGACGAGGACATCCGGCACCTAGACGGCGAGGCCACCCCCACCGATGGCTCTGAGATCACGATCGAGCCCTCGATCGCGGGGGGGCAGGATCCTGATCTCCCCGCCCTCAGCAGGGAGGAGATCGCGCGCTACAGTCGCCACCTGCTCCTGCCCGAGGTCGGGATCGAGGGGCAGCGGCGGATCAAGTCGGGATCGGTGCTGTGCGTGGGCACAGGCGGGCTGGGCAGCCCGCTGCTGATGTACCTCGCAGCGGCCGGCGTCGGCCGGATCGGGATCGTCGACTTCGACGTGGTCGAGGAGAGCAACCTCCAGCGCCAGATCCTGCACGGGACGTCCAAGATCGGCATGTCCAAGGTTGCCAGCGCCCGGGAGCGGATCGCGGACCTGAACCCCCATGTGCAGGTCGACACCTACGTCGAGGCGCTGACGAGCGACAACGCCCTGCGGATCCTCGAGCCCTACGACGTGATCGTTGATGGCACCGACAACTTCCCGACGCGCTACCTCGTCAACGACGCGTGCGTGATCCTGGGCAAGCCCA
>DRPG01000671.1 GCA_011376105.1 Deltaproteobacteria bacterium
GGACGCGTCGTCAGGATCACGAGCAGTGGCTCAAAGAGCTCGAGGCCACGGTCCACGAGGATCGCCCCTTCACCCTGGCCACCGATCCCCACAAGTGCGGCTTTGGACGCTGGTACGATCAGTTCCGCACCGATCACCTCCTGCTGGCCTCCCACATGCGCGCCTTCGACGCTCCCCACAAGGCGATCCACAAGATCGCCCACGAGGTGGTGGAGCTGACCCGAGACGGACACAAGGATCGCGCCCTGGAGATCGTCGAGCGGGCCCGGGTCACCGTGCTGGCGAGCCTCGTCGATCTGTTCGCCGGCGCTGAGTCCCTGGTCCGGGACGCGTTCAACGAGATCGCGGTGCTCATCGAGGCAGGAGGGCGCTCCTTCGCGATCGCGGTGGACTCGGTCGAGACCCTCGAGGCGTTCGAGATGGCCGCCCTCGAGCCCGCCGACCAGCACGGCACGAACCGCTCCACCGGCCTGGTGGCCTTCGCGAGGCGCAGCTCGGGGTCCCTGTGTTTGGTCCTCGATCCCGACATCCTCGCCACCTCTGCGGGGCTCGGGCGGAGGGGCGATCTCTCCCCGATCAGCGCCTGATCTTCGCCTCGATCAGCGCCGCAGGCCTGGCTGCACGCCTCGCCTCAGCGCCGCAGGCCTGGCTGCACGCCTCGCCTCAGCGCCGCAGGCGGCCCCGCAGCCAGGCCTGCAGCCGAGGATCGGGGATCCGGAGCAGCTCCCGCCGGGCGGCCTCGGCCGTGGCGTCGTCTCCCCTGCGGTAGGCCGTCACCAGGTGGTGGAACGCAGCAGCCTGATCGCCTGCGTCCAGTGCACGGCGCCCAGCCTCGAGGTGATCGACCCTCGCCGTGGCGCGTGCGCCCCAGCCCCCGAGCCCCAGCGCGACGAGGATCCCCGCAAAGAAGCCGCCTACGTGGGCTCCATAGGCGACCCCGGAGGCCGATCCGAGGAACAGCGGGAGCAGGTTGTCGATCGTCAGGTAGGCGCCCAGCACCGCCCAGGCCGGCACCAACACCACGTCCACCCACAGCGGCCAGAGCGCCACCAGCAGCCGGACCCGGTTGTGGGGGAACCACACGAGGTAGGCCCCCAGCACCCCTGAGATCGCACCCGACGCACCGACGAGGGGGATCGGGCTGGCGGGCACCACCAGCCCATAGGCCAGGGTCGCAGCGACGCCAAAGAGCAGGTAGAGCAACAGGTACGGGATGGATCCCAGGCGCGCCTCAACGTTGTCCCCGTAGATCCACAGGAACCACATGTTGGAGCCCAGGTGACCCAGCCCAGCGTGCAGGAACATCGAGGCCAGCAGATCGGAGGCCTCTGGTGCGGCGGTCTGGTAGCCGTGCTCCAGCAGCCACCCATCGTAAGCGCTCACCGCCCCCCTCGGGACGTCCCCGAAGATCTCGGTGAGCGTGCCCAGCTGCCCTGGATCTAGGGGCTCCAGCGACAGGGGCAGGGTGATCAGCAGGTACACCAGCACGTTGACCAGGATCAGCAGGGTGTTGGCCCACGCGATCCGATCGGGGTTTGGGGTGTCACCGATGGGGAAGATCATTCGCCCCCCTATCCGTGACCCGACCTCAGCCCCCAGCCGGCTCGGGTCGAGGTCCGCCTACGCGTCAGACGCCTGGTGCGGTGGAGCGGGGCTGCTGGGCGATCGGGGCGACGGCCCGGGGCGGCGGGCCGGGGCGGCGCACTGGCTGGATCGAGGATCGATCGCCCTTGGCCGGGGATCTGATTTGGGATAGTCCTTGTTAAAGGCTGACAGTGGGAGACATTCTTCAAACCATGGTTTTGGGAACGAAACATGGGTTTTGCCACACAACACTGCTAATATCAGCCTCTATGTGCTAACTCAGATCCACTCAGACCCAACACCGCCCCAACAGAATAATTAAGCTTTAAAGCCAATAAATGCCAAGACACGGGAAGAACATCCACCGGACCCCCAGCGGGAGGTGGGAGGTCCGCTTCAAGCTGAAGCAGACCGTGGTCGACGACCACGGCGAGCCCAGGGTGATCTGGCGCGACCGGCGCCGCTCGTTCGACACCCGCGCAGCCGCCGAGACCTTCCGCGCTGAGATCCGGCTCGCCGCGTCCCGGGGCGAGCGCTGGACCGATCAGCGAGAGGTGCCGGTGATCAGCCTGGGCCAGGTGGCCGAGGCCTACTGTGCGGCGGCCTGCGATGCACCGCTCGCCACCCAGCGCTTCCGCCGCTCGATGATGAACAGCCTCACATCCTGGTCGGAGCCGGGCACGCTCGCCTCAGAGCTGTCGGTGTCGCTGCTCGAGCGCTACGCCGCCAGCCTGCCCTCGGCCGGCCGGGCGGCCGCCACCCGCCACCGCAAGCTGCTGGAGGTCGAGCGGATGTGGCGCTGGGCCCGGCAGCGCCCCGATCGCTTCCCCGGGGTGCCCGAGGCGAGGGCGATCACCGGCAGGGACGCGACCAGCATCAAGCCCCCACCCCCGGTGGTGAGGCTGGCCACCCCCAGCTGGACCGACGTCGACGCGATGATCCACCACCTGCGCCCCGGCTGGCGCTACGGCGACGCCCACCGGCGGATCGCGCTGGTGCTGCGGTACACCGGGATGCGGATCTCCCAGGCGATCGGGCTGCGGTGGTCCGACGTCCGGCTCGATCATCCAGCCGGGCCCTACCTGTTGATCCGGGCCGGGCGACGAGGCTCGAAGTCCAGCCGGGGGCGGGTGATCCCGCTCCACCGAGCGCTGGCGGCCCAGCTCGAGCGCTGGGGGCCGACCCGGGGGCCGGTGATCGCAGCGCCGAGCGACAGCCAGCGCTGGGCCAGCGGAGAGGCCACCCGGTCGTCGATGCGGGCGGCCTGGGTCGCCGCAGGGATCCCCCCCGAGCGGTGGGACGTCTCCGACGCTGAGCGCGAGGCCGGCGAGCGCCGCTACGGCAGCCCGTGCCACGCGATCCGGGCCTGTGTGAAGGTGGAGCTGCTGCGGGCTGGGGCCGCAGAGCACCTGGTGGACTACTTCGTGGGCCACAGCAAGGGGGCGACGGCGAGGGCGTATGTGCCGGAGTCGGCGCCGGAGACCAGCCCCTACTGGCTACACCTGGTGGACGTGGTGGAGCGGATCCCCGCCCACGAGGACGCCGGGGGGGACGCCCACGAGGACGCGGACGCCGGGGGGGACGCACCCTCGAGCAGCCGGCCCGGGTGACCGCTCAGCAACCCCTCCGGGCGCGCCCTCACCCACACACGATCTCCAGGGCGCGGCCCCGGAGCCCCCTGTGCGCAGGATCGTCCCCTGAGCGACAGCGCCTTCATCCTCTGGATCCCACCGTGGCTATGAAGCCTTGAAGTCAAAGTAGATGCTGCTCCCGCCCAGCGCGGTCCCGGCACGGAC
>DRPG01000672.1 GCA_011376105.1 Deltaproteobacteria bacterium
GTCCCGTTGAGGATCAGGAACCCTCCATAGATCACCTCCCGGGCCCGCAGCTGGGCCTCGTACCAGTAGAAGTAGACGTCCAGCCCCCCCCCGATCTCCAGCCCGCCGACTGGATCAGGATCGTCGGCCGGGGACAGGAACAGATCGGTGAGCACCGCCATGCCCACCGGGCGCGTCTTCGCCCCGAGGGTGAGCTCGGGGCTCAGCTGAGGGGGCCCAGCCAGGGCCAGCGCTCCCCACGCAGAGATCACGGTCCCCGACCCGAAGATCACGGCCCTCGTCCCTCCTGGGCGATCAGCGCCCAGTCGTAGGGGATATAGGAGAGGGCGGCTTTGGCGGGGACCGCGCCTCCGTTGGCGTTGATGAAGGCCAGCGGCCCATCGGGCTCGAAGTCCGAGGCGTACCACTCGAAGATCTGGGAGAGGTGGACGACGCCCCCCTCCACCCGGACCTTCGCCGGATCGGTCACGAAGTCGCGGGTCCACTGCGCGAGCTGCTCCTGCAGCCGCCCGGGGACGAACGCCTCCGCCGGCAGCTGGGGGCAGCCCATCGACTGACAGTTCAGCGCAAAGTGGATCCGTGGCTCGTCGAACTCGCTCCGCACCACCCCGTTCTCCAGTCGATACAGATCCAGCCGCCGCCCCCCGACCTGGTACCGGGTGAGGTAGAAGTACTCGACCTTGATGTCGTCGACACTCTCGAGCCCGGGGCGATCGATCACCCCCTGGATGGCGAGCGCATTGTAGGCGTTGATCCAATAGGCCAGCGCGTCGTCACGGGTGGGAAACAGCTGTGGATCCGAGTGGGGGCTGGTCAGCGCGACATAGCCCAGGTAGGCGTCCAAGGTCGCCCGATCCTGCTGGATCGCGGCATAGTCGATCCGCCCGTCCGGGTCGACGTGGGCCGCGAGCACCTCGGTGAGGAGGTGGTGGGGAAACGCCCCCGGGGGTGGAAGCTCGATCGCCGGATCGTTCGGTGCCACGAAGTGAAAGCACCCCGGCAGCCACGCAGCGATCCCCGAGAGCGGGATCCAACGCCACACACGCCCCATGATCGACACCTCCGAGAGCGAGTCTACCGAGCCAGGGAGGCGCTACACACGATCGGAGAGATCCGCGGGGTCTCCGGGGGCGCCGGAGGTCCGGGCCAGGAGGAGACCGCAGCGGTCGAGCGCCTGGTGGCTCATCGGGACACGGTCGCTGACCCACATCGTGCCCCACATCGCGGCGCTACGGCGGGGGGCGTCCGGGCCTCGCCTGCGGCACGATACCCTCACCCGACCGCAGAGCTGATCCTGCCCAGCCTCCACCCCACGTCGGCGGGCCTCCCCGGTCCATGGCGTGTCGATCGAGCCCCTGCCCCCCGCGACTACCCTGGAGCCCCCGTGTATGCCCACACCGAGACCGAGCTGGATCACCTGCGCCGCCGACTCGCCGAGACCCTCGCGCGCATCTCCCCCGATCACCGCCAGCCCCACCAGGTCCTCGGGGCCAAGCGCACCATCGGGTGTGTGGCGCTGGAGGTCACCCAGCGCTGCAACCTCGACTGCTCGATCTGCTACCTGTCCGAGAACAGTGAGTCCACGCCTGACATCCCGCTAGACACGATCCTGCGCCGGATCGATCGGATCCGGGCCGACTACGGAGTCGGCACCAACGTCCAGATCACCGGCGGAGATCCAACCCTACGCGATCCAGACGAGCTCGAGCGGATCGTGCGCCACTGTCGTGACAACAAGCTCATGCCCGCCCTGTTCACCAACGGCGTGTTCGCGACCCGCGAGCTGCTGTCGCGCCTGGCCGAGGCGGGCCTGACGGATGTGGCCTTCCACGTCGATCTCACTGAGAAGCGCCTGGGCTACACCGACGAGCTCCAGCTCAACGAGGTGCGCGCGGCCTACATCGAGCGAGCCCGGGGGCTGGGTTTGTCGGTGATCTTCAACCAGACCGTGTTCCAGCGCAACGCACACCGGGTGGAGGATCTGGTCCGCTTCTACTGTCGGAACGCGGACGTGGTCGGGATGGCGAGCTTCCAGCTCCAGGCCGACACCGGCCGGGGCAGGAACCGCAACCGGGCCGACGTCATCTCGCTGGACACCGTCGCCGAGCGGATCGAGAGGGGCCTCGGCGCGAGGCTATCCTGGGACAACGTGCTGTTTGGTCACCCCAGGTGCCACCGGATCGGCTACGCCCTGGTCCTGGGCCCTCAGGGCCAACACGTGCTCGATCTCTTCGACGATCGGGACGCGCTCGTCGAGATGCTGAAGACCTTCGACGACGTGTGCTTCGATCGACGCAGGCCCACACGAGCTGCGATCCAGGCCGTGGAGGTCGCGATCGAGCGCCGCTGGGTGCGCAGGGGGCTGCAACACTGGGGCTCGCGGGTGTGCAGGCACTGGCGCGAGCTGCTCGGGAGCCGAGGCCGGATCCACAAGCTGTCGTTCTTCATGCAGAACTTCCAGGACGCCACCGATCTCGATCACGAGAGGATCGACAACTGCTCCTTCCACTGCATGACCGACGACGGCGGGATCAGCATGTGCGTCCACAACGCCTACCGGGACCACTACCTCGAGGGGAACACGGGCTACCCAGAGGCCTACCAGGCGCTACGGGCGCTGCAGGGCTACCACCCCAGCGAGCCCGGCCGGCGCACCCACGCGCCCCGCCCCACCCGGGCGCAGAGCGGGGCGCTCCAGCCCCGGCCGGCGGAGTAGGCGGCTGTACGAGTCTCTTGGCTTCACCCGGCTGGACGCCCCCTCGAGCGACACCGGGCACCGTGGCTGCGACGCCTGGTACGCCCGCTCCCTCGACGAGCCCCCCTGCTGATCGGGCTGGCTCCGACGCGCCGCCCGTGTGTCCCTGTAGCCGACGCGATACCTGACCTCGATGTGGATCCCGCTCCTCTGGGCGTGCACGACCCCGCCCCCCGTGCCGGCCGCCCCCGGGCCCCCCGTGCAGCGCCCTGCGCCCGCGCCGCCCTCCGCGCCGCCCCCCGCGCCGCCCCCACCGGATCGGCACGTGTTGCTGGTCGCTGCCGGCGACGTGCTGCCCCACCGGCGGGTGAAGGAGGCCGGCGCCCGACACGGCTGGTCCACCGTCTTCGCCGACATCGCCCCGCTGATCCGGGGCGCGGATCTGGCGATGGCCAACCTCGAGTCCCCGGTGGCCCCCGACGCCCACCAGGGGATCCATGGCGAGGTGTTCAACGCCCCCCAGGGGCTGCTCGGCGGGCTGGTGCAGGCGGGCTTCGACGTGGTCTCCCTCGCAAACAACCACGCCTTCGATCAGGGCCCCGACGGCCTGGTGGAGACCTGGCGCCGGGCCCGGGCCACAGGGCTGGGCACGATCGGCGCCGGCCCCAGCTGCGCCGCAGCAGCCGAGCCGCACCTCGCCGAGGTCGACGGGGTGAAGATCGCGTTCATCGCGACCGTCGATCTGGTGAACATCGACGGAAACACCACCGACGACGCGCCGTGTCTGTTCGTCGCCGGGGACGTCTGCACCGGCGACTGTGGGCCCGATCGCGACGCGGTGCACTTCCGTCCCGAGCTCGCGCGGCTGACCAGTGCGATCACCGCGGCCCGGGAGGGCGCCGATCTGGTGATCGTGTCGGCACACTGGGGCGACGAGTACCGCACCGAGCCCCTGCCCGAGTACCCCCCCCTCGCCGCCGCCCTGGTGAACGCTGGCGCAGACGCGATCATCGGCCACCACCCCCACGTGCTCCAGCCCGTCCAGCGCCTGGTGGCCTCCGATGGGCGGGAGGCGGTGGTCGCGTTCTCGCTGGGCAACCTCGTGTCCGACATGGCGCAGCGCTACGACGTCGCGCACAGCCCCCCCCGGAGGGGCAACACCCGAGACGGTGCGCTCCTCGCGATACAGTGGACGGTCTCCGGGGACGCGCCCCCGCGGCTCACGGAGGTGGGGGTGATCCCCACCTGGACTGACAACCAACCCGATCGGATCACCGTGATCCGCCACGAGACTTTGTCTTCCCGATCCCCGTCGCTGTACGAGGTGCGACGGACGGAGGTGAGCAAGATCATCGAAAGTTCCCTGATGATGGAGGTGTTGCCCTCGTCCCCTTGAGCCTCCAGGGGCGCGCGGATCGACAAAGTGCCCTCAACAAGAGCGAGGAGGGGGCCGAGGAGGGTTCCATCTTGAGGAACTCCCCAGATGATGACGATTCTCCTCGTAAAAACAGCGCTGGCATGGGAGGTGCAGACCACGGACGCCGGTGAGGCTTACCACTGGGCTGAGATGCCGCTGCCCTACCTCTGGGTCGACGAGGGGGCCCCCGATCTCCCTGCCCTCGAGGGCGCCATCGACGGCTCCTTCGCTGCGTGGGCGGAGGTGTCCAACGCCCGGATCGAGGTCCGCTCCGAGGAAGGGACCGCGCCCCCCCGGATCGCGCTGGATGATATACACACGGTGTTTTTCGAGCACGACTGGCCGGTGGGGGACGAGGCGCTGGCGGTCGCGACCAGCTGGGCGGACGCCTCAGGCAACGTGGTCGCCTACGACATCCGAGTCAATGCCTCGATCCCGTGGTCGACCACCGGCGCCCAGACCGCGTTCGATCTCCAGGCCGCGATCACCCACGAGGTCGGCCACGTGCTGGGGCTCGAGCACTCGGAGGCCGCCGACGCCACGATGTACGCATCCCACGCGATGGGCGAGACCTGGCGCCGGGAGCTCCACGCCGACGATCGCGAGGCGATCCACTTCGTCTACGGAGACACCGAGCCCCTGGACGGGGCCACCGGGCTGGGTCCGGGCTGCAGCACCACCGGTGCCGCGCCGGGCTGGCTGCTGCCGATCATCCCTGCTCTGTTCTTGCTCAAGCGCCGCTGATGAGGTCCCCCATGCTGTGCTCCCTCCTGTTTGCCACAACTGCCACAGCGTCCACCTTCGCTGAGGTGCCCGGGCTCGAGGCGCTGTCCGCTGCCAGCGCAGGCGTCGTGCGCGGCGTGGTCTCCGAGGTCCAGACCGAGGCCTGCTCCCTGGGGCTGTGCTCCACCTACACCGTCACGGTCGAGGAGGTGATCGCGGGCGCTGCCCCGGACACCATCGCCCTGACCCTGCCCGGGGGCCGCCTCGGCGGGCTCGAGCAGCGGGCCTCGGGGATCCCGACCTGGGAGCTGGGGGCCGAGGTGGTGCTCTTCCTCCGGGCCGACGGCACCGCGCCGCTCACCGGCCTGATCTCGCTTCGGCACGGACGGCCCGTCGACCCTCTCTCCAGAAAGATCCCGAACACCCTGACAGATCTCGAGGGGCTCGTCCGAAGTGTCCAGATCCCCAACCCTTGACGAGGGGGCTCGCCTCGCGTCGCCATGTCATCCTTCCCGGCACGTGTGCACCTTGGGGACCTTGGCGAGCCCACCTCATTGTTCTTGCAAGACTCGTGTTTACCGTGCTATCAAAGAGGGCCGTGAAGAGGCAGCACTCGAGGGTCTGGTGAAGACCAAGACCCAACGTGGAGGAAACTATGTCTTTCGGTGAACAAGTCGCTGGTCGGCTTCGGAAGATGCGTCGTGAACAAAGGGCCCCACAGGATGTGGTCGCCCAGGCCGTGGGCTCTTCGATCTCTGCGGTCTCCCGGCTCGAGCGGGGCCTCAGGAGCCTCCGGGTCGATCAGCTGGTGGCCTGGGCAGGAGCGCTCGGGTATCGCATCGACGTGGTTTTCTGGAAGCCTACCCTCACCGAGGAAGAGTGGGATCGAGAGCACCCTGAGTCCGCGATGGGTCTCGACGACGACTGCGCCAAGGTGCTGTCCGAGGTCGCCTCGGCCCTGCCCCACATGCCCGAGGTCGCCCGCAAAGCCCTCGTGCACGAGATGCGGCTGTGGAAGGAGGAGGCCCTGCGCATGCGCGAGCCCAACGGAGACTCCGAGGCCGCCTGATCGATCACGACCTCCGCGGTGCCAGGCCGGGCCGTCCTCGATGTCCCGGTGCTGTCTCTCCTGTGCCCGACGATCGAGCCGCTGCCTCGTGGTTCAATCCAGCTCGATCGTGTCGGGTATCCGAGCATCGGTCACGTCCTCGTCGGGGCGAACCACCACGAACTCGACGCGCCGGTTCACGGCGGCCGCGTTGGGGGCGTCGGCCTCGAGCAGGGGGCGATCCGAGCCATAGCCCTCGGTCAAGAGACGGTGGCGCTCGATGCCGTGCTCGATCAGCCAGCCCGCCACGATCTCCGCCCGGGCGTTCGACAGCCTCCGGTTCACCTCCCGGCTGCCGTGGTGGTTGGTGTGCCCCTCGATCAATAGGTACTCGATCTCGGGGTGCTCCAGCAGCACCTCCAGCACCGCGGTGAGGACCGGCTGGCTCCGATCGAGCAGATCGGCGCGCCCCTCGGCGAAGAACACCTGCTCGTAGACCACGATGCGATCGTTGATCAGTTCGGCAAGCACGGGATCGTCCCGGAGCACCCGGACCTCGATCGCGGTGGGGGGCTGGGGCTCGGGGGGCTCGGGGGGCTCGGGGGCCTCGGCGACCACGGTGATCGGCTGGGGCATAGGCCCCAGCCCGATCCCGGCGGTGATCCGCCACGCGGGTACGCCGGGCACGTCCGTCAGGCCCGCACCGGCGGTGATCAGCCACCAGCGCCCCCGCTCCCCGCGGGCGCGGAGCCCGGCGGAGGACTCCAGAGGCAGGGCGCCGGGCACCAGGCCCGAGGTCCCGTCCACCGCGAGCTCAGCCAGCAAGGCCACGCGCTCGCTGGGCGCGACGTGGAGCCCGAGCCCCCCCAAGGGCCCGGGGCCGACCACCTGCCCCCGCAGGACGGTGCTGGGGGCGTAGCGGAGCCCTGCGTTCAAGCTCCAGCCCATCCACCCCACCCGCTGGCTGAGCGCCAGGCCACCGCCGCCGGCCACGCTGGGGAGGCCCACATAGTGGGCCTCGGCTCCGGTGGGGATCCAAGTGGAGGCGATCAGGGCCAGCCCGGGGCGTGCCCCGAGGGCAGGCACCAGCACGGCGTTGAGCCCGAGCCTGAGATCACCGGCGGCGGTGAACCGCCCCGCGGTGCCGAGCCCCAACAGGTGCACCGGCATCACCGCCTCGAGCCGGAGGCGATCGATCGGGGCGGCCGAGGCCAACACCGTGGCGGTGGTCAGGTAGCGCACCAGGGGATCGTCCCGATCGGGCAGCCGCTCCACCAGCGGCCGGTTGGCCTCGTCGAGCACCAGCCCGGCCACGATCCCCCGCTCGTGGCGCCCTCCCTCGGTCAGCCGCAGCCCCGAGCGGGGATCGCCGGTGGTGTTGGCGACGTCGAACCCATGTGCGTCCAGCCCGGCTGGCTCCCCCTGGCCCAGCGCCGCCGCGGGGGCGGCGAGGGCCGCGGGGGCGGCGAGGGCCAGCGACCGACGACGGCGCCTCAGCAGCACCGGCAGCAGCCACAGCCCCAGCGACGCCCGGCCTCCGGCGCAGCCCCCCCCCGCCAGGGCCCCCTGGAAGTCAGCGAAGTCTGCAAGGCCGTCGCGGTCCCGGTCCTGGAGGCCCTCCTCGTCGTCGGGCCAGCCGTCGCCGTCGGTGTCCCGATCGAGGTGGTTGTCGATCCCGTCCCGATCGACGTCCCGATCGCTGACGCCGTCGCCGTCGACGTCCACCGCGAGCTCCACCACGGTGGGGAGGAAGTCGTCGTCGTCGTCGTCGTCCAGCGCGTCGATCAGCCCATCGCCGTCATGATCGACAGGGTGGGCGGGATCGGGGAGCTCCAGCCCGTCGGACAGGGTGTCGCCGTCGCTGTCCGCGCGCTCGGGATCTGTGCCCAGTCGCCACTCGTCCCAGTCGATCAGCCCATCGCGGTCCCGATCCGCGTCCTCGGCGAAGCCATCGCAGTCGTCGTCGATCCCGTTGCGCAGCTCGACGGCGCCGGGGAAGATCGCGCCGTGCTCGTCGTCGCAGTCGGCGCCGACCCCAAACCCATCACGATCGCGATCGTCGTCCCGGCCGTCGCAGTCCTGATCGATGCCGTCGTACCAGATCTCCAGAGCGCCGGGGTGGATCCCGGGATCGTCGTCGTCACAGTCGGTCCCGACGCGAGAGAGCCCCGCCTCGAGGAAGCACGAGGTCCCCCAGCGCTCTGGATCCCCGTACCCGTCCCCGTCGGCGTCGAGCCACAGCGTCTCCGGATCGATCGGATCGTCGTCCACCACACCGTCACAGTCGTTGTCCTTGTGATCGCAGCGCTCCGGCGCTCCGGCGTACACGTCGGCGTCGGTGTCGTCGCAGTCGTCCCCGGAGGAGGAGACCGCGTCGTGGCCGTCTCCGTCGGCGTCGTGATCGCTGCCCCCGTCGCAGTCGCTGTCGACGCCGTCGTACCAGATCTCCGGAGCGCCGGGGTAGATCGTGTTGTCGGTGTCGTCGCAGTCCGCCGGGGGCTGGAGCCCAGGGCTCAGCGGATGGTCGAACCCGTCCCCGTCCGCGTCGTGATCGCTGCCTCCGCTGCAGTCGCTGTCGACGCCGTCGTACCAGATCTCGATCGCCCCGGGGAACACGGTGGCGTCGGTGTCGTCACAGTCCAAGCCGCCGGCGCCGCCGGCGAACCCGTCCCCGTCCAGATCGTCGAGATCAACGCCATCACAGTCCTGATCGACGCCGTCGTAGGGCACCTCCGGTGCACCGGGCCAGGACTGGGGATCCCGATCGTCGCAGTCGGCGTGGGCATAGCTGCCGTCTCCGTCCTCGTCGATCTCGAACCCCAAGGGTCCCCCCCAGGCCCCGATGTCCGACGGGCTGCCGTCGACGTCCAGCAGGCTTGGATCGCCAGCGTCGATCGCGACCGAGCCAAGCGCCAGCCGCAGATCGTCGTTGATCTCGTCTCCGTCGACGCTGTAGGCCCGGAAGCTTGGATCGGCAGAGAGGTTGCCGGAGCTGCCCGGGGGCGGCCCAAAGTCTCCGACCCAGTCCCCGCCTGCGTTGAGCCAGGACAGGTGGTAGAACCGATCCGATCCAGCGGCCGCGACGCTGTCCCCCCACACCCCGCCGCCGTCGATGCCCAGGGTGGTGATCGTGTTCACCAGCCGCACGGTGCCCGCCGAGACGTGCAGGTGGGCTCCCTCGACGCTGGCGCGGTTGCCCGCGAAGGTGTCGTTGATCACATCGGCCTGAACCCCCTGCTCCACGGCCAACGCCGCGCCGCGCCGCGCCACGTTCTCGGTGAAGCTACAGGAGCGGTAGCTGCTGGAGGCGGTGGCGCCCTGCTGCAGCACCGCTCCTCCGCGCTCGCTCGCCTCGTTGAGGTGGAACAGGCTCCGCTGCACGTCCACCGTGGGCACCCCCACGGCGGACAACCCCCCACCGTCGGCGCCGGATCGGTTGCGCAGCAGGCTGCTGTCCAGGATCGAGGCCGCGCTGGCCCCCTCGATCCATACCGCGCCCCCGTCACGCCCGGCGGTGTTGCCCTCCAGCCTGCAGCGGCTCACCCACAGCTCGTCGGGGCCAACCACCGGCGCCACCGCCACCGCACCCCCCTTGCCCGCCGTGGCGGTGTTGCGCTCGAGCACGCTGCTGATCAGGGTCACCGGGGTGTCCGCCCCGGCCCACACCCCCCCGCCGTCGGTCCCCGCCAGGTTGGAGTCCAGCCGCCCGGAGCTCACCGAGATCCCCTCCACCACCGAGATCCCGTACACACCACCGCCGGCGCCGGTGGCCTCGTTGCCCTGGAGGATCGAGCCCTGCAGGCTGACGGATAGGGCGCCGTCGGCATGCACCGCGCCTCCGTCCGCGGCCCGGTTCGAGGTGAACACGCTGGAGGTGTCCACCCCCCGGGCGCCGGACGCCAGGGACACACCCCCACCATCGATCGCGAGGTTGTCGACAAAGGTGCAGCCCGTGGTCTGGACCAAAGCCGCCGAGGTCGCCCGGATCGCGCCACCCCGGAGGCTGGCGGTGTTGCCCTGCAGCGTGACCCCGTCCAGGATCAACGAGCCCCCCGAGGTGGCGATGGCGCCCCCGCTGCTCGCCTCGTTGTCCTGCAGCAGCAGGTCCACCAGCGTCGCCGATGAGGTCGCATCCAGGTAGATCCCACCACCGTCGTAGCCCAGCGCCGAGCCCGTGGAGGAGGCCCCTGCGATCGTGCCCCGCTGCAGCGTCAGGCTCGATCCAGCGGAGAGGTAGACGCCCACCCCCCAGCTCTGCGCCCCCTCCGGATCGAGCACCACCAGATCGAGCAGATCCACCGTCGCCCCGTCAAGGTACAGCCCACCCCCGGAGAACTCAGCCCGGGGACCCTGCAGCGTCACCTCACCCCCAACCACGGTGGCGTCGGAGACGTAGATCGCACCCCCCCACGTCGCCTCGGGCTCGAGGATCTCAACCTCGCTGAGGGTGACCACGGCTCCATTGCCGATCCACAGCGCGCCGCCACGGCTGCCCAGCGTCGCGTCGATGATCACCCGGCTCAAGGTGGGGCCGCCTCCGTCGATCCGCACCGCGCCACCGTTGAGCCCGGCCCCTCCGCCCCCGAGGATCACCACGTCCTCGATCGTGGGCGATCCTCCGAACAGGTCCAGGGCGCGTGCGTCCACCACCTCCAGGGTGAACCCCGACAGCAACCCGTCCTCTCCTCCGTCGTAGCGCACCGCCGGGCTGCCGGCGGGGGGGGCGAGGGTGGTGGCGGCGGATCCATCCACGCCACGGATCGTCAGATCCTTGCCGGCGACGTCGACGGACTCGAGCCACCGACCCGGATCCACCAGCAGCTCGTCGCCGGAGGCCGCTCCAGCGACGGCGTCGGCCAAGGTCGCGAAGTCCTTGCCCACCCCGACGCCGACGGTCCAGCTCGTCGCGGCGGCCGCACCTGTCCACAGGATCCACATACGTTCCCTCGTTGCCAGCCCAATCGGCCGGACCGGTGGACGGTTGAGCATGGCGGCCTCCACCCCCTCCCCTCGATCCACCGGGAGAGCGGGACAGACCCGTCCAGGCCCGCTCCTGCCGCCGATCCGGGACCCATCGATCCCCACCCAAGGACCGCTCCGCGCTCCGCCCACCCCGCGCTCCGCCCACCCCGCGCTCCGCCCACCCCGCGCTCCGCCCCGCACGGCCCGCCTTGTGAACCCGTTCTCAGGCGCCGGTGATCTATGCTGGCGGCACAGGAGGAACCCATGCTCTGGCTCTTGCTCACAGCTCAGGCCGCAGACGCCGCTCCCCTCGTGATCAACGGCGCGAACGCCCAACACGATCTCGTCTGCGAGGCAGGACAGGAGGTGCTCGTCCAGGGATCCCGGCTGCGGATCAACCTCAAGGGGAGCTGCGGCAAGATCACCGTCCGGGGGAGCAACAACCGGATCAGCGTCGACGGCCTCTCCCACGCAGTGATCGAGGGCAGCGCCAACGATCTCACCTACCGCCGCAACCTCTCCGACGCCGACACGCTGCCGACCCGGAAGATCGGCACCCGGAACAAGATCGCGCACGCTCAGGACTGATCCCGAGACGATCGAGGCAGCGCGGGCGGCAGCCCCCATGGTATCGGATCAGAACAGATGGCTGCTCCGATCCGCCTTGGCCCCCTCCTGCTGACCCGTCCGATCGGACGTGGCGGGATGGGGACCGTCTGGCACGCACAACACCCCGAAGGGGTCGATGTAGCGGTCAAGGTGCTGCGGATCGAGGACGCAGCCGACGAGAAGCTGCTCTCGGGCTTCCGCTTCGAGGCCCGCTCGGTGGCCTCCCTCGATCACCCCGCGATCGTGAGGGTCTACGACTACGGCGTCGTGCCGAGGGACGCAGCTGCGGCCTCGGAGGGCCAGCTGCGGGAGGGCAGCCCGTGGCTGGCGATGGAGTACACCTCGGCGGGTACGTTCGCCGATCTCGGCCCGATGCCCTCCTTCACCGCCCTGCGGGGCGTCGTGCTCCACCTGCTGGAGGGGCTGGCCCACAGCCACGCCCGGGAGATCATCCACCGGGACCTCAAGCCACAGAACGTCCTGATGCGTCACGACGGACCGGCGATGCTCACCGACTTCGGGATCGCCCACGCGATGTCCCGGCTGTCTCCCTCGAGCGCGGGCGCAGGCACGCCCGGCTACATGCCCCCCGAGCAGATCCGCAGCCAGTGGCGGGATCTGGGCCCCTGGACCGATCTGTATGCGCTGGGCTGCCTCACCTGGAGGCTGCTCACCGGGCGCCCTCCGATCCGGGGCAAGAGCCGGCGGGAGGTGCTGAAGCGCCAGCTCACCGAGCCGCTGCCCGAGCTGCAGACCTCCGTCGCGGTGCCTGACGGCCTCGAGGGATGGCTACACCAGCTGCTGGCCGTCGATCCCATCGCCCGCTTTCAGCGCGCCGCCGACGCCGCGACGGCCCTGGCGGCGCTGCCCGGGGCCGGCCCCGCGCTGCCTCCGGTGCCCGCCCGGTGGCGCTCCCCCCACCCCCCAACCCGCGCTCGACCCAAGGGCATGGGCCTCGGCGTGTTCCTGCTCCGCCCCTGGCCGATGGTCGGCCGCAGCGAGGAGCAGGATCAGCTCTGGCGCTCCCTGCGCCAGACGATCGCCACCGGCACCTCGGGCACGGTGGTGCTGTTCGGAGGGCCCGGCGTGGGCAAGAGCCGGCTGGCGCGCTGGCTGTGCGAGCGCGCCCACGAGACCGGCGCGGCGACGGTGGTGCGGGTCCAGCACCACCGCAGCGAAGCCTCGGGCCTCGTCGCGACGATCCGGACGCTGCTGCGGCTGAGGGACCTCTCCCCCCACGAGATCCACGAGCGCATCGCGGTGTGGCTGCTAGAGCGCGGGGTCGAGGACGCCGAGCCCCGGGCGGCGCGGCTGACGGAGCTGCTGGCGCCCGATGGGGGGCGCCAGCCCCCAGCACGCCCCGCCGCACGCATGAGGGTGTGGCTCGAGCTGATCGACGTGCTGCTCCGGGAGCGACCGCTGCTGCTGTGCGTCGACGACCTGCACCGGGCCGACGAAGCCCTGGAGCTGATCATCGCGCTGGGAGCCCTGGAGGCGCCGGTGCTGGTGGTGGCCACCCTGAACCCGGATCTGGTCCCCCCCGAGCGCGCCTCTGCGATCGAGCAGCTGGTCCAGGGCCAGAGGGTCGAGATCTTCGACATCGAGCCCCTGTCCGACGAAGACCAGCGCCACCTGATCGACGCCGGCGTCGGGCTGTCTACCCGGCTGACCGACGAGCTGGTCCGGCGCACCGCGGGCAACCCCCTGTTTGCGGTCAGCACCGTGGTCTCCTGGGCTCAGCAGGGCCTGCTGGTGCCCACCTCCGACGGCTTCGATCTGCGCAAGGGCGCCCGCCCCCAGCTCCCGGCGTCGATCCGCGAGCACATCGACGCCCGCCTGCTCCCCCTCAAGGCGGACGCACCGACCGCGGTGCTGGCCCTGGAGCTGCTCGCGACCCTGGGGGGTAGCCGGATCCGGGAGTCGGACTGGCTCGCGGTGTGTGCTGAGGCCGGGATCGAGCTGCTCCCGTCCGAGCTCCGGCTGATCGCCGACGAGGGCCTGATCGAGCCGCTGCAGCCCCCGGGGGGCCCGCTGCGGTGGAGCCTCGATCACGCCCTGCTCCGCGACGGCCTGCAGCACCAGGCCGCCGAGGGGGGCCGGCTGGCGAGCCACCATGCCCTCGCAGGCCGGGCGCTGCTCCGCCAGCCCCGCACCTCGGCGCAGGACCGGGCCCTGCGGCACCTGGTGGAGGGCGGCGCCCTCAGCGAGGCCCTCGACGCCCTGGATCGGCTCCGCGATGAGGCCACCAGCGAGCGCACCCTCGCCCTGCTCGAGCTCGAGTCGAGGCTGCTCGATCGGATGGACGTCCCTCCGAAGGATCCACGTCGGATCCGGCTGCTGGTCGATCGAGCCGAGGCCCTGATCGAGCTGGAGGAGCCCGACGGTGCACGCCTGGCCCGCGAGGCCCTGAGGGCGGCCCAGGCCAAGGGCCTCCTCGGGCTGCAGGTGCGGGCGGGGCTGCTCAAGCTGCACCTGCAGCACCTCGATGGCACCCTGATCCAAGACGATCCCCTGCTGGCGGCGGTCGACGACTGGTGTCGCCTCACCGAAGATCCAGAGCACCTCGCCGCCCTGCACCGACTCCGGGCCCTGGCCCACGATCCAGCCGCCGACGAGTCCCTCCAGCTCCTCCCCGACGAGTCCCTCCAGCTCCTCCCCGACGAGTCCCTCCAGCTCCTCCCCGACGAGCCCACCGGGCACACGCCCGGGCACACGTCCGGGCACACGTCCGGGCACACGTCCGGGCACACGTCCGGGCACACGCCCGGGCACACGCCCAAGCACACGTCCGGGCACACGCCCACCCCCGGGAGCACCGATCCAGATCCGTCCGGCCACGGCGTGATGCTGTCGGGGGCTGTCGAGCCCCAGGACGCCGCCTCGTTGGTCACCCTCGGGGAGGAGCTGGCCCGCCGGGGGCTCCTCGATGAGGCCGAGGCCAAGCTCGAGGCCGCCGCAGCGATGTACCGGGCCGAGGGGAACGAGCTGGCGCAGGCCGAGATCGAGGCCTACCTCGCGGGCATCGCCCGGCGACGAGGCGACCTGATCCGCTCTAGGGAGCGGGCGTTCCACGCCCGGCACGTCCTGCGCCGGCTCGGTGCAAACACCTGGAGCGCGGATCTGGAGGTCGGGTTGGCCCACCTCGCCCGGGGAGAGCTGTCACAGGCCCGCCGGGAGCTGGCCGCGGTGGCCCGGGTCGCCCTGTCTGCGCCGCCCCTGGCCCTGATCGCCCGGGGCGCGCTGCTGTGCTGTAGCACCGGCAGCTGGGAGGTCTGGGATCGGCTCCTCACCGACTTCGAGGCCCTGGCCCAGCGGCTCGACACCGTGGATCACGACAGCGCCTGGCCGCTGGAGTGGTCCGCCCGGCGCGCAGCGGAGGCCGGAGAGTCCGAGCGGGCCCGCTGGGCCTACGAGCTGGTGCTGGGTCGCTACGAGGCGCTCGGCGACGGGGCCTCGGTCACCCGGGTCCACAAGCGGCTGGCCGCCCTGTAGCCCGGCCCCTCCGGCCCTCCGGCCCTCCGGCCCCACGGACGGCGACGGAGCCGTCGCCGTGGCCGCTGCCATCTCCGCTGTAGCCCGGCCCCTCCGGCCCTCCGGCCCCACGGACGAGCCTCGGATCCTCGGCGCGCCGGCGGCGCAGCTCGAGCCCGGGGGTCGACCGCCGGGGGGCGCTCATCTCTGATCCCAGGCCTCCCGAAGCCGCTCGATGCGAGCCCGGTTCACCCCGTTGTCGCCATAGCCGATCCGGCTGCTGGAGCGCACATGGATCACACCCGCTGCGGGATCGAGCAGGGCGTCGACGTCGTCTGTGTACAGCCCGCTGGGGGTGTCACAGGTTATCCGCAGGTGCAGCCCCTGGACCTGTAGATCGTGGGCCCCGGGCAGCCCGGACAGCACCAGCGCGAGCCGCTGCAGCGCCACCGCAGGCTCGACCGACAGGGGCAGGGGCGCGACGTGGTGCCGCCGATCGGAAGGATCCGCCTGGCTGGAGACACAGTTCGGAGACGACCAGCACGCCGCCAGCCGGCCCCCGATCGGCGGAGGAGGCTGGCCGGGACAGCCGAGCAGCAGCGCCCAGATCATGCGCTCTGCCCTCCGGACTGATCCTCGAGCTGCACCCGATCGAAGCCAAACCGGATCTGCAGGGTCATCTCCGAGTCGGTGATGACCAGATCGAGATCCTCGACCCCCATCTGCATCTTCAGCGATCCACCCATCGGGCCCACCATCTCCTCGACCTGATCCCGCCGCAGGATCGGGACCGGGCCGACCCTGGGCAGCTGCTGCTCCAGGGCGTACTCCGCGAGGCGGGACGCCAGCTGGAACACCGCGTTGTCGCCGATGAAGATCCCGAGATCCTGGATGTTGCCGATCACCGCCCGGTGACCCGGATCATAGTGGATGTTGCCCAGAGCAACGGTCGCCCCGACCCGCCGCTCGAGCCGGAACGGGAGCTCCACGTTCTCCCGCATCAGGTACAGGGTGCCCTCTGCGATCCCCTTGACGTAGGCATCGGCTGAGACCTTCTGGCGCGCGTAGCGCAGCTCGGTGCCGAAGTCATCGAGCTCGACCCGCCACTCCCCCTCGACCCGGACGAGCTCGTTGAGCCGCTGGTACACCAGCGAGCGCCGACCGCTCCAGGCGCGCTTCGCCCGCTCCTTGACCCGGACGAGGGCGCGCGGGGTGCGGCGATCTTCGAGCAGCCCCCGCACCCGCTGCCGGACCCCGAGGCGCTTGACCAGCCTCCGGGTGTCTGCGATCAGATCGAACGGCTCCCCCGCGAGTCGAACCGGCAGGGCAGCCGAGAGCAGCTCGTTCCAGAGCTCCCGGGACAAGGACAGGGACAGGTGGGGTGCGTCAGCCAAGCAGGCTCCGGGGTCAAGAAACGATAACCCCAAAGGTCCCCTGATCCGCGACCCGGGGCTCTGGCGACGGGCTCACCGGGGCCCGTGATCCCACGACCCTAGTGCAGCTCGGTGGTGCGGAAGAAATAGGCGATCTCGATCGCCGCGTTCTCGGGGCTGTCGGAGCCATGCACTGCGTTCTCGCCGATGCTCGCGGCATACAGCTTGCGAAGGGTGCCCTCGGCGGCCTCGGCGGGGTTGGTCTCCCCCATGATCCGGCGGTTGGCCGCGACCGCGTCCTCACCCTCGAGGACCATGACCACGCAGGGGGCGCTGGTCATGAAGGTACACAGCTCGTCGAAGAACGGACGCTCGCGGTGCACCGCGTAGAAGCCCTCGGCCTCAGCGCGGGACAGGTGGACCTTGCGCATCGCGGCGATCCGCAGGCCCTCCTCCTCGAAGCGGCCGATGATCTTGCCCAGCAGGTTCTTGCCGGTGGCGTCGGGCTTGATGATCGAGAGGGTGCGCTGTCGTGCCATGTCGTCTCCTGGTCGGTGGAGGCTGCGCCTAACCGTCCCCGCCCTCAGCCGCGATCCAGTCGCGGCGACGCACCCGGCCTCGCCGCGAGAGCGCAAGGAGGACGAAGACTTCGTCCTGGATCTCGATCGCGGGCCCCTGAGGGGAGGTCACGCCGTTGAACAGCATCGCGAACCGCAGCTGCCGCCCCCTCGCGTCGTGGACCAAGCCGACGACGTTGCGCACGCCGCTCATCGAGCCGGTCTTGCCCCAGACGCGCCCCGCGGCGGGGGTGTCCACACAGCGCCCCTCGAGGGTGCCGCACACCCCGGTGATCGCCAACCACTCGGCCAGCTCGGGGCCCCAGGGCTGCTCGAGGGCCCAGCTCGTGACCGCGGTGAGGCTCCTCGCGGAGATCATCGAGTAGCGCGAGAGCCCCGAGCCATCCGCGATGCGGCTGCCCTGATCGCCGACGCCGGCGCGCCGCAGGACAGCCTCCAGCCCGGGCAGCGCCCCCTGGAAGGTGCGCCCGGCGCCTGGATCGAGCTGCCGCACCAGGCACTCGGCGTAGAGGTTGTCGCTGTCGAGCAGCATCTTCTGCACCAGCTCGGACAGCGGCGGAGAGGTCCAGCTCAGCAGCTGCGCGCCACCGGGGGGGGCCGGCGAGACCGTCGGCTCCCCGGTGACCTCGATGCCTGCGTCGATCAGCGCCTGGGTCAGGGCACGGGCGGCACAGCGCGGGGGCTCCTTGAGCGGGGCGCCGGCCTCCCCGTGGGCCTCGCAGCGCTCGAGCCCCGGCAGCTTGAGGTTGTGGCCGAGGTTCAGCCCGCCGAAGGGGGCTGAGAACGTGTAGGGTATGTCGTCCCACATCCAGCCCGCCCCCAGGGGGGCGTCGGCGATGGCGCCGGCGTCCACCACCACCGCGCCCTCGATCCGCTCGATCCCCGCGTCGCTGAGCAGCCCGACCACCTGCTGCAGCAGCAGCCCGGGGGCCTCCTCCCCCAGGGAAGGATCGCCGCTGCCGATCCACACCAGATCGCCGTGGAGCACGCCCCCGTCGAGGTAGCCTGTGGCCTGGAGCTCGGTCTCGAAGGTGTGATCGGGGCCCAGGGCCTCCACCGTGGCCACCGCGGTGAGCCACTTGAGGGTGGAGGCGGGCACCAGTCGCCGATCCCCGCCCTCCTCGTACACCAGGCGGCCCCGATCGCTCTGGATCCACACCGAGACCACCGCACCCTCCAGCGCTGGATCCGACAGCCGCTGGTGGATCAGGTGACGCAAACTCCCAGCCTGGGCTGTCCACGCTCCCCCGAGGAGCAGGCCCGCGATCATCCGGCACCTCCCGAGGACCCTCTAGCCCCCCCGGCCGGAAGCTCACCGCGCTCGATCGGGGACCAGGGCCCCCCGATCGAGCCAAGCCCCGAGCTTGTCGACATACGTTCGCCAGGAGGAGGCGATCCACTCCCGCTCCCGCCCCCCCACCCCGCGCACCA
>DRPG01000673.1 GCA_011376105.1 Deltaproteobacteria bacterium
ATGTGGATCGTCAACCGCTTCGGCACGAGCGAGCTGGTGCCGTTCACTGTCCTAAGCCCGGACACCGGCGACACCAACACCGGCGACACCAACACCGGCGACACCAACACCGGCGACACCAACACCGGCGACACCAGCGACACTAGCGACACCGGCAGCACCAACACCGGCGGCGCCGGCAGCACCAACGCCGGCGGCGCGACCCCGTAGAGACCATGGGGCCCCATGAGATCCCCTCTCAGCCGCAGGCTCCTGCGCCACCAGCGTCCCCGATGCGCCGCCGTGACCCCATCGGGCCTCCCCGATCGACCTGCCCGTCACGGGCAGCAGCCTGGGAGCACGGGCAGCAGCCTGGGAGCACAGGTGTTCAGCACCACGTCACCCTCGATGGGGTGGACGCGTTAACGATCGCTGCCAGGGCCCCACACCCTGGTGCGTAAGCGCTTGAACCCCAGCTGCGGGTGGGGTATCAATGGCGACGCTTCGGGGGGACTCGAAGCCACCCACGGAGTCGACATGCGTCAGGTGATCGGTGCCGCCCTCATGATCCTACCCGCCACCCCGGCCTTTGCGGGCGGGGTCGGCGTGCTTGCCACCGGAGGCATGCACACCGAAAAGGTGTACTACTACTCGAACACGTCGCCCGAGGGAGACCTCTACAGCGACATCGACGACTACGATCAGTACCAGCTCACCCAGACCCTGCCCCAGCTCGGGGGAGGCTTCGAGCTGGTGCTCGGCGATCGAGACGACAGGATCATGGGAACCTGCCGGTTCTTCTACAACCTCGATGCGCCCCAGCTCGATCCCGCGACCCTCACCGACGAGATCGATCCTGACTACGTCGTCGCCAATATCCGCGACACCCCGCGCCACCTCGGGTTTGGGATGGTTGGCCTGTCCTGGGGCATCCTAGGAGATCCGGGAGGGTTCCAGCTCGCAGCGGTCGGCCACGTGGGCACAGCCTTCCTCACGTTCGATCACACTGAGTTCTTCGCCTTTCAGGTCGGCCCCGGGATCACCTACCGAATGGCGCGCCAGGTCCAGCTCTTCGGCGACGTGCAGATCCAGGGGCGCTTCAGCAAGGGCTGGAGCCAGGCCGGATATGGCACCGTCGGTGTGCGCTACCTGTTCGACTGATCCAGCGTCGCTCTGCTAGGCTGCGGATCATGACGATCCGCTCCCCCCTGGTGAGGCTGTCGGGCCTCGCCCTCGGCCTCTTGAGCCTCGGGGCCGCCTGTGGGCGGCTACAACCCGGGAGCTCCTGGCTCGATCAGCTCACCCCGAGCACCGCCTGCCACCAGGTGGATCTGCTCGATGGCCTCGACGAGTCGTCCACGGACGAGGTCCATGCCCTGTACGACTGCCTCGATCACCACGGCCACCTCGAGGCCCTCGCCGAGGCCGACGAGGCCCTGGAGATCGAGACCCGCATCAGCGTGCCCGCGGGTATCGAGCTGGCCAGCCTCACCAACCGGATGCGGGCCGCCGATCTCGATCCCTTCGCCCTGGCGGGGGTGATGCTCGACGCGCTGAGCGCTGAAGATCGCCCCCTGACCGAGCTGCTGGATCTGTCCCTGGAGCTGGGCTGGGGGGATCGGGCCAACCGCGTCCGCACCGGGCAGATCCCGCTCGATGATCCCCGGGCCCTGGAGCGTGGGGTGCTGCTCGGGCTCGGTCCGGTCTTGTCCCGGGCCGCCACCGCCCAGCTCGAGGACGAGCTGCGGGCGCTGAGCTTCACCGGCGAGGTCCTGCAGCAGCCCGACACCCTCCGCTGGATCCAGTCGGGGATCGCCCTGCTCGAGTCCAACCAACCCCTCCCAAGCTCGCTCCGAGAGGATCTGATGATCCACCTGGGCGAGGGGATCGGAGCCACCCGCTCCCCGGGCAACGATCGGTGGCTCCGGGCCTCCGGTGACTCCCTGCGCGATCTGATCGCGTTCTTCGTGGTCCGAGAGGATCCCGTCGTCGATCACATCTCTCCGTCGATCGACGCCATGCTCTCCGATCCCCTGGTCCGAAAGGGGCTGGTGCCCGCGCTCCAGGAGCTGGTCGGGGCCGGAGATCTCGAGCAGATCCCCGCTGAGCTGCGGTGGCTCGCCAGCGTCGACGTCGACGGCTCCCCGCTGGATCCCTTGGAGGTCAGCGCGCTGTACCGGTTCATCCGCCTCCTGTCGGACAACAACCGCCCGGTCGACTGCAGCATCGAGCTGCTCGGCTTCCCCCTGCTCGACTGGTCGTTCCCCAACCTGTCGGTGGCCACGCTGCGGCTGATCGCCGATCTGTCCCCGGGCACGGTCCAGGATCTGGCGAGCCTGGTCTCGGCGCTGACCGGGGGGCCGGTCACCGAAGATCTCCTGGAGCTCGCGGTCTCGACCGAGGTCTGCCCCGACCTCACCCAGCAGACCCTCGACGATCTGCGGGCCCTCGAGGCGATCAGCAGGCCCGAGGCCACCAGCCTGCTCACCGGGGTGATCTCCGCGCTCCATGTGCTAGAGCGCGGCGAGATCGATCACCTCCCTGCGCTGGCGGATCTGTCCGAGGCCCTGTTCCTCGCCGGGGGCCTGGAGCCCTTCGAGGAGCTGGTCCGGGATCTCGGTGGCGAGACGATCTCCATCGATCTGGTCCGCTCGATCGAGATCGCCCTCGATCCGAGCGCACACGGGATCGAGCGGGGGGGCCTGACCCCGATCGGACTGGCCGATGGGATCGAGCTGCTCCGCTGGTCCTTCGCCCCTGATCCCGAGACCGGGCAGACCGGCTTCCAGCGGCTCCGTCCCTGGATGGCTCCGGTCCTTGATCAAGACGAGACCTGGCAGATCGTGGGCAACCTCGCGACCCTGAGCGTCGACGATCGCACCCAGGTGAGCCAGCTGCTCGAGCTGGCCCCGAGGATCGTGGCCCTCGATCCAGATCTGGTGCTGCTAGAGCAGCTCAGCCCGCTGCTGGCGGACGCGGAGCTCGCCGGGCCCCTGCTGCGCCTGGTGGAGACAGATCCACTGCGCGATGCGTTGCTCGCCACCCCCGATCCATCCCGCCGGGTCCCGCTCTCCTGGTGGGGAGAGCTCGTGGTGACAGGAGCGCTGGAGGATCTGCTGCGCCTGATCGACACGCTGCTGGTGGGGTCTGGCCTGGCGCCCGGCGATCCATGAGGGGCGAGCGCCCAGGCCTTAGCCGACGACGGCGATCGCGTCGATCTCCACAGAGACGTCTCTGGGGAGCCTGGAGACCTCCACCGCGGCCCGGGCGGGCCGGGCGTCGCCAAATGCCTCAGCGTACACCGCGTTCATCGCCGCAAAGTCATCCATAGAGCGCAGGAACACGGTGCACCGGACCACCTTGCTCAGCGCAGAGCCCGAGGCCTCCAGCACCGCCTGCAGGTTCGCCAGGGCCCGGCGCGTCTGGGCCGCGACGTCACCCTCGACGAGCTGGCCCGACGCTGGGTCCATCGCGATCTGGCCCGAGCAGAACACGAACCCGTTCGCCACAACCGCCTGGCTGTAGGGCCCGATCGCGGCCGGGGCGCGATCGGTCTGTACGGTCTGCACCAGCTTCATCACGGCTCTCCTCTCAAGAAGTCTCAAGAAGTCTCTGTCCCCACGACGCGGCGCCGCGGCTGGGGATCGCTCGTGCCCGGGGCCCGCCCCGAGCCTCCTCAGCCCAGCTCCTCAGCCCAGCTCCTCAGCCCAGCTCCTCAGCCCAGCTCCTCGGGCAGCTGCCGGACGGCCTCGGCCAGGGTCGCGGCCAGCCGCCCCCCCGCCTCCGCTGCGATCTCGGTGACCTCTGCATGGGACAGGGGCTCGCCGGTGATGCCCGCCGCATGGTTGGACACCATCGACAGGCAGGCGCAGCGCAGCCCGACCCCCGCCGCCGCCAGGACCTCGGGCACGGTCGACATGCCCACCACATCGGCCCCCAGGACCCGCAGCATCCGGATCTCGGCGGGGGTCTCGTAGGAGGGGCCCAGCATCGCCGCCAGCACCCCGTGGCGCACCTCGATCCCGATCCCCGCCGCGGCCGCGGCGAGGATCTTCCTCAGCCCTGGATCGTAGGCAGACGTGAGATCGGGGAACCGCTCGCCGAAGGCGGGCCCCACCAGGGGGCTGGCGCCCTGGAGGTTCAGGTGATCGGTGACCACGACCAGCGAGCCTGGATCGAAGCCCTCGGAGATCCCCCCGACCGCGTTGGTCAGCAGCAGCCGGCGCACCCCCCAGCGGTGGAGCACCCGGACGTAGCGGACGACCTCGTGGGGCGAGACGCCCTCGTACAAGTGCACCCGCCCCGACATCACCACGACCTCCCGGCCGTGCAGGCGCCCCCGCACGACCTCCCCGGCGTGGCCCACGATCTGGGGCTGGGGCAGCCCCAGGGAGCCCGCCTTGGCCCGCTCCGGGGCCTCCAGCTGCCCGATGAGGGTGCCCAGGCCCGATCCCAGCACCATCGCGGTCGGTGGAGGCGCCCCGAACCGATCGGTGAACAGGCGTGTGGACGTCACCACGGACGCCTCCTCGGGATGCATCTTCCGAACCCCCTCGCGAGGGGAGATGGTCGCACACCCTCGGCAGCTTTGCACCCCATTCGGTTGTACAAGCACGTCGGGCCCGCTATGTCAGCGCGGTCACCCTGCTCGAGGCGTCATGTTCGAGGATACACCGCTCGTGATGGTGGAAGACGCAGCCACCCTCACCAAGGTCGTCACAGATCTCGAGCAAGCCAGCGTCATCGGCATCGACACTGAGAGCGACTCCTCCTACACCTACCAGGAAAAGGTCTGCCTGATCCAGGTCAGCGACCTAGACCGGGACTACATCATCGATCCCCTGGCGATCGAGGATCTGTCTCCCCTGGCGCCGCTCCTCGCCGATCGAGACATCGTGAAGGTGCTGCACGGCGCAGACTACGACGTCGTATGCCTCCGGCGGGACTTCGGCTTCCAGATCCGGGGCCTGTTCGACACCCTGATCGCAGCTCAGCTGCTCGGGATGGAGCGGATCGGGCTCGCGGATCTCATCCAGCGGTTCTTCGGCGTGGAGCTCGACAAGCAGTACCAGCGCTACAACTGGGGCCTGCGTCCGCTGGAGCCCGAGCACGTGGACTACGCCCGGGGGGACACACACTACCTCCTGGCCCTGCGGGAGATCATGCTGCCCCGGCTCCGGAGGCTGCACCGCACCCGCCACCTGCGCGAGGAGTGCAGGCTACTAGAGAAGCGAGAGTGGTCGGCCAAGCCCTTCGATCCCGACGGCTGGCTCGACATCAAGCGCGCCGGAGAGCTCGACGAAGACGGGATGCGGGTGTTGCGCCAGCTGTACCTCTACCGCGATCGGCAGGCCCGCAAGATGGATCGCCCGGTGTACAAGGTCATCCCCGACGGAGTGTTGTTCTCGGTGGCCAAGCGCTGCCCTGAGACACCCGACGAGCTCGATGCGCTGTTCCGCCGCAAGTCCGCCCTGCGCCGCCGCCACGGCCCTGCGCTGGTCAAGGCCGTCCTCGATGGCCTCGACGACGACTCACCCCTGCCGCCCCTGCGGCGCAAGCGCAAGCGCAAGCGGCCCCAGACCAAGCTCCGCACCCGGCTCCGGGGCAGACAGGCTGAGCGTGTGATGGCTGGCCTCAAGCAGTGGCGCAACGATCTGATCGAGAGCGACCCGAGCCTGACCCCCTTCACCGTGGCCAGCAACGCCACCCTCAAGTGGATCGCCAGCTTGAGGCCCCAGAGCCTCGAAGAGCTCGAGCAGGTCCCCGAGGTCCGCAGGTGGCAGGTCCAGGACTTTGGAGAGGAGATCCTTGAGCTGCTCGATCGGATCGTGCCGGAGTGAAGCGCTGGGCTCAGGCTCAGCGTCCCGTCTCGTCGAGGAGCGTCTGGATCTCCGGGTGGATCTGGTACACGGTGACCACCGTCCCGAAGGCGTTCTTCCACTGACGGACCCGCTCGCGGCTCACCCCGAAGGCCCGGGCGATCTCCTGCCCCGACTCCCCGGAGCCCAGGGCGACGAGCAGCTGCCTGAGCCGCTCGCGGCCATAGCGGGCCACGAAGTTCCGTGCGATCCGCGCGCGGCGTGACTCTGCCATCGTGGGCCTCCGCTCGAGGTTGGCTTGTCGACCTCGGTCGACAGATCAACCTAGCCTGTCCGTCCCCGGCACCAGGGACAAGCGAGCCCCGGAGCTACTCGATCGAGGCCTGAGCCTTCAGATCCGCCACCCAGCCGTTGTAGAAGTCGAAGCGACGCTGAGCCAGGACCCGCTCCCGGATCTCGTCTCGCTTCTCCTCGAACTCAGCCATGTCGGGCTCCTCCCGAGCGATGAGCTGAGCGACAAACAAGCGTCCCCCCTGCTCGAAGACCTCGGGGATCACCGCGCCCACCTCAGCGGTCCTCGCGGCGTCCAGCACGGGCTGAGGCGCACCAAAGAGGGGGTTGCCCCCCTGAGTGGGGATCGGACCCGTGTCCCGGGCGAACAGCCCATGCTCCGACAGCAGCGCCTCGGGGACCTCGCCCGAGGCCATCCACTGGGCGAGCAGCTCGTCCTCGGCGAAGGAGGCCGCCAGCGCAGGCACCCGCTCAGCCCGGATCATGCGATCGGCGATCGCGTCGCGGACCTCCTCCAGGGTCTCGACCCTCGGCTCGATCCGCTCCTCGAGCTTCAACAACCGCACGTCGGACTCGGTGGGGAACACCCGGGTGAGCCCCCCCACCGCGATCCCCTCGAGGGCCTCCATGTCCTGGAGGGACAGCTGCATCGCGGGACGCAGCCCGAGATCCCCGCCCTGGAGCGCGGAGGGATCCTCAGACCACTTCTGGGCGAGGGCAGCAAAGTCAGCGCCGGCCTCGAGCTCCTCGCGGACTTGGTTCAGCTTTGGGACCAGGTCGGCCATCTTAGGCCCACCGGGCACCACCGCGAGCCGGATCATCCGCAGGTGTAGCTGCTCGGGGTGGTTGTAGAGTCGATCGAAGTCCCGCTCGTAGATCTCCGAGACCAGCTCGCTGTTCTGCTCGAGCCAGACCGCGCGCTCTTCATCGGAGATGACCACCGCGTCCTCGAAGGCGGAGGATCGCACCTCCACCAGCTTCAGGTCGACCCGGGTCTGGCCCTCGACGTACGCCTCCTTCAGGGCGGGCTCCGACATGCTGGCCCCGATGAAGGCGAGCTGACGCAGCTTGCTCTGGAGCAGATCCTCGCGGATGCGCTCCTCGAAGTCGGCGGTGGTGTACTGCTGCCGCTTGAGCCAGCGCTCGTATATCTCCCGGGAGAACTTCCCATCGGAGTCGCGGAACTGGACCATCTCCATCACGATGAGCCGCCCGACCTCGTCGTCTCCGACCTCGAGGCCGAGGCGCTCGGCCTCCTGCAGGACGACCTCACGCTCGATGAGATCCTGGCGGACTCGCTCGCCGAGCTGCTTCTGCTCTGCATCGCTGAGGGTCTGGTTGCGCCGTTGCTCCTCCCGGGCCAGCGCGATCCGGTAGGCTCTGCTGTAGTCGGTGTCCATGATCCGGACCCCGTTGACCGTCGCCACGATCCCGCTGCGCTCCCCCTGTGGGCGCATGTACATGCCGACGAAGGCCACGATCACCATGGCAAAGATGACTTGCATGAAGGTCGAGTCGGAGCCCGACCGCATCTGCTCCAGGACGCCCATTTTGGCTCCGTTCAAGACCAGGGGCAGGTATCGGGAACTCCTCCCGTGCGCTACTCGCCTGGATGCCGACCCTGTCTGCACACCGTCGGCCCCGGTGACAAGTGGGAACTACGGCTGTTCTGCCCGGCTGCGGCCCCGGCCCTGGTCCTCCTTCGACGAGCCACCCGAGGCGCCGCCCCCCGCCCACAAGGTGGCGAGGGGATCGCCCCCGAGCTTGTTGCGCTCGTACTTCTTCCTGGCTTCGGGCATCCACTCCTGCAGGTTGGCCTTGCGCCGATCGTTGGAGGGGTGGGTGGAGAGGAAGGCGGGGACGGTCGAGGGAGAGAGCGCCTCCATCCGATCCCACAGCTCCTTGGACTCCTCGGGCGGGTAGCCCGCCTCAGCCATGTACATCATCCCGATGATGTCGGCCTCGGCCTCGTGGCTCCGGGAGAACGGAAGCATCACCCCGACCTCGGCCCCGAGCCCGATGGAGGCCAGCAAGATGCCTCGCTGCTCGGGTGTGAGCTCCGTCTGGTTGGCGAGGTAGAGCTCTAGGCCGACCAGCCCCCCGAGCAGGGTCAGCTGCTGGGACAGGCGCTCCGAGCCATGATGGGCTGTGGCGTGGGCCACCTCGTGGCCCATGACGAACGCCATGCCGGACTCGTTCGCCAGCACCGGCAGGATGCCGGTGTAGAACGCGATGTAGCCCCCGGGCAGGCACCACGCGTTGATCTCGTCCTCGTCCAGCAGGGAGAACTCCCAGGCGAACTTGGGCTCACTGGCCACCTTCGAGATCCGCCCCCCCACACGCTGGAGGGTCTCGTTGTCCTCGCCGCGCTTCTGCACGTGCGCCTCGGACAACGTCGCTGCGTAGGAGGACTGCCCCACGCTGTTCATGATCCCGCTGGGGATGAGGTTGAGCTGCCGGCGGCCGGTGTAGGGCACCTTCTGACAGGCGGCGACGGCGAGCGCCGCACAACCCGTCCCCAGCGCCAGGATCCTTGAGGTCTTCATCGCTCCTCCGCAACAGGAATACGATGCCACCCACACCGCGACAACCAGCACATCCAGAGCGCGGGTTGCGAGGCGATCCTCCCCACGCCCGCCCAGGGAGGGCCGGACACCACGACCGCCCCCCTCCGCTCAGCAGCTCTAGGCCCGATCTCGGGGGATCCTCTGGACGGATCCCCCGGCGCCGCACACCGGCCGCCGGATCACCGCGCCGCCCGCTGGCCCCTCGAGCCGCCCGCTGGATCTCTGCGTCCTCTGCCCCACACGATCTGCTCTGAGCCCCGGAGCCCCCGGGCTCCCCGCGTCGATCGGCGAGCGCCGGCGGGGTGCCTGATCTCGCACCCAGGCTCGGTTCTCTGTCAAGATCCGCTCTCTCCAGACCGATTGACGATCCCCCCCGCGCAGATCGAGCAGGTCCCCGCGCAGATCAAGCGGGCCCCGTGCAGATCAGCAGGTCCCCTCGAGCTCCCCGCGTCCAAACAAGCGACCCCACACCGATCAGCGGGTCCCCTCCATCCTCTCATCTAGCGGAGCCTCAGATGCTCAACGCAATGCTCGGCCTCTTCAGCCAGGACCTCGCTGTGGACCTCGGCACCTCGAACACCCGCGTGTACCTGCGGGGCACGGGCGTGGTCTGTGACGAGCCCACCGTGGTCTCGGTCCAGACCGATCGAGACGGTCGCAGACGGGTGACCGCCATTGGATCCGAGGCGCTGCCCATGCTGGGCCGCACCCCCGAGGACATCCACGCCATCCAGCCCATCCGTGCAGGCCGGATCCTGGACTTCGAGGTCGCAGAGGCCTTCCTCCTGCACCTCGTCCGCCGCGCCCACGGGCGCAACGGCTGGATGCGCCCCCGCATGGTGGTGGCGGTGCCCCACCACGCCTCGGACATGGAGGCGAGGGCGGTCCGCGACAGCTGCGAGTCCGCCGGCGCGAGGGAGGTCCACCTGGTCCCCCGCCCCATCGCTGCGGCCGTGGGGGCCTCGCTGCCGGTGCAGGAGCCCGACGGGACCCTGATCGTCGACGTGGGGGGGGGCTCGACGGAGATCAGCCTACTCGCGCTCTCAGGCGTGGTCCTCTCCCGGGTGGTGCCCGGCGGGGGCGAGGGCATGGACGCCGCGATCATCCAGTGGCTGCAGCGGGAGCGGAGGCTGCTCGTGGGGCGCCCCTCGGCCGAGCGCCTCAAGATCGCGCTGGGCACCGCGAGCCACCCCGATCCCTCGGCCACCAGCGTGGTCAAGGGGCGCTGCCTGGAGCGGGGGATCCCCCGCTCTGAGACGGTCTCCGCCGCCGACATCGCCTCAGCCCTGGCGCCCCATGTGGAGGCGATCGCGGTGGGGATCCGCAACGCGATCAGCGAGGCCCCCCCCGAGCTCGGCTCGGACGTGGTCGATCAGGGTGTGGTGCTGACCGGCGGGGGCAGCCTGCTCCGGGATCTCGATCTCGGCCTCCGGGATCTGACAGGCCTGCCGGTGATCCGGGCGGAGGACCCAGAGCAGGCCGTGGCCCACGGGGTCGGCGGGATCCTGGAGGACACCCTCCTGCAGCACGCGGTGGCGCTGGCCTCCTGAGGCTCGCTCCACACCCCCGGCCCGGTTACCCGCAGCCACGATGAAGCGCACAGAGCGATGAGGATCGTCCAGATCGCCAGCGAGATCGCCCCGTTCTCCAAGTCCGGAGGGCTGGCGGACGTGGTCGGGGCCCTCAGCGAGGCCCTGGTGGCCGCGGGGCACGAGGTCTGGACCGTCTCCCCACGCTACCGGGGGGTCGCGTCCGGAGCCGTCCCCACCGAGATCACCGTCAGCCCCAGCCTGGGGGGGCGCCCCCAGCCGGCCCGCCTGCTCCACCTCGAGGGCCCAGGTGTACAGCACCTCTTCGTCGATCACCGGGCCTTCGATCGCGACGGGCTGTACGGAGATCTCCACGGGACCTTCGGCGATAACCACATGCGCTTTGCCCTGCTCTGTCAGGCGGCCCTGGCCGCGGCCCACCACCTCGTGGGCCCCCACGCGGTGCTGCACGCCCACGACTGGCAGGCGGCCCTGCTACCGATCTACCTCGAGGCGGCCTGGCGTCCCCTGGGGCTGCTGCCCCACACCACCACGGTGCTCACCCTGCACAACCCGATGCACCAGGGGCGGCTAGGGGCGGCGGCCTTCGCCGATCTCGAGCTCCCTGCGCGGTGGTTCAGCCCCTGGGGCCTGGAGCTCCACGGAGATCTCTGCCTGCTCAAGGGCGGGATCCTCCACGCCCAGCAGCTCACCACCGTATCCCCGACCTTCGCCAGGGAGATCCTCACCCCGGGGGGGGGCTTTGGCCTCGAGGGGGTCCTCGCCGGGCGAGCGACCGATCTGATCGGGATCCTCAACGGGCTGGACACCCACACCTGGGATCCCCAGGCCGATCCCCACCTCCCCGCAGCGTTCTCGGCCACCGATCTGTCGGGCAAGGCGGTGTGCAAGTCCGAGCTCCAGGCGGGCCTCGGCCTGCCCGTCGATCCGAGCGCTCCCCTGGTGGCCTCCGTGGGGCGCCTCGATCCCCAGAAGGGGGTCGAGCTCCTCGCCGACAGCATCCCCTGGCTGGTCCAGCAGGGCGCCCAGGTGGTGGCCCTGGGCTCGGCGGCGGCGGCCCACCGCCACCTCGAGCACCGCCTGGCGACCCTGGAGGAGGCCCACCCTCACCACGTCCGCGCCTGGATCGGCTACTCGGAGGCGCTGGCCCACACCATCCAGGCCGCAGCCGATCTGTTCGTGATGCCGAGCCTGTTCGAGCCCTGTGGGCTGACCCAGATGTCGGCGATGCGCTATGGCACGGTGCCCGTGGTGCGCCGCACCGGAGGCCTGGCCGACAGCGTCACCCCGTTCATGCCCGGGGACCCGGCGGAAGATCGCGAAGACAGCGGCACCGGCTTCCTCTTCGGGCCCCCCACCGGCCGGGCCCTGCGCGACGCGCTGTGGCGCGCGCTGTCGCTGTATCACACCGATCCAAAGGCCTTCCAGCGGCTCCAGGTCCGCGGGATGAGCACCGATCTGTCGTGGAAGACGGCCGCGGCCGCCTACGTCGAGGTCTACGCACAAGCCAAGGCGCTGCGTGCTAGATAGCCCATAGCTATGTCTCCGCTTGCTTCGTTCGTGCTCGAGATGCTCGACCGCGCCGACACCACCCTGGTCTCGGGCTGGTACCACGCCGTGAGCGTGTCGACCGATCGCGTCCGGGCCTGGATGCGCTTCCACGGGCTGGCGTTCGTCGATCCAGCCCGGGATCACCCGCCCACCATGGGTGAGCTGGATCGCACCGCCGAGCTCATGATCAGCAGGGCCCGCATCAGCTCCGGGGCGATGGCCGGCACCGCGGGGCTGGTGGGGGCGGCCTCGGTCCCCCCCGAGGTCCTCGCCACCATGGTCTCGATCGTGCGCCTCGGCCAGCGCCTGTGCATCGTCTATGGCTTCGATCCCCAGCAGGATCGAGGCAGGATGGCCCTGTACCGGGCCCTGGCGGCGGCCTACCAGATCGAGCTGCCCACCACCGGGCCGGTGGGGATCCGGGTCTCGGATCTACCCCGGCTCGCCCGCCGCGACACGGCCCCCCGGGGGATCGGCGCGAGCCTGGCCCGGGCGGTGGCCCTGCAGAGCGCCCTGTGGGTGGCGGGCCGGATCACCCGCTATGTGCCCGTGATCAGCGCCACCTCAGGCGCGGTGGATGCCCGCAGGCGCACCGAGGAAGCCGCCCGGCGGATGCAAGGGGTGCTCCGCAGGCTGACCGAGATCCCAGGCCTGAGCTCGATCACCTATGAGGACGCCCTCGAGCTGACCCCCCAGGGCTGAGGTGCCCTCCGATCCCGGAGAGCTCGCCGTCGTCGATCTGCGCTGTGTGAGGGGCGCTGCCTAGGGGGGCGTGGAGCCATCGCCTGATGAGGGCCCATGTGCCCGTGGAGATCGGCCCCGTCCGGGGGCAGACACAGGGGATCGCCGAGGCCGATCAAGGCCTCGCCCGGGCCTGAGGCGAGTCGTGGCCCCCATCGCCTGCGCTGTGTGATATGCCGGAGCATCCAGGAGGAGGGCCAACCGTGGAACCCGTCGTTGAGGTCACCCTCGCGGCCATCCAGGCATCTGAGGAACCATCAGTCTTGGCGCTGATCTGGAACGCGGACATCATCGTCCAGTTCGTCCTCCTCGTGCTGGTGATGATGAGCCTCGTCTGCTGGGCGATCATCGTCCAGAAGTTCTTCCGCCTCCGCTCGGCCTCACGCCAGTCGGCTCGGTTCATCGAGCTGTTCTGGAACAGCAAGCGACTGGACGCGGTGTACGAGAAGTGCAACGGCTACCGTCGGGCCCCCGTCGCCCAGGTCTTCAAGGCCGGGTACCAGGAGCTGTCGAAGATCAACGCCGGCAACGAGGGCAAGCGGGGCGACTCCACCGACAACCTCACCCGCACCCTGCGGCGGGCCTCGTCGGTCGAGAGCACCGGCCTCGAGCGCTACGTGACCTTCCTCGGCACCACCGGCTCCACCGCCCCGTTCATCGGGCTGTTCGGCACCGTCTGGGGCATCCTCCGGGCGTTCCAGAAGCTGGCGGGCGGCGGCGGCTCCACCATCGACATCGTGGGTCCCGACATCGCCCACGCCTTGATCGCCACCGCGGTCGGCCTCGCCGCCGCGATCCCTGCCGTGATCGCGTTCAACTACTTCAACTCCAGCATCCGCGTGCTCAACTCGGAGATGGAGAACTTCTCGGCAGACTTCCTGAACATCGTCAAGCGCCACCTCCGCTAGGGAGCGCCCATGGGCATGAGCGGCGGAAGCCAAGGCAGCACCATGGCCGACATCAACGTCACCCCGCTGGTGGACGTGATGCTCGTGCTGTTGATCATCTTCATGGTCACCGCGCCGATGCTGAACAACGCAGGGGTCGAGGTCGATCTGCCGAAGTCCGAGGCTCCGCCCCTGCCCATGGAGGATCAGCAGCAGCTGATCCTCTCGATGAACGCCGAGCGGATGGTGTTCCTCAACGATCAAGACACGCCGTTCTCGGTGGAAGAGCTGCTGCCCAGGCTCCGTGCCATCGCTGAGGCCAACCCCGAGCAGCCGATCTTCCTCCGGGCGGACGGCTCCCTGCCCTACCGCGAGGTGGTCGGCCTGCTCGATGTCGCCAAGCGTGCGGGCATGCCGAAGGTGGGGCTGGTGTTCGATCCAACGGGCGCTGGTGTCCAGGAAGCCCCGTGAGCGGAGATCCCTTGTCTCGCACCGCGCTGATCCCCGAGCGCCAGCCGCTGTTCCTCCCGATGGGGTGCAGCGTGGTGCTCCACGTCGGCGCGGTGGTGGGGGTCCTGGCGGCCCGGGGCGCCGTCGGCCTGCTGGTGGCGATACTCCCCTGGTGTAACGAGGCACCGGAGCCGCTCATCAAGCCTGACATCGAGGTGTCGATGGTCAGCCTACCCAGACGCCTCGATGTGCCCGATCGGGCCGCCCGGGTGAAGCGTGCGGCGGGCGAGGTCCCGACCAAGCCCGACGAGCCTCCTCCGGTCAAAGAGTCGGAGCTGGTGATCCACGAGGACAAGCCCGAGCCCAAGAAGGGCAACACCCCCGAGCCGGTGGAGCGCCCCGACGCCGCGGCGCAGCGCACCCGCGAGGCCCTGCTCGACGAGCTGCTCAACGCCCCCGAGGGCACGATGGATCGCAACGCCACCGATCCTGACGGCACCGGCACCGCAGAGCTCGCCGCCCTGGGCGCTCAGGCCATCGGAGACGCAGCGTTCGCCCGCTGGAAGAACCAGGTCCAGGCGATCCTGGATCAGAAGTTCCAGCCCCTGGGCAGCTCCTCGGGCCTCCTCGTCCACGCGGAGCTCCGGATCGAGCCCTCGACCGGGCGGATCTTGTCCTATGATCTCTCCAAGAAGAGCGGAGTGATGGCCTACGACGCGGCTGCTGAGCGTGCCATTGCCTCGGTCGGCGCACTCCCGGTGCCCCCCGAGAAATACTGGCCCCTGCTCGAGGTCGAGTTCGTCACGATCCGCCTCAAGCGCTGACCCTCCACCCCCGACCCTGGAACTGCCCTTGGCCACGTGCTCCCCTCCCTCCTCCCGGGACCCCTCGCTCCGTCCTGCTGTGTGCTGTGCCCGCGCACGGGCCGCGACCTGGGTCTTTGCCCTAAGCTCCCTGCTGATCCTCCTGTGGGGCGGACCCGCAGCTGCTCAGAGCATCGTGATCGACGTGGCGGGCTCGGCCGACGTGCCCCTGGCGGCCCCCAAGCCGCAGCTCCCGGCGGGCAACGGCCAGGCCGAGGCCAACGAGGCCTGGGACGCCATGTGGCTCGATCTGCAGATGTCTGGGTACTTCAAGATGCAGGATCCGGGCAGCTACGTCGAGAGGGGCAAGGGCGTCGACGAGGGGAGCTTCGAGTTCTCCGCCTGGGAGATGATCCGCACCTCAGTGCTGGTCAAGTCCAGGCTGTACGGCCCGGGGGCCGCCGACTGTGACAGCGGCGGGCAGCGGGTCTGCGTCGATCTGTTCATCTACCATGTGCCGTCCCAGCAGCAGCTGGCGGTCAAGCGGTTCCGCGGCACCTCCGGGGCCTCGCGGCACCTGGGCCATGCGATGGCCAACCACGTGCTCGAGATCGTCACCGGCACCCGGGGATGGTTCGGCACCCGGCTCGCGGCCGTCTCGACCCAGTCCGGCAACAAGGAGATCTACGTCCTGGACACCGACGGCAAGGGCGTGCAGGCGGTCACCCGCAACGGCGCCATCAACCTGTCACCGGCCTGGTCGCCCGACGGCAGCGAGATCGCCTGGACCTCGTACAAGAAGGCCAACCCCGATCTGTACGTCAAGGATCTCGCCTCGGGCCGGACCCGCACCCTGTCCAACGTCAAGGGCGTGAACACCTCCCCCACCTTCTCCCCCAACGGCCAGCACCTCGCCCTGTCCCGCAGCGTCGATGGTGACGCCGACATCTTCATCCTCGACGTGCGCACCGGCGCTCAGGTCCGCCGGGTGACCACCGGCGGCGGGATCGACGTGTCCCCCTCGTTCAGCCCCGACGGCAGCACCATGGTGTTCGCCAGCGAGCGCAGCGGAGGCTCACAGATCTACACCACCCTCATCGGAGGCGAGGCCAAGCGCCTGACCTTCACCGGAGACTTCAACATCGATCCTGTGATCTCCCCGGACGGCACGAAGATCGCCTACGTCGGCCGCTCCGAGGGCGGCTTCGACATCTACGTGTCCAACATCGACGGGCGGGGCGTGGTCCGCCTCACCCAGGACATGGCCGACAACGAGGATCCAACCTGGAGCCCCGACAGCCGCTATGTCGTGTTCAGCTCCACCCGCAGCGGCCCCAGCGAGCTATGGATCAGCACCGCCGATGGTCGCCACCAGACCCAGATCACCCACGACGGCGGCTGGACTCAGCCCTCCTGGATCCCCCTGCGCTGAGCTCCAGGGGCCCGGGCGTCGACGACCCGGAGCGCCGGGGCCAGGACGAGGCCACTGTGCTAGAGGGTCGCTCCCTCGACGGGGAGACGCCCGGGTCCCAGCTCCACCCACCGAGCTTCGGGCCCTGCCCAGGCCGGACACCCGCTGGGTCCGCCAACAACCCCGGGCGTGAGACCAGATCCAGGGGGGCCCTTGCCTCGAGCAGCCATCGACATCGGCAGCAACTCCATCCTCCTCACGATCGTCGACGGTGATCGCGTCCTCCACGACGAGGCCCGCACCGCGGCCCTAGGCCGGGGCCTGGGGGATCGGGGCCTGTTCTCCCCAGATCGGATGGCCCGGGCCACCGAGGTGCTCTCCGACTATGTCGAGATCGCGGGGAGCCACGGGATCGGAGCCTGCGCCATCGAGGCGGTGGCGACCTCTGCGGCGAGGCGAGCGATGAACGCCGAGACTTTTTTCGATCGGGTTCGACAGCGGCTGGGGTTGAGGGTCCGGATCATCTCCGGGGGGGAGGAGGCCTGCCTGACCTGGCTCGGTGGCCAGCACGAGCTAGAGCTCCCCTCCGGGCCGATCCTGGGGGTGGATCTGGGGGGGGGCTCCACCGAGCTGATCCTGGGGCGGGCACGCAGGCTCGAGCAGCGCATCTCTCTGGAGGTGGGCAGCGTGCGGCTCACGGAGGCGTACCTCGAGCACGATCCCGACGGCAGGATCCACGCTGAGACCCTGCCCCCCATGCTCGAGCACATCGAGGGAGAGCTGGAGCGGTTCTCCCTGGACACCCGTCCCTGGGGGATAGTGGGGATCGGGGGGACGATCACCACCCTGGTCGCCCTGCGCCTGGGCCTCCAGCACTTCGACGCAACCCGGGTCCACGGCGCCCG
>DRPG01000674.1 GCA_011376105.1 Deltaproteobacteria bacterium
CGTAGAGGGCCTGCTGGAGCGGAGGGTCTCGCACGGGGTTGTCGAACATCAGCTTGAAGCGGTCGTTTCGCACTGCTTCGAGCCGCCCCCGGGCGTAGTAGAAGAACGCCTCGGTGGGGCTGGGGGCCCCGGCGGTGAGCACCGGCCAGGCGTCGTGGCCGTCCAGGATCCGATCCTGGGGCAGGGGCACGTCGAGCAGGCGGGCAAAGGTCGGGAACAGATCCAGGGCCGTGACGAGGGGCTCGATGGTCTGTCCCGCGGGCAGGACGCCGGGCCAGCGCCACAGGCAGGGGCTGCGGAAGCCGCCGTCCCACGCCGTGGCCTTCCCTCCCCGGAACGGGAACGCGCTGCCCCCCCGGGGCTGGAGCCAGGGACCGTTGTCGCTGGTGAACACGATCAGGGTGTCGTTTGTCAGGCCCAGCTCGTCGAGGGAGGAGAGCAGCTGACCGATGTGGGCGTCTACCATCTCGATCACGTCGCCGTACAGCGAGCCCTCGGTCCGGTAGCCCGGCAGCACGGCCCAGGGCTCATGGGGGGCTGAGTACGCGAGGTACAGGAAGAAGGGGTGCTCGCGGTGGCGGGCGGCGAAGGTGATGGCGGCCTGGGTGAACTGACCCACGAGGATCGGGCGGTTGGGCAGCAGGCGCAGGCTCTTGAGGTTGTGGACCAGGGGCAGGGGGTGTTGGTTGGCGCTCCAGGGGATCCCGAAGAACTCGTCGAACCCTTGGGCCAGGGGCTGGAACGGAGGGTGGTGTCCGAGGTGCCACTTGCCCACGCAGCCCGTGGCGTAGCCCGCCTCCCGGAACAGCTCGGCCAGGGTGATCTCACCTGGGTTGAGGCCGGCGACGGAGCGGGGGGTCAGCACCCCCACCCGCCCCTCCTTGTCTCCGAACCCGACCCGGGGGGGGTAGCAGCCGGTCATCAGCGCGGCGCGGCTGGGGGTGCAGATCGAGGCCGCGACGTAGAACTGGGTGAGCTTCAGCCCCTCGGTGGCCATCGCGTCGAGGTGGGGGGTGCGGATGTGGCCGTAGGCCGCCGAGGGATCGGGCGGGTTGTAGTAGCAGCCGACGTCGTTGTAGCCCTGATCGTCGGTGAGGATGAGGATCACGTTGGGGGGCCGGGGACGCAGCAGCCGCCAGCCCGCGACGGAGGCGGCGGACAGCCCCCCGGCGGCGGCCAGGCCCCCCAACACGGCGCGGCGGGAGGGTCGGGTGCTCACGCGGCCTCGTGCATCCCACGCTTGAGGAGGGGGGACAGGGCGAGCAGCACGATCGAGGCGGCGATGGCGGCGATGGCGATCTGGCCGAAGACCGAGCCATAGAGCATCACCGTCTCGATCGGGGGCGGGACGTAGCCCGGATCGCCACCGCCGTGATCCTCCACCCCGGTGAACATCGCGATGATGGCGCTTAGGTAGCTGGAGAACGAGGTGGCGAGGAACCAGGCCCCCATCATGGTGCTGACCAGCCGGGCCGGCGACAGCTTGGTGATCATCGACAGCCCGACCGGCGACAGGCACAGCTCGCCGGTGGTGTGCAGCAGGTAGCCCAGCAGCAGGAACGAGATGCTCACCATCCCGCGGGGATCGTGGGTGGTGGCCCCGTACCACAGCACAGCAAAGCCCATCCCGAGCTGGAGCAGCCCCAGAGAGAACTTGACCGGGGTGCTGGGCTCGGCCCCCCGCGAGCCCAGGAACAGCCACAGGGCAGACAGCGGCAGGCCAAGCAGCAGGATGAAGATCGGGTTGGCGGACTGGAAGGTGGAGGCGGGGATCACGCTGCCCCCGACCCCCATGCCGACATCCTCAGCGTCGACGAGCCACCGCACCTCGAGCTGTCGATCGGCCCGGAGCTTGTCGAGGACGTTCAGGGTGATCAGCTCGTCGCCGTTGTGGTAGCCCAGCTGCTCCTGAGACAGGGTCAGCTCCAGGGTGGTGCCGATCTCGGCCTCGGTGATCACCCGCTCCTCGAACACCCGATCGACGTTGCGATCGGTGAAGTTGTTGACCGAGCTGCCGGCCTGCTCGAAGAAGGCCCAGAACAGCATGGAGAAGAACATCAGGGTCACAGCGACGAACAGGCGCTCGCGCTCGACCCGGGAGCTCCGGTTGGCCTCGAGCAGGATGTAGGCCAGCGCCAGCACCCCGGTGATCGCCAGGATCAGGCCGGTGGGGGTGCTGATCTCCGCCGCCAGGGTGCCCGCGAGGCGGGCCAGGGCCGAGTCGCTCTGGGCGAGGGGCTCGAGGATAGAGGAGGGGATCAGGGTGAACAGCCGGTTGCTCCACACCAGCAGCGCCAGGGCCGGTACGGCGAGGAAGGTGCCGATCAGCGGCCCCACCAGCAGGCGGCCGATGTAGGCGAGGCGCTCGGGGGAGTCGGGTGCGGGGGGCTCGTGCA
>DRPG01000675.1 GCA_011376105.1 Deltaproteobacteria bacterium
CGAGGGGGTCTCCGCGCCCCCGCACCCCCCCCCCACGCCCCGGTAGGTGGGCAGACCACTGTCGGCGGAGAGCCCGGCGCCGGTGACGGACAACACCCGATGGGCCCGGGTGAGGGTGTGGGCTACCTGTTCGAGGAGGTGGGGGTCCATGTGCCGGGCCAGGTATCCGCTCTGGGCCCGAGGTTCACCAGCCGGACGGACTGCGCCGGGGCACCAGCGGCCCGACATGGAGCTGGATCCCCACCTGGACGATGAGACCGGCCCCCCGCTCGCCGGTGGGGCGGGGGATCTGCTCGAGCCCCGCTCCCTCGTCGTAGAGCTGCTCGGGGACCCCCCCGAGGGGGACTTCGGGCCCCAGGCGCGCGAAGAGGCTGGCGTTGGGCGAGGCCTCGACCTCGGCCCCGGCGAGGATCTGTAGTAAGACGAGCCGGGGTGCGTCGAGGCGAGCATAGTTGTCGGCGGCGGGCACGCCGGAGCCCCGCCAGGAGACCAGGCCGGCCGCCAGCAGCGGGCGGGCCGTGTGGTGCGGCAGCGGCACCAGGGTGACGCGACCGCCGAGGTGGTAGGTGGTCATCGGCACCTGCTGGGGGCTGCTGGGCACCGGCACCTGGTTCTGGACGTCTTCGTCCTTGAGCAGCGTGGTCTGTCCGGTGTGCAGGCCCCCGACCCCTGAGACCTCGAGGAAGGACAGCACGCCGAGGCCCACCTCGAGCTCAGCGGCGGCGGTGCTGCCATTGACCACCTCGAGAAACTGCACGGTGTGGATGGGCTGTAGCGTCTGATCGCTGCGCAGCAGCTGTGCGACGTAGCTCTGGTGCCATGGCCCCCCGCCGAAGCCACCGGAGGCCCGCACCACCACGTCGCCGAACAGGCCCCGGTGCTCGCCGCGCCAGGTCTGCAGATCCTTGCCGGAGTTGGAGAACCGCAGGTACTGCTGCTGCCCCATCCCGACGCGCTCCCAGGGCGGGATGTCGTCGTCTGTCGCGTACTTCTCCAGATCCCGACGGGTGAGCTTCGGGCCCTCGAGCGCTCCGACCCTGCCCTTGGGCACGAGGAACCCGAGCTGCTCCTCCAGCTCGGTGAGGGAGGCGGCCACCAGCGCCTTGCGGGCGGCCTCGATCTCGGCCTCCGCGGTGCCGTCGTCGTCCCGGAGATCCCGCAGCTGGTAGGCCCCCTCGAGCATGTCCGAGTACACCCCGACGATCCCGTTGAGCGCGGTCTCCTCGTCGCCCATCAGCGGGATGGAGAACGAGGCCACCTCGCGGGCGTCGGCGACATCCACCAGGTGCACGTCGAGCACCAGGTGGGAGGTCTCGGGGGCGAACTCATCGGCCTCGATGTGCAGGGTGGCCCCCACCACCCAATCGGCCAGGGCACGCTGGCCCAGGACCAGGGCACAGCCGGGGTACCGCCCCGGGGGACAGCCCTGCATATACAGCTCTGGACCGTAGTCGTGGACCGCGAACCCGGGGACCTCAGACATCGGGATGGTGTCGTTCGTCTCGGTGAACCGCTCGAACAGGAGCGCATGCAGCCGATCGGCCTCACCCTGGAGCTCGGGATCCACTGCTTGGAAGGTGGTCAGGAGCATCCGATCGAAGCTGAACGTGGGGGTCGGCTCAGGTCCCTGAGCCGCCGCTGTCAGCAAGAAGAACACCCCGATCAACCCGCACCTCCGCACCTCTGTGCATTGTAAGGGTGCGGGCTCCCCCGCGGCAGGTTCCTTGACAGGTTGACCTACCGAACGAGCTTCCGCTTGGGTCCGCGGCGGCTGGGCTCGGGCTGCCCCGCGGGGGGCACCAGCACCGCCAACAGCTCGACGTGGGCGGTGTTGGGGAACATGTCGAACAGCTCGATGGGGCCATCGACCCGCCAGCCCATGCGCGCAGCCATCGCCAGGTCCCGGGCCAGGGCCTCGGGGTTGCAGGACACATAGGCGATCCGAGCCGGTGCCAGCCCGACGATCCGCTCGAAGACCCCCTCCTCCAGCCCCCGTCGGGCCGGATCCACCACCACCTTGGCCCCGACCGATCCCAGGCGACCCTGCAGATCGGGCAGGGCGGTCATCACCCCGTCACAGACGAACTCTGCAGGGGCCCGGTTGATCCGGGCGCCCTCCCGGGCCCGATCCACCGCGCCCTCGATCTCCTCGACGCCGACGGCAAAGCCGGTGCGCAGGGCGGCGGGCAGCGCCAGCCCACCGACGCCACAGTACAGATCGAGGACCGCATCCCCCTCCACCAGCTCGAGCCGCTCGAGGACCCGCTGGTAGAGGATCTCGGCGACGCTGGGGTTGGTCTGGAAGAAGTCGCCGGGGCCGATCCGGTAGGTGCAGTCGTTGAGGCGCTCCTCGATCCAGTCCTTGCCGCCCAGGGCGGAGACCCCGACCACCCCGTCTCCGTCGCGCTGGAAGATGGCGTTGCCCGGGCCCGCGTTGAGGTGCAGCCACACCCCGACCACCTGGTTGACCCCCCGGGCGACCTCCTCCGCCAGCTCGGCCAGCTGGCGGTTGCGCTGGGCCGCCACCAGGGTGACCAGCACCTCCCCGCTGGTGCGGCTGGCCCGGAGCACCGCCGAGCGCAGGGTGCCCCGCCGGGTCTTGGGATCGTAGGGCTCGATCCCGAGGCGGATGGTGTGGTGGGCCAGGGACATCATCGTGCGGCGGAGCACCTCCGTGGCGGCGAGGCACCCGGGGATCGGCACGATCTCGCGGGAGCCCCGGGACCAGGCCCCCACCCGGATCCGCCCCATGTCGGATCGACCAAAGCCGACCTTCACCACGTGCCGGTACCCCTGCAGCCCGTCTGGACAGGGCTGCAACGCTCCGATCTGGAGCGACCCGAGGCCGCTGCGGGCCAGCAGGGCAGCGACCCGCCCCCTCCGGGCGTCGGCCTGCCCCTCGGCGTCGAGGTGCATCCAGGGGCACCCCCCACAGCGGTAGTACTTCTCGCACGGAGGCTCGACCCGGTGTGGGCTGGGGGACGCGCTGGACACCCACTCGCCCCGGATCTGGTTCTGGCCCATGTGCACCAGGCGGACCTTGGCCGACTCCCCCGGGATCCCACTCCAGACCACGAGGGGGCGCTGCTCTCCCACCCCCTTGCACAGGGCCTCCCCCCTGGGGAGCCAACGATCGGGCTGGACCTCGACGATGCGTGCCATGGCGTGCTCGTTCACCTGCGGGGCCGCGCCCCTGAGGTTGGGTAGATGTGCTGTTTTCAGGTGCTGATCAGACGAGCCCGGCCAAACACCAGGTGGTCTCGAGCCCGCAAGCGGAGCTATGGTATAGCGTATACGCAGCCCTCTGAGGCCCCCCTCCTCTCCACAGCCCCCCGCTGTACCCCATTCCTCCCCCCTCCCTCCTCTCTTTCCCCCACTGAGCAGATCATGAGCGTCGCCGATCCCCTCCGGATGGCTGGGCCTGGCCGTCCCTCTGCGAGCGATCCCGATGAGTTCGACTACGAACGATCGAGTCGTCTCAGCGCGTCTGCCCAGGCTGTCCCCCTCGGCGGCGTCGTCCGGGCGCTGCGGGAGTCCGCCGAGCGCGCAGGTATCGATCCGATCGCAGAGCTGTACAACGAGTCGCTGCGCTATGCGTCGGAGGGCCACCTGCGGTTCGCCCGGGAGCGGCTGCAGATGCTGCTGTGCATGGCCCCCGACGACGGCGACGCTCGCCTGATGCTGGCGAAGGTCCATGTGGCCGGCCAGCGATGGAACGATGCCCTCGCCGAGCTCGATCGGGCGGTCGAGTGTGGGATCGAGGTCCCCCGATCCCTGAGGCGCGCTGTGGAGGAGCACCTCCAGTCAGAGCAGTCCGCCCTCGAAGAGCACCGCGCGGCGGTCTCAGCCCGCACCCAGGGCGAGGTCCTCGCCCTGCGCAACGAGAGCCGCAAGCTCCGCAGCGAGAGCATCCAGCTCACCAACCGCATCCAGACCCTCGAGCGCGAGATCCGTCGCTGGGCCTGGGCCACCACGGGCATAACGGTGATCGCGATCGGGGTGGTGGTGGCCTCCCTCTCCCTGGGCGGCGACGAGCCGGGGCCCCGGCCGGCCCCGATCGAGGCCCCGGAGCTGGTCCCGCCCACCCCCAGAGCCCCCGCGGAGGTCCGCCCCGCTGCAGAGATCCGCTCCGCCAAGCCCGCGCCCCAGGGCACACCGTCGGAGGCCACGCCCCACGACACCCTCGAGCGAGCCAAGGAGATCCTGCTGTCGACCCCCAGCCTCGAGGAGGCCTCGATCACCCTGGGGTGGCGCGACGGGATCCTGGTGGTCGACGGCGAGGTGACCACCTATCGCCAGCGCAAGGCGATCGAGCGCGTCCTGCGGGGGGTGCCCGGCGTCGGCTCCCTGGATCTCGCGTCGATCGATGTGCTGTCGCGGCTCCAGGGCACCACCCACGTGGTGCAGCCCGGCGACACGCTGTCGCACATCGCCTACGCCTACTACGGCGACAGCGCCCTCACCCACCCGATCGAAGAGGCCAACGGCGTGACCGCCCACAGCCTCCAGGTGGGCAAGGAGCTGCTGGTGCCCCCGCTGCCCTGATCACCAGTCGATGTTCCCGTTCCGGCGGCGCTGCTTGAGCCGATCGAGGGCCCGCTTCGAGGACTTGTTGCCGTCGATCTTGATGCTGGCCTCGTAGTGATCTGCGGCCCTGCGGAAGTCCTTCTCGCGGGCCGCGACCTGGCCGAGGCGGTAGTTGGTGTGGGATCTCTGGTACTTCTCGAGGTGCTCGTTGTCGAGGTAGGTCGTGAACTCGCGCTTGGCGGCCTCGATGTCGCCCTTGCGCAGGTGGGCGAGCCCCTTCCAATAATGCGCCCGGGCGTTGTTCTCGTCGATCTCGTGGACATGATCGAGGACCCGTAGCGCCCCGTCGTAGTCGCGCCGGTAGATCGAGACCGTGCCGGTGACGATGTTGTTGACGATGTTGTCTGGGTACAGGCGGCGGTTCCGGGCGCAGGCCGTGGCCGCCTCCTTCATCTTGCTCTCCTCCATCCAGGTGAAGGCCAGCGACAGCGTCGCCATCGGCTTGATGAACAGCCCGGTGTCCTCGACGATCTGCATCTGCTCGATGCCCTCGACCCGGTGATCGCCAAAGTCGGGCAGCATCTTGCTGCTCAAGGTCACCACGGTGCGCCAGTAGTTGTACAGCCCGTCCGCCAGCTTGAGATCGACAAAGTTCGGGGCCGCATCCCGGCTGCGCTCGATGTGATCCATGGCCTGGAACGCCAGCTGCAGCGCGCTCAGATACTGGGACTGCCGCATGGTGTGGATCGACTCGATCCCGAGGATCGCCGCCATCAACAGATGCTCCCAGGCCTCGTTGCCCGGGGTGGCCAGGGCCGACTCCAGATCGGCGCGGGCCTGCTTGGAGCTGGTCCAGTACTGCTTGTCGTACCGGTAGTCGAAGTTCTCCAACATCAGGGCCTGCCACACGAGGGTGTCGGCCACCGCACGGATCCCCGTGTTGGGGAACTGCTCCTCAAGCCGAGCAAAGTGATCGCGGGCCTCGTTGTAGCGCCGCAGGTAGATCAGCTCCAGCCCCGACTGGATCCCATGGACAAACTCAGGCTCCATCTTCAGGATCTCGGCCCCCCGGTAGGCCTCGTAGGGCAGGGGCAGGTTCGCAAACTCGGCGGGGGTCAGATCGTCCCGGAGGCCAAACTCCCCCGGTGCCCTTGGATCCCGGCTCAGGGGAGGAGGCGCCTTGCCGGTGACCCGATCCTCGTCGGGCATGCTCTGCCCCGATCCAGCCGGTGGATCAGCGAAGGCAGGTGTGACCGTGAGCCAGACCGCTGCACAGGTAAAGGTACGGATCCACTTGCTCATGGTTCCCCCTGCGAGGTGATCTGTCCGAGCACGATGTCGACCAGATCTGCCTCCAGTTTCTTGCCATAAAGGCGGTTGATCTCACGGATACCGGTGGGACTGGTCACGTTGATCTCCGTCAGGTAGTCACCGATCACGTCGATACCCACAAACAACATGCTCCATCGCTTCAAGGCTGGCCCGATCGCCGAACAGATCTCGAGATCGCGAGAGTCGAGCCCACAAGCTTCGACGCTGGCACCCACGTGCATATTCGCCCGAAAATCAGATCGGACAGGGACCCGGAGCATCGCCCCGACAGGCTCGCCATCGAACAGCAGGATCCGCTTGTCTCCCCGAGCCACCTCCGGCAGGTAGGCCTGAGCGATCACGTAGCTGCGGCCTTCCTGGGTCAGCAGCTCCACCATCGAGGAGAGGTTGGCGTCCTGTGCGTGGGTGACCAACACCCCGCGTCCCCCGTTGCCGTCCCAGGGCTTGAGCACCGTCGGATCCGAGCGTTCCTGGACGAACGCCCGCAGCCGGGCGATGTCGTTGGAGATCAGGGTCTCGGGCTGTAGCTCGGGCCAGGCGCCGGCGACCCACATCTTCTCGTTGAACAGCTTCAACCCCGCCGCTCCGTTGACCACCCAGGTCTCGGGGGGGACCATGTCGAGCAGGTAGGTGCTGAAGATGTAGCTCATGTCGAAGGGAGGGTCCTTGCGCATCCAGACGACATCGAAGTCTCCGAGATCGCGATCCTCCGGCTCTGAGCACTCGAACCACGGCGCCTGAGCGAGGGCCCGCGCCGGTGTGACCACCGCCCTCGCCCGGCCCCGGTGGGCATACAGCCGATCAGGGGTGCACATCCACACCGGGAGATCCCGATCCGAGCACTCCCGCATGATCACGTAGGTCGAGTCGCCGGCGATGTGGATGCGTTCGAGGGGATCCATCACGAACAACGAGCGCAAGTCGCCTCCGGGGGCTGAGTGGCGATCGGGTTCCCTTATCCTGGCAGGTCTGCACCAAAAGATCCCCGGGTCGGTCTGGGATCGCAAGGGAGTGTGCTCCCCGGGACCACCACCGGGCCCGTCGACCCGTCCTCTGGTCCCAGGGTGGGCTCGTGGTAGGAGGGCGGACCCTGTCTGAGGAGGCGCTCCGTGTTCGACGACGTGATGTGGTCCGGGATCGTGTCGATGGGTGTGCTGTACCTGTTGGTCTGGGCGGTGGGGATCGGGTCCACCCGCGGGACCCGGACGTCGGACGCGCTGGACGAGCTGATGCTCGCTGGCCGTGATCTGCCGCTGTGGGTCGGGCTGCTCACCATGACCGCCACCTGGGTGGGCGGCGGCTACATCAACGGCACCGCCGAGCAGGCGTTCTCAGCGGGGCCCCTGTGGGGCGCCCAGGCGGGGATAGGCTACGCGCTGTCCCTGATCTTCGGTGGCGTGTTCTACGCCCGGGTGATGCGACGCTGTGGGTTCGCGACCCTGGTGGATCCCCTGGAGCGTCGCTACGGCAAGCGCACCGCGGCGCTGCTGATGGTGCCGGCGGTGGCCGCAGAGCTGTTCTGGTGTGCGGCGATCCTCGTGGCCCTGGGCTCGACCTTCGGCACCGTGGTGGGCTTACCCCTGGTCCCTGCGATCCTGCTGTCCGCGGTGGTGGCGGTGGCCTACACCGTCGGCGGGGGGCTGCGGGCCGTGGCCTACACGGACGTGATCCAGCTGTTCCTGATCGTCGGGGGCTTGGGGCTGGCGATGCCGGTGGTGATCAGAGCCGCGGGTGGGGTGTCGGCGATCTCCGCTGCCCTGTCCGGGGCCAGCTTCGCCGACGTCACCGAGGCCAGCAGCTACGGAGACTACTTCGTGCTGTTGATCTTTGGTGGGATCCCTTGGAACGTCTACTTCCAGCGAGTGCTCTCGAGCCCCGGCCCCGAGCAGGCGGCCCGGATGAGCATCGCGGCGGGGCTCCTGTGTGCGCTGATGGCCGTCCCACCCCTGCTGCTGGGGCTGGCCGCGACGTCCGTGGACTGGTCTGCGGTGGCGGGCCCCGAGGCGGCCACAGCCCTGGCGGATCAGCCCGCGATGGTCTTGCCCTGGCTGCTGCGCTACGCCGTCCCCAACTGGGTCGGTGTGCTCGGGCTGGGCGCGATCGCGGCCGCGGTGATGTCCTCGGTGGACTCCTCGATCCTCTCAGCGGCGTCCATGGTCGCCTGGAACGGCTACCGCCGGCTGATCAACCCCAACGCATCAGCGGATCAGGTGGCCCGGCTGGTCAAGATCCTGGTGGTGATCTTTGGCTCGCTGGCCACCCTCGTCGCCCTGGGGGCCGGAGGCAGCGTCTCGGCCCTGTGGTACCTGTGTGGAGACATCGTGTACTGCGTGCTCTTCCCCCAGCTGACCCTGGCGCTGTTCGATCGCCGGGCGAACCGCTCCGGCGCGCTGGCGGGGCTGCTCGTGAGCGTCGTCCTGCGGGCGATGCTGTCGATCGTCCAGTTCAGGACAGCGGCGATGCTGGGGGGGCTGGCGGTGTCCCTGCTCGTCTCCCGCCTCACCCAGGCCTCCGATCCACCCCGGCCCCTCGGTGATCCCGAGCTGGACGAGGACACCGGGGCGGCGCTGCCCTAATGATCGGGGGCCGCGGGCCACCCGTGAGCCACCCGCAGGCTACCTGCGGGGGACCATCAGGCGCAGGCTGTGGGGCGACAGCTCCAGCGACAGGTGCCCGCTATCTGCGCTGGTCTGCTGCTTCGACACTAGATCCCGGTACACCCCGGAGGCTCCGGGGATCTGGACCCGGAGCCGCTCGCTGCCCACGTTGGCCACCGAGAACGACGTCGCCCTGGGGCCCTCGAAGCGGTAGGACGCGACGGCGGCCTCTCCGAGATCCACTAGGCTGATCTGTGCGTCCCTTAGGTGCCGGGAGAACCGACCCCGGGCGGAGACGATCTCCTGCACGTGCCCGGCGGGGCTCTGGAGCTCTCCGGCGTCGGCCAGCGCCTCGTCGAGCACCCCCGCCAGAGAGCGGCAGGTCTCGAGGATCTCGACCATGCCTTGGTGGGAGCGGAAGGCCTCGTTGGCCTCCCCGCGACGCGGGGTGGCGTGGCGCAGGTTGGGCATCGGCAGCCCCATCGCGATCCCCGCGTTGCGGTGCTGGTGGAGCTTTCGAAAGTAGGTCTCAGCGTAGAACCTGCGGAAGCGCTCGTCTCGCTTGTCGGGGATCGCGGCCGGGAGCCTGCGCTGGAACCACTCCGCCAGGGTGCCCTCGGGCTTGTACGACCAGTACCTGTCGACCAGGCTCAGGCGGTGGCCCAGGGCCAACAGGTGGTGCATGTCGTCCAGCGACAGGCCGCTGCTGAACACCGGCGCCTTGCCCGCCTGGTTCCAGCACCAGCGCTTCAGGATCGAGTTGATGCCCCAGTCCTGGGAGGCGCCCACCCAGCGATAGACCTCCTGGACCTTGGGGCCCTCGCACATCAGGATCGCGTCGGGCCTGATCGCGGTGGCGGCCTCGTGCATGTCCGCGATCAGATCCTTCATCCCCTGGTTGAAGACCTCCTTGTCCCCCGGAGGGTGCCCGTGGCTCCGATCGTAGCACTTCCAGTCGCGCTGGTAGCCGTAGCTGTCGAGGTGGATCCCGTCGGCGCCGTACCCGCCGATCAGCTTGCGCACCATCTCGACCATATGATCGTGAAACGGGGCGTTAGCCGGACACATCTTGTAGTCGTCGGGGTAGGGCTGGGGCGGGTGCTGGCCCTGGGCGTTCTTGATCGCCCAGGCCTCGCCCTTGCGCTTGCCCAGCTCGCTCTCCTTGTGGATGACGAACGGCTCGAGGTACAGGATCACCCGCCCTCCGGCCTCCTGGACCGCGGCGATCCCCCGCTTGAGAGCCTCGGCCCCGCCCATGTCGGCCCTCGCCTCATAGCTGCCCTTGTTCCAGCAGTAGCGGGAGGGATCCTCGCCCGGGTGGCCCTCGTAGAAGTCGACGATGTACAGCAGGTCCGCGCCGAGGGCCTTGCCCTTCTGGTGCAGCTCGGGCAGCTGCCGGAAGTGGGAGATCCGCCGCGACAGCGCGCTGGCGTCGCCCTCTGTGTACATCAGCAGGGTGCTGCCCGCGGTGCGGGGCCCGGGGCAGTTGAGCGCAGGCGCGTCGCGGAACCAGTCTGGGGTGTCAGCGAACTTGATCCGCGGAGGTGGGACCTTCGAGGGCCGCAGCGCCTCCACCGGTGGCGCCTCCGGTGGCGCCGCTCCGCTCCGCTCCCGGGGCCTGCGGGGCCTGCTTCGGGAGCCGTCGGTGGGCCCACCGGGGGGATCCGCCCGCCCGGACAGGCCACAGCCCAGGGCCGCCCCCGCCAGGGAGAGCACCACGCTTCGTCGGCTCCACGACATCGCTCCTCCAGGTCAGGATGCTAACGCTCCCAAGCCACGCTTGAGTCCACCCACGACGCCCCGGCGCGTCTGCTCCTGGGGCCCCGGCTCCCGGGATCCGGTCCGGCCCATCGCCCCGACCGGGGTCGGCTGCAGCGCCGCCTCGGGGATCCCCGACGATCGGAGGAGAGTCGCCCCTGGCGAGTCGCTCCTGGCCGTGCTCTCCGTCGTCAGCCTGGGCCCACCCGCGCGGATCCAGTGGCCGCGCCGCGGGGGCCCCACCCGGTAGAGGCCGTGCCCCCAGAGCAGGTCACGCCGCTGTGGATCTGCTCCGGGTGCGTTTGGGGTGCTATAGATGCCGGCTGTCGGAGGTCAGCGTTGCAGCTATACACCAAGATCCTGCTCGGCATGTTGGCGGGCGTGGTGCTCGGGTTCCTCCTGGGTCCCAACTCCTCCCTGTTGCCCCACAACGGAGTCCGGCTCACCACCGCCGCGGTGGTGCACCAAGCCCCCGACCTCGACAGCGCGGCCGTCCCCCTGGCCTTGGGGATCCGCCGGGCGGAGATCCTGCAGGCCAGCCCCGACGATCCATCCTGGCTCGAGGTGCGCTGGATCCTGCGCACCTCCGATCTGCTCCGGCTGAAGGAGGCCCACACCCCAGACCTAGAGGGGATCGAGACCGGCGACAAGCTCACCGGCTGGGTCCAGCTCTCAGAGCCCCACGTCACCACCTACGCCCGC
>DRPG01000676.1 GCA_011376105.1 Deltaproteobacteria bacterium
CGAGGACGGCTGGGGTCGAGGACGGCTGGGATCGACCACGCCCACTGCGCGCAGCGCGCTGCGCGCTGCGCAGGGAGCGGCAGGTGGGCGAGCTGGATTTGGGGGGCGGCCCCTGCGGCGACGAGGTGTGGAGGCTACAGCAGCTGATCCAGCAGGTGGAGGAACATGCGCCAGAACCAGTGGCCTGCGATGTCCTCCGTGGGCGGCAGCCGGGAGGTCGAGCCCCCGGCGACGTCTGAGAGCTGGCGGATCCACAGCCGCTCCAGCCGGGCCTCCCGCAGGTAGTGGGCGACGAACAGCAGCATCAGATCGGTGTGCTCCCAGCGGGGATCGGGCTCGAGCCGCATCAGCTCCTTCAGCGAGGAGTGCAGGGCGATGATGTGCTTGAGCACCAGGGTCTGGATCGAGGGGGCCCGGGTGTTGGGGAGGCCAAACCAGGAGCTCTCAGCCTGCCTGCGCCAGTCCTGGGCGACCTCCTCGAGCAGGGCCGCCACCTCCTCGGTGGAGCGCCCCATCGACGAGGCGATCGCCTTGTGGGTGGTGCCCGAGGCGATCCACAGCATCAGCGGCGCGAGGACCTCGCGCATGTGCCTGGGCACGTCGTACAGATCGAGATCCGTCGGGCGGAGCCCCTCGGCCCCCAGGCCGTCCCGATCGACAGAGGCGATCAGCGCTGCGTACAGCAGGCGCACCATCGCCGCCACCCTGGGCAGGGCCAGGGCGTCGAACACCTGAGCGGGGGTGCCCCGGACCGCCAGGCGCCCGTCGCCCCCGATCCGGAGCCAGGAGCGCCAGTCCGCACCGCCGGGGGCGATCGGCTGGATCAGCCACTCTCCAGCGGAGTAGGTCGCGCCGAGATCGGTCATCAGCGCGCGACCGCTCGAGCGCCACTGATCGAGGTGCAGGAAGCGGGCGGCCTCCTGGCGGGGCAGCAGGGCCACCATCCCGTCGAGCAGCTCCGTGACCTCGTCGTCGTCGGCTCCGATCCCCCGGGCGAGGCGGCTGCGCAGCCCTGGATCCGCCCCGCGGCTGCGGAAGGAGGTGGGGGCCAGGGCTCGATCCCGGGCCAGCCAGGGGAGCCACAGCGAGGCCTCGGGGGCCGGCTCGCGCTGATCGATCAGCAGGTACAGGTGGCCCCCCCGTCGGATCAGATCGATGTTGGAGGCCTCGAGGCCTGGAAACAGTGCCTGACCGAGCTTCTCCAGCGCGCCGGGCTTGGACAGATCGAAGTGCGACCACAGCCAGTTGACGACGCGGACCTGCTTGAGCGCAGTGCCCGCGCGACGGTCCACGTCCTCGCGCAGCTCGTCGATCTCCCAGTCCGAGATCCCCAGGACACCCTCGAGGATCTCGTTGCTCGGCATCAGCGCGGGGAAGTCCGCCCGGCGGGCGGGCTCCTTTGGATCCATCGAGCCCGCCCGCACCGGCGCCGTCAGGGTGGCGCTGAAGTGAGGGGCGGTCTGCAGGGCCAGGCCGAGCGCGACCCCCACCCGGCGGGGTGGGACCCCCACTGAGCCGGTCTGTAGGCGCATCCGCACCGCAGCGGCGACCTGCCGAGCGAGCGCCAGCAGATCGGCATCCATGGACTGAGGGACCTCAAGCTGGTGGCGTCGCTCGAGCCCCTGGATGAACTGGGACAACGTTTCGTCGGTGCTGGAGACCGCGTCAGCCAACGAAGACCTTCTCTAGAGGGACCGCACATTGTGGCACGCTGTGGGCGAATGACAAGCCGTGACGGGGTGCTTGTTCGGTGGCCACAATAGTCTCGGCACACGATCCATGTGCGTCCCGGACGGAGGTTGACTTGTGAGGACCCTGGGTTTCGTGTTCCTCGTCGCATGCGGCGGTGGTCCCCGGGGCGGGGAACGGGACAAGCCCCACGACAAGGGGGACAAGCCCGAGCCGGTCACGGTGGTCGAGGCCGTCTCCTGCCAGCGTGGATCGGTGGCGGAGATCCTCACCTCCTCAGCGGTGGTGGAGAGCGAGGCCAGCGCGGATCTGGTGCCCGAGACCTCCGGCGTGGTGCGCGAGCTCCGCAAGGATGAGGGGGATCGGGTCGAGAAGGGCGACGTGCTGGCGATCCTCGACAACGTCGCCCTGGGCACCGGCGCGGCCCGTGCGTCTGCGGAGGTCTCCCGGCTGGAGCAGCAGGTCGAGGAGGCCAAGGGCCTGCTGAGCCGAGGGGCGATCTCGGTGCGGGAGGTCGAGGATCTCGAGCACCAGCTCAGCACCGCCCGGCTGTCCTCGCGGGAGGCGAGCAGCTCGTATGGATCCACCCGGATCACCGCCCCCTTTGCAGGGGTCGTCGCCATGCGGGACGTGCACGTGGGTGAGCTGGCGACCTCAGCCAAGCCGGCGTTCAAGATCGTAGATCCGGAGCAGCTCCGGGTCGTGGCCTCCCTGCCCGAGCGCGATCTGGGGCGGGTGGCCCTCGATCAGCCCGTGCGACTGATCTCAGCCTACGACGAGGAGATCTGGACCACCGGCACCGTGTCCCGCCTGTCGCCGGTGGTGGACTCCTCGTCGGGCACCTTCCGGGCGACGGTGGCGGTCTCCGAGCCTGGACAGCTGCGTCCCGGGCAGTTCGTCTCGGTCCAGATCGAGGTGGATCGTCACGAGGGCGTGTTGGTCGTCCCCAAGCGGGCCCTGGTGTACCAGGACGGCGTCCCAGTGGTGTTCCGCGTGACGGATCCACCCCCTGAGGATGAAGAGGGCGAGGGCGAGGGCGAGGGCGAGGGCGAGGGCGAGGGCGAGGGCGAGGGCGAGGGCGAGGGCGAGGACGGCCCGAGCTGGTGGCCCTTCGGGGGCCGCTCCGACGAAGACGCGGACGACGTCAGCGGAGAGGAGCCCGAGGTCCAGAGGCTCGTCGCCACCCGCACCCCGGTGACCCTGGGGCTCGTCGACGACACCTGGGCCGAGATCCTCGACGGCCTGTCCATCGGAGACAAGGTGATCACCGTCGGCCACTCCCACCTGCGGGACGGAGGCCGGATCCGGATGGCGGGGGAGCCAGGCTCCGCCAGCCTCGAAGACGATCCAGCCGACGAGGGTGATGAAGGGTGAACGTGCTCTTTCGTGCGGTGGTCGAGCACCCCGTCGCCACCACCATGATGTTCCTCGCTGCCCTGACCTTCGGGGCGGTGGGCTACCAGCGGCTGCCGGTGGAGCTGATGCCCGACATCGGCTACCCCACGATCACGGTCCGCACGGCCTATGAGGGGGCGGCCCCGCAGGAGGTCGAGAGCCAGATCAGCAAACCCCTCGAGGAGTCCCTGGCCACCCTCGACGGGCTGGTCACGCTGGAGAGTCGCTCGCGGGCAGGCAGCTCCGAGGTGTTGCTGGGCTTCGACTGGGGCACCGACATGGCCGGCGCCAGCCAGACGATCCGGGAGTCCCTGCAGACGGTGTGGCTGCCCGATGACGCTGATCGACCGCTGATCCTCCGCTATGATCCAAGCCTCGAGCCCTTCCTGCGCCTCGCCCTGTCGATCGATCCCGAGGCCGAGGACGCGCCGGAGGGGGAGCCGGCCCTGTACCTGCTGCGCAGCGTGGCGGAGCGGGAGCTCAAGCGAGAGCTGGAGGGCCTGCCGGGGGTCGCCGCCGTCCGGGTCCAGGGTGGGCTCGAGCGCCAGATCCGGATCGAGGTCCGGGAGGACTGGCTCGCGGCCCGATCCCTCACCCTGGAGGCGGTCAGCCAGGCCCTGGGCCAGGAGAACGTCAACATCAGCGGGGGATCCATCGTCGAGGGCGACGTCGAATACCTGATCCGGACCCTCAACGAGTACCGCGGGGTCGACGAGCTCGAAGAGGTGCAGATCCGACGCTCCGACGGGGTGCTGGTCCCCCTGATCGACGTCGCCTCGATCTTTGAGGATCACCGCGAGCGGCGGCTGGTCACCCGGATGAACGGGGGAGAGGCCGTCCAGCTGGAGGTGTTCAAGGAGGCCGACGCCAACGTGGTGGAGGTCGCACGGGGCGTCAAGAAGATCCTCCAGGGGGACGACGTGCCCGCCGAGTGGGGCGGCGTGCCGGGGCTGGCCTCGAAGCTCCCCGCCGGGGTGCGGCTCGACGTGCTCGAGGATCAGGCGGCCTTCATCGAGCTCGCGGTGGGCAACCTGCAGACCACCGCCCTGCTCGGTGGTGCGCTGGCGATCGGGGTACTGTTCCTGTTCCTCCGAGACTTTCGGGCCACCGCCATCGTGGGGGCCGCGATCCCGATCTCGGTGATCATAGGCTTTGCTCCTCTTTATATCCTTGGTGTCTCCCTGAACCTGATGTCCCTGGGGGGGCTGGCCCTGGGGGTCGGCATGCTGGTGGACAACGCGGTGGTGGTGCTCGAGGCGATCCATCGCCTGCGGGAGGATGGGGTCGAGCGCAGGGCCGCCGCGATCGAGGGGGCCAGCGAGGTCGCGGCGGCGGTCACCGCGAGCACCCTCACCACGGTGGCGGTGTTCCTGCCGATCGCGTTCGTCGAGGGGGTGGCGGGGGAGCTGTTTGGCGATCTGGCCCTGGCGGTGGTCTCGAGCCTGGTGGCCTCGCTGGGGGTCGCGCTGCTGGCGGTCCCGATGCTCTCGGCGGTCGAGCTGACGCCGGAGGCGGAGCTGAGCGCCGAGGGCCTGACCGCTGCGCTGCGCCGCCCCGAGGGGATCACGCGCCGGGACTGGGTCCGGGGCCTGCTGGCCTCCGCCCTCGCGCCGCCGCTGAGCGAGTGGCGGGGTGCGCTACGGTGGCACCGCGGGCGGCCCTGGCGGTGGCTGCTGCTGCCCTGGTCCCTGCTTCGGCTGATCCTCTCAGGGCTCGGGCGCTGCGTCCTGGCGCTGGGGATGGTGGGGCTGGGGCTGGGGCTGGGGCTGATCTTCGCCGGAGGGGCCGCGATCGGGCGCCCGGTGGGGCGGGGGCTGCTCGCCGCCGCAGGGCGGTTCCAGGATGGCTACGAGGCCCTGTCCGAGCGCTACCAGGATCTGCTCCGGGTCGCCCTGGCCCAGGGGGGCACGGTGCTCGGGATCGCCGGGATGTTGCTGCTCATCGCCCTGGGCCTAGGCTCCACCCTGGGCTCTGAGCTGATCCCCGAGATCCACCAGGGCCGCTTCTCCGCTGAGCTGGCCCTGCCGGTGGGCACACCGCTCGACACCACCCTCTCCAGGGTCCAGGAGGCCGAGGCCCAGGTGCTGCAGATCGACGGGGTGGCCTCGGTGTACAGTATCGTGGGCTCGGATCCAAGGGTCGATCGACGCTCGGATCGGGGGGAGCACACCGCCGAGCTGCGGATCCAGCTCACCGAGGGCGGGCAGCGCCCGGCGATCCAGGCCCGGGTGACCGAGACCGTGCGGCTCGCCCTGGAGTCCCTGGAGTCCGTCGAGGTCAAGATCTCGAGCCCGGCCCTGTTCTCGTTTCGGACCCCGGTCGAGGTGGTGATCTACGGCTGGGACCTCGAGCTCCTGCAGGAGGTGGGCGATCGCGTCGTCCAGCGTCTCTCGGCTGAGACCGGCCTGAGGGACGTGCGCACGAGCCTGGTCCGGGGTCACCCCGAGGTCCGCATCGTCTACGATCGCGCTCGCCTGCACCGGCTGGGGCTCGATCCAGCCACGGTGGCGGGCCGGGTGCGGGACAAGGTCCAGGGGGTCGAGGCTACCCAGATCCACCGGGGCGACGAGCGGATCGCGCTCCAGGTGCAGCTGGTAGAGCCGGATCGGGCGACCGTCGAGGATCTGGAGCAGATCAACATCAACCCGAACCTCCGGCCGACGATCCCGCTGTCTGCGGTGGCGGACTTCGAGGAGGGGGTGGGCCCCAGCGAGATCCGACGGGTGGATCAGCAGCGCGCGGTGGTGGTGAGCGCCAACCTCTCAGGCTTCGATCTGGGCACCGCAGCGCAACAGATCAGCGCCGCGATGACCTCCCTGCAGCTGCCCGAGGCGTTTCGCTGGGAGGTGGCGGGGCAGAGCCGCGAGATGGAGGAGAGCCTCGGATCGCTACGGTTTGCCCTCAGTCTGGCGATCTTCCTGGTCTATGTGATCATGGCGAGCACCTTCGAGAGCCTGGTGCACCCCTTCGTGATCCTGTTCAGCGTCCCGCTGGCGCTGGTGGGGGCCGTCGTGGGGCTGTGGCTCGTGGGGGTCTCGGTCAGCGTGGTGGTGCTGATCGGCGCGATCGTGCTGGCTGGGGTGGTGGTGAACAACGCGATCGTGCTGGTCGACACGATCAACCGCCAGCGCGCCGAGGGGCTGTCCCGCTCGGAGGCGATCGAGCGGGCGGGCCGGCTACGGCTCCGCCCGATCCTGATCACCACCGCCACCACCGTGCTGGGGCTGCTGCCCCTGGCGTTTGGCTTCGGGGCCGGGGCCGAGATCCAGAGCCCGCTGGCGGTCACCGTCATCGGGGGGCTGCTGTCGAGCACCGGCCTGACCCTGGTGGTGGTGCCGGTGTTCTACCTCCTGCTGGATCGGAGCGCGCCCTCGCCGACGCCTGGAGGAGGAGGCCCGGACGAGCTCCCACCCGATGGCTTCGGGTGATCTGAGGGGGGCGGGTAACCCGACGACATCCTCCCCCGTATGCGCTAGGTGCGAGCCGCTGGAGGAGACAATGCAGCGCACGATCCCTGTCCTGTCCGCGTGGTTGGTGGCCTGCGGGGGGCCGAGCGCCGGGGCGCTGACCACCGCTCAGATCGGAGCCGAGGGCGGTCGCCTGAGCCTCGGTGAGCTCTCGATCGAGATCCCCGCCGGGGCCCTCGATCAGCAGACCGAGATCTCGATCTCCCGAGACGATCAGGTCGAGATCGAGCTCCCGGGCCTCACCGACGTCTTCGACATCGAGCCATCGGGCCTCCCCCTGGCCCTCCCCGCCGAGGTCTACTTCGAGATCGAGGCGACGTCGCAGGCCTCGGTGCGCTGGTCCCCGGACGGAGACGCCTGGGCGGTGCTCGACGAAGCTGCCCTCGGTCCCGAGCTCACCGCCCGGATCGATCAGCTGGGGTGGATCTATGTCGCCGAGCTGCCCCCAGAGTAGCCCTCGGCCCGGTCCGGCTCGACCCAGCGGCCTCAGCTGCTGGCCCGCTCCTGGAGCATCTCGGCCGCCAGGGCCACGGCGCGCTGCATCGAGCGCTCGAACTCGGCGACGACGGCGCGCTCGATCTGCCCCCCCACCAGCCGCACCCGGACCTCGAGCTCTCCATCGACCACCCGGCGGCAGCGGCCATCGGGCAGCGCGGTGCAGGTGGTGGTGCCCGACACGTCGACCCGATCGGGCATCGCCTCGAGGGTGACCTGCCAGCGCATCTTGCTCTGCTCGGGATCGAAGCGATTTTCCTGGAGATAGCAGAGCTTGGGGGCGCCCAGGAGCTTGGCCACCACCTTGGGCAGCTCTCGATCGGGCTCGGTGCGGATCCGACGGAACAGGATCCCGTCGGGTTCGGTGCGCTCTTCGAGGATCTGTTGCTGGATCTGAGCCTCGGCGTCGAGGCGCCGCCGGTATGCCTCGGACTCGAAGACCTCCCACACGGTCGCTGGATCCGCGTCCAGGACGCTCTCGACGAACAGCTTCACGGCACGCTCCTGTCTCGGGTTTTTGTTAGTCCACCCCGTGGGTTCCGTCGACGTTACGCTGGGGTCGGAGGTGTCGATGTCGTGGATGTTGTTTGCCTCGCTCGTGGCCTGCAGCGGCGATCCTCCCTCCTCCACCCTGACCACCGCTCCCCCCACCCTGGGCGACGATCCGATCCTCACCGCCGACACCGCCACCATCCCAGGTCGGCTCAACCCGTGGGACTGCTACGGCCAGGCTCTGCTCGATCGCGAGTCCAACGGGCGGATCGATCTGTACACTTATCTGGTGTACGATCCCCAGCGGCGCGATCTGCTGATCCATGAGGAGGTCGACGAGTACGACGATGGCCGCCTTGAGCGGCAGACGGATCACGTCTACGACGCCCACAACAACGAGATCCAGCGGATCGAAGACGCCGACGGCGATGGCCTGGCCGACGAGATCACCGCCTGGATCTACGACGACGCGGATCGCTTGATCGGGCTCGAGCTCGACGCCGACGGCGACGGGCTCGTCGATCGGGTGGAGTCGTGGGTCTACGATGATCAGGGGCGGTTGCTGCTCGAGGAGATCGATGCCGACGCCGACGGCACCCCCGACAAGGTGACCGACTACCTCTACCTCGACGATCGGATCGAGACAGCCCACGAAGACAGCGACGGAGACGGCACCACCGATCGCGTCTACACCTATGGCTACGATCCTGACGGTGCGCTGGCCTCGATCGAGGGAGCACGCACCAGCGACGGCGCGATCGTGTACCTCGCCACCTGGCTCTACCCTGATCCCCAGACCACGGTGTTGCTGGAAGACAGCGACGGAGACGGCACGATCGAGCTGCGCCTCTCTGAGACCCGCGATGCCTCGGGTCGCCTGGTGGACCAGTGGGTGGACGCGCTCGACGATGGCTTCCCCGAGCTGTCCTGGGAGGGGAGAACCTACGACGACGACGATCGCTTCCGTACAGGTCGGCTCTTCCTCGACGCCACCCCCGGGAGCGCCGGGGGCGAGGTGTTCTACGACTTCGACCTGACCTATGCCGAGCCCAGCGGTCCATGGATCGACGTGGAGACCGTCGCCTATCGAGCCACCGCCGACAGCGATCCCTACCGGATCGACACCACGGGCTACACCTGGAGCTGCCCCGGGCGATAGCGTCCGATCTTCTGGACGATCAAGCGCTCTCCGGGCCCCACCACGACAGCGGCGTCGCTCGGAGCGCATGCTCTCGAGAGCGAGGTCGATCAGACCTGGACGATCGTCTGGATCAGTCCTTGCACGCTCCAGGGTGGAGGTCTCGATGGCGCTGCGTCTCTGGTTGCTGCTCTGTGGATGGATCCTGCTGGCGTCCCCGATCGCTCGGGGAGCGGACGGGCAGGGGGCCTGGCCGGACGAGGGGCCCGTGGTCACGATCACGCCCTCCCCCGGGGGGCTGCAGGCGCCCCAGCTCAGAGAGGCCTATGAGCGGCTGGCCCGGGCGAGGACCGTGACCCACACCGGGGTCGCGATGTACCTCGGTGGCGGGGCGCTCTGCACGACGGGGATCCTCGTCGCCCTGTGGGGAGGCCTCGCCCTGGAGGACAGGTCCACCGTGGGCCTCGGGGTAGCGGCGTTCCTGGTCGGGGCGCTGTCCTCCGCGGCCTCGATCCCGACGATGATCGTGGGGGGTCACCAGAGCGCCCGGGCGCTGTCGCAGGTGGGGATCGGGGTGTCGCGGACGCCCCTGTACATCATGTGGGCGGGCGCCGCGGTGATCCTGGCGGGGGCGTTCGCGCCCGGCACGCTGCCCCTGCTGATCCCAGCGGGGAGCTTGATGCTCGGGGGCGGCGCGGTGGCCCAGGGCTTCGTCTCGAGCGCGACGCTGCGCCGCCGGAGCGTGGGGGGCGCGGTGGCCCTGGTGCCCTCACCCCTGATCCACCCCGCGGCCCGGAGTGAGGCCTCGATGGGGGGTGGGCTCACCCTGATCGTCCGGATCTAGCAGGCTCGAATGTCGTCGATCGGTGACGCGATCCATCGTCGATCGGTGACGCGATCCATCGTCGATCGGTGACGCGATCCATCGTCGATCGGTGCCCACGAAGGAGACGTCGTGTCGACTCGCTGGGGCACCCGGCGACAGGCCCGGCGACAGGCCCGGCGACAGCCTCAGGGCCGCTGTTCGGACAGCTGGCCCTGCAGCTTGAGCAGCAGGGCCTGGGCCAGGCGGTAGTCGGTGCGGGCCTTTGCGGCCTCGGCCCGGGCGCGATCCACCTCGGTGCGGGCCTCGAGCACGTCCTTCTGCAGGGTGCGCCCGGCGGCGGCCAGGGCCTCCTCGGCCGCCAGGGTCTCCTCGGCCAGGCGCCGGTTGGCGTCGGCCAGCTCCATGCGCTGGTTGGCGGACTTCAGCGCCCGGACCTGCTCCTCGACCTGGGCGGAGATCTGGCGTTGGAGCGCCGCGAGCTCCTGCTCCCGCTGCCACAACAGCCCCTCGACCCGATCGCGCTCTCCGCGGGCGGACCGGTTGCCCAGCGGGACTGAGAACTGGCCTGAGAGGGTCATGAATGGCTGGTTATCGTCGGCCAGCAGCCCCCCGAGCGAGCCGAGGGCCGAGGTCTCGGGACAGTCGAGCCCGCCGCCGGTGCCCGGTGGACAGCGCTGGCTAGCGACCCCGGTCGAGCCGGTGACGGACAGCGAGGGCAGCAGGCCGTGGCGAGCGTTGTCGACGTCGAGTTTCGACTGCTCGAGGTTGCGGGTCGAGACTGCGAGATCGAGGTTCTGGGCCAGGGCCACCTCCACCGCCCGGGCGGCGTCGAGATCGAGCACGTCGGGCACGTCTCCGGGGAGGGTGCTGGGCAGCACGGACACCCCCGGATCCTGGCCCATGGCCAACAGCACCACGTTGGCCGCCTGCTCGGACAGGTTGCCCGCGTCCAGTGCGTTCTGGCGGGCCTGGACCAGGGCCGCCTCCAGCCGGGTGGCCTCCACCGGTGCCAGCTGGCCCGACTCGACCTGCAGCCGGCCCACCCGCAGGGCCTCCAGCGACACCTCCACGCTGCCCAGGGCGATCTGGTGCAGCTCGTGCTGGTACGCCCAGCTCCAGTAGGCCTCAGCGGCGGTGTACAGCGCCTCCTGGCGCTGCTTCTCGAGCTCCAGCTCCGCCAGCTCCAGGCCGGTGCGGGCCTGGGTGACGTTCTGCACGTTGTACCGGAACCGAACCCCCCGCAGCAGCTGTTGGGTCACCGACAGGTTGGCGTTGCTGGTGAAGGTGTCCTGGAGCCGTGTGTCCTGGACCCCGAACAGGTTGGTGATCGTCTCGCTGAAGTTGTGTTCTATACCCAGGTTTGCGGAGAAGGTGGTGCCGGTGCCCAGGGTGGTCGACAGGTTGTTGCTCAGGGACCAGCTCCTGCTCTCAGAGCTGAAGGGAAAGCCCTGGAGGAAGCCCTGGACCTTGCTGCGGTTGGTGGAGGCCTCGATCGTATACAGCGGATCGTAGATCCCGTTGGCCGACAGCAGGGAGCCCTCGGCCTGATCCCGTGAGGCGGTGGCGGTGGCCACGCTCAGGTTGTTCGCCACCGAGGCGGCCAGCGCCTCGGCGTAGGTGACCGGTCGCCCGGGCTGCGCCCAGGTCAGCACAGCTCCCCACCCAGCCAGGATCACGCAGCACCTCTCACCCAGTTGAACCAGACCACCGCGGAGGTCCGCAGATCATCGAGCACCGCGTACAAAAACGGCACGAACAGCAGCGTGAGGATCGTGCTCGCGATCAGGCCGCTGATCACCGTTCGCCCCAGCGGTGCGTAGGGGATCCCGATGAAGGACGAGCTGCCCAGCGCCATGGGCAGCAGGCCAAAGATCGTGGTCAGGGCCGTCATCAGGATCGGGCGCAGCCTGCGGCGGCCCGCCTCCACCACCGCGCTGCGGCGAGAGCTCCCCTCGCGGCGCAGCTGGGTGATCAGATCCACCAGCACGATCCCGTTGTTCACCACCACCCCGACCAGGATCACCATGCCCACGCCGGCCATCGTGTCCATCGGGGTGCTCGACAGGTACAACCCCCAGGTCGCGCCCATCATCGCCATTGGGATCGTGGTGATGATCGCGAGCGGCAGCACCCAGCTCTCGAACAGCACGCCGATCAGCAGGAACACGAAGGTGACCGACAGCAGCAGGGCGAACTTCATCGCCGCGTCCTCCTCCTGCTGCTGATCGAAGCGATCCCCCTTCTCCCAGCCGTAGCCCCGGGGGAACGACATGTCGGCCAGGGCCGCGTCCAGCCCCCCCCAGATCTCGCCGGGAGTGATGTCGTCCTTGAGATCGAGCGTGATCCCGGTGGTCGTGCGCCGGTTCAGCCTCCGGATGGTGCCCGGGCCCTTGCCGATCTCGACCTCGGTGACCGTGCGCAGCGGGATCAGCTGCTGCATCACCGGGGACCAGACGTCGAAGGACAGCACCTTGTCGAGATCGGAGCGATCTTCGAGGGAGAATCTGGAGGTGACAGAGATCCCGTGCTCTCCATCGAGGATGTCGGGCAGGGAGCTCCCGCGCATGGCGTACGACACCAGCATCCCGATCTGGGTGGCGGAGACCCCGTAGCGGGCGGCGGCCTCGCGATCCACGATCAACCGGATCTCGTCGGCTCCCTCGCTCTGGACGTCGAGCTGGACCCCCATGACGCCGGGGACGCTGCGGACCCGACGGGCGACCTCCTCGGCGAGGGCGTCGAGGGTGCTCATGTCCTCCCCGTGGACCGAGAGGTTGATCTGCTGGTCGCCGGACCGCTCGAAGCTGCCCTCCCAGCCGATGCTGACGTCGACCCCCGGTAGATCGTCAGGGAAGGCCCCGCGGGCGGCCTCCATCACCCCGGCTCGATCCAGGGGGCCGTCCTCGTCGAGGTAGACGAACAAGCGACCGTGTCGGCTGTCGCCGGAGAGCCTCGAGCGATAGACCCGCACGCCCCAATCCGTCGCGTGGGCCTCGATGATGCCCTCCAGTAGGGCCACGATCTCGTCGCGCTCGCCTGGATCGGCCTGGGGTGGGACGGTGAACCGGACGGTGAAGTCGTTGAGGTTGCCCTCGGTGCTGTCGGTGCACTTCACCCCGGGCACCGCGATCGCCATCGTGAGCAGGCCCATGGCCGCCAGCGTCAGCAGCGAGTCCGAGCGGCGGCGCAGCGTCAGCGCCAGCAGCCCGCCGTAGGCATCGGACAGCCACACCAGCCAGCGGGGATCGGGCTTGACCTGAGCGGCGCCGATGTAGCGGGTGGCCAGGGGTGCGAACAGCAGGGCGACCACCAGGCTCGCGGCCAGGGCGTAGACCACGGGCAGGCCCAGCACCCCCATGAAGAACGAGAAGTTCGCGTTCTCAGACATCAGGATGACGGGCAGGAACACCACCATCGTGGTCAGGGTCGACAGCAGGATCGCCAGGTTGACCTCGGCGGTGCCCTTCACCGCCGCCGCCCGCGGCGCGGCGCCGTCGGCCCGGTGGCGGTAGATCGTCTCCACCACCACGATCGCGTTGTCGACCACCATGCCCACGGCCAGCATCAGGCCCATCATCGACAGCAGGTTCAGGGTGGCGCCGGTGAAGTACAGCACCCCCACCG
>DRPG01000677.1 GCA_011376105.1 Deltaproteobacteria bacterium
CCGCCGATCCTCAGCCCTCCCCACGCCGGGGTGGACAACACGAGCCCCGACAGCACGAGCCAACGATCCATCGATCACCTCCATGCTCGGCCCGGTGCAACCCCTGCACCAGCAGATCAGCCAGTTCGCTCCGTCGTACCGGCGGCTCATGTGGCGGACGACCGTCGCCCGACGGCCGTCGAGTGGCCCCGTCCCGGCGGTGTCGATAGCGGAGGCTGTGCAACTCCTACTCTTGGCCTCCGTCTCCCGCGCAACCCCTGACGTGGGCGCGATCCTGCGGCCCGAGGCGGTCGTCGATCTCGCTGGGGATCGGATCGGCGAAGATCCTGCGGCGCTGCACACCTGGATCCGGGCCTTCGCGGGCGACGAGACCGATCGCGGCGATGCCTGGTTCCTCGAGGCGAGGCTGCAGCACCACGCGCTGTTCGGCGGCGACGTCGAGGCCTGGTACGAGCTTGGCCTGGGAGAGACCGGCTTCGATGGCCGACTCGGTGGTCCCAGCAGCCCTGTCCGGCTGCGGATCGGTGCGCTCCGGGAGCGCTGGGGCAGGCTCGATCTGCTGCCGGTGCTCGATGTGCTCAACCCCATCGACGCCCGGATCGGCCCCCTGGTGCCGTCCCAGTGGCAGCGGATCCCCATCCCCATGGCCGTCGCCCAGATCGGGAGCGACAAGATCCGCAGCGAGACGGTGCTCATCCCCTTCGCCGGAGCAGATCGCCTCTGGCTGAGGGAGACCGACTGGTCCCTGGTGCGCCAGGGCATGACCGCGTCCTTCTGGAACCAGGCCGCGGGCTGGGAGGGCGACGATCAGACCGAGTGGATCAACCTGACCCAGCAGCTCGCGATCAACAGCCTAGATCTCGATCCCAGCTACCGCCGGGGCCAGGACGCCGCGACCAACGGCAACAGCCTGCCCCAGGCGCTGCTGGTCAACGGTGAGATCGCCCAGCGCTTCGAGCTGTATGGTCCCCAGTTCGACGTGGCGGTGGTGGCGGGGCTGCTGCGGAGCTCCTTCCCCCAGGCCCAGCTCGACGACGGCCTGCGCCAGTACCTCGTCACCCAGACCCACCCCGGCGTGGTCGAGCTGGTCAACGGCGAGCTGCAGACCGCAGACGGAGCGCTGACCTATGCCTGGCCCCGAACCTTCCTCACCGGCCTCGAGGCCAGCACCCTGATCGGGGGCCTGCAGGTCCGGGGTGAGGGCAGCTACACCAGCGATCAAGTGGTCCGGATGGACTACATCCGCTCCACCACCGTGCCCCAGATCGCCGCGGGGGTCGGGATCGACTATGTGCGCGGCAGCAGCCTGCAGATCACCCTCGAGTCCCGCTGGCAGCACCTGCTCGAGGTCCCCGTCGCCCCCCTCGTCCTCGCCAAGGCCGATCAGATCCAGATCGCGGCCGGGCTGCGGGCGGGGCTGATGGCCGAGCGGCTGACGCTCCAGCTCGGCGGTGCCTATGATCTGAGCTTCTCCGAGCTGCTGCTGCGTCCCTCCCTCGCCTATCGGGCCACCGATCAGCTCCAGCTCGAGCTGGGCGCGATCCTGCTGGAGGGCTTCGCCACCGACGCCCCGAGGACCCTGATCGACGCGATCACCTACCAGGGGGGGCCTGTGTCGTTCTGGTCTCAGAACGACTCGCTCACCTTCGCCGTCTCCTGGATCCTGTAGCTCAGGATCGTCGTCCACCGGGTGAGCCCTGACCCTGCCGGAGATCGCCGGGATCCGAGCCGCACCCCCGTCGCTGGTGGCCGGCCCCCCGAGCAGGGACCGGCGGTCGCCGACCTTGTCCTCCGGGAAGCTGCGGATCTCGGACGCCATCTCAGTGCAAAGAACCCGGGCCCTGGACCGATGAGGGTCTCGGGAGGAGACATGCAGCTCGCTCGACTGATCTGGACCGATGAGCGGGGGTGGTCCGCCCCGTTCCCCGAGCTCGACTCATCGAGGACGCTGGTGCTGGCCTTCTCCGATCCCGATCCCGGGCTGTGCGGTCCCGCCCTGCAGGAGCTGCACCGCGCCTACCCCCAGGGGGTGGTGGTGGGGTGCTCCTCCAGCGGGGAGATCGCACAGGCCGATGTGCTCGACGAGGCGATCTCGGTCGCCATCGTCCGGTTCGAGCACACCCGGATCCAGGTCTCCCGGCGGCCGATCCAGGCCGGCGACTCAGCGGAGGTCGGCTCAGCGCTGGGCCGCAGCCTCCAGGCCGACGATCTCCGCTCGGTGCTGGTGCTCTCCGACGGGCTGGACGTCAACGGCACGGCCCTGTCCGCCGGGATCACCGCGGCGGTCCGCGAGGGGGTCGTGGTCACCGGGGGCCTCGCCGGAGACGGTGATCGCTTCCAGCAGACCTGGGTGTTCGTCGACGGCGAGCTCCGGCCGGGCTGTGTGGTGGCGATCGGGCTGTATGGAGATCGCCTCGAGGTGGGCCATGGCTCCCGCGGGGGATGGGATCCCTTCGGGCCGGTGCGTCGCGTCACCGCCTCCGACGGCAACGTGCTGCACACGATCGATCACCGACCCGCGCTGTCGCTGTACAAGACCTACCTCGGCGATCGTGCGTCGGGTCTGCCCGCCACCGCCTTGTTGTTCCCGCTCGCGCTGCGGGATCCGGACGTCCCCGGGCGAGATCTCGTCCGCACGGTGCTGTCGATCGACGAGGAGCAGCAGTCGATGACCTTCGCCGGAGATCTTCCGCAGGAGGCCCAGATTCAGCTGATGCGGGCCAACTTCGAGCGCCTGATCGACGGAGCGGCGGAGGCCGCGACCATGAGCCTCTCAGCGCTGGACAGGGATCAGCCCGTCCTGGCCGTCGCGATCTCGTGCGTTGGGCGGCGCCTCGTGCTGGGGCAGGCGACGGAGGAGGAGGTCGAGGCCACCCTCGAGGGGCTGCCCCCGGGCTCGGTGCAGGCCGGCTTCTACTCCTATGGAGAGCTCTCTCCGGCGGGACAGGGGAGCTGTGAGCTGCACAACCAGACCATGACCCTCACCGTCTGGCGCGAGCGCTGAGGGGGGACCCACCGGCCCTGCACCGCGTCCTGCGGAGGCAGCTGCGCAAGGCCGCCGCCTCCCTGTCGCAGGTGCCCGATCTAGCGTCCTGGCGATCGCTGCTCACACGGATCAGCGCCTACTACCAGGCCGCCGACGAGGATCGGTACACCCTCGAGCGCAGCCTGGAGATCTCCAGCCGGGAGCTGATGGCGCTGCACGACGAGGTCGCAGCTGAGCGCACCCAGCTGCAGACCATCCTCGCCTCCCTGCCCCAGGGGATCATCGTCGTGGACAGCGATCAGCGCGTGATCTTGACCAACCCGGCGGCCCAGCGGCTGCTGGGGCACACCCCACGCCCCGGGGACGCGCTGCGCGACCACCTGCGCCCGGCGAGCGAGGACGGCCAACCCACGTCCTGGGCTGGATCGCCCCGGGAGCTGATCCACCTGGTGCCGGAGGCGGAGCCCGTCCCGGTGCAGCTCGATCAGGTCACGCTGGGGGAGGATCGCACCCTGCTGACGCTGACCGACATGTCCGAGCGGATCCGACACCAGCACGACCTGGAGCTCGCGAGGGTGGAGGCGGAGGTGGCCCGCCGTGCAGAGCAGGCCCGGGCCGCCTTCCTCGCCCGGATGAGCCACGAGCTGCGCACCCCGCTCAACGCGATCCTCGGCTACACCGAGATCCTGGACGAGGAGGTGTCCAACACCCAGTCCCGCTCGGATCTGGCGCGGATCCATGCCTCGGGGAGTCACCTGCTGGGGCTGATCAACGACGTGCTCGATCTGTCCAAGGTCGACGCAGGGCGCATGGAGGCCCGGCCGGTGCCCACCGATCTCGATCACCTGATCGCGGACG
>DRPG01000678.1 GCA_011376105.1 Deltaproteobacteria bacterium
CCCTCGACGATGAACTCGTCGATCGCCCCTATCATGCGGGTGATCGCCCGATCCCGATCGTCGGCCCTCACGATGAGCTTGGCGGCGAGGGAGTCGTAGTAGGGCTGGACCATGGCGTGCTCGTGGATCGCGCTGTCGACGCGGACCCCAGGCCCACCGGGCTCATGGTAGCCGGTGACCAGGCCCGGCGAGGGCAGGAAGCTGCTTGGATCCTCGGCGTTGACCCGGACCTCGAGGGCGTGGCCCCGCTGGACCACGTCGGCCTGTGCGAGGGGCAGACGCTCGCCCGCCGCCAGGCGGAGCTGCAGCTGGATCAGATCGATCCCGGTGATCTCCTCGGTGACCGGGTGCTCCACCTGGATCCGGGGGTTGACCTCGAGGAAGAAGAACTCCTCGCCCTCGACCAGGAACTCCACCGTCGCGACGGTCTGGTAGCCCACGGCGCGCACCAGGGCGGCCGCGGCTTCCTCGATCCGACCGCGGAGGTCGTCGCTGAGGTTTGGGGCGGGTGCTTCCTCGATGATCTTCTGGTGCCGGCGCTGCATCGAGCAGTCCCGGGTGCCGAGGTGGATCCCTCCGCCCTGGCCGTCTCCCGCGACCTGGACCTCGACATGCCTTGGCCTGCGCAGGTAGCGCTCGATGAACACGTCGCGGCTGCCGAAGGCGGCCTCCGACTCGGCCTGGGCGACGCCGAAGACCCGGGCGAGCTGCTCGGGATCCTCGACCACCCGCATGCCCTTGCCTCCGCCGCCGGCCGCGGCCTTGAGGATCACGGGGAAGCCAGCGGCCGCGGCCGCAGCCGCGGCCTCCCCGGGGCTCTCCACCGCGCCGGTGCTGCCCGACAGCAGCGGCAGTCCGGCGCTCCGGGCGGCTTCCTTGGCCGAGAGCTTGTCGCCGAACATCTTGAGGTGCTCGACCGAGGGCCCGACGAACGAGCGGCCCATCGAGCGGACCGCACCCGCGAACTGTGCGTTCTCAGCGAGGAACCCATAGCCAGGGTGCACGGCGTCGGCCCCGGTGATCTGGACCGCGGCCAGCACGGCGGGCTGGTGGAGGTAGGACTGCAGCGCCTGAGGTGGCCCGATGCACACGGACTCGTCCGCAAAGCGGACGTGCAGCGCGGAGGCATCTGCGCTGCTATAGATCGCCACGGTGCGGCAGCCCAGCTCACGACACGCCCGGATGATCCGCAGGGCGATCTCCCCACGGTTGGCGATCAAGACCTTGTCGAACGGCGCGCCCACTACTGTGGCCGGATCTTGACGAGGGCCTGGCCGAACTGGACCGGCTGCTCATTGTCGACCAGGATCTCGACCACGGTGCCCGACACCTCGGCCTCGATCTCGTTCATCAGCTTCATCGCCTCGACGATGCACAGCGTCTTGCCGGCGGAGACGGTGTCTCCGACCTCGACGAAGAACGGCGCGCCGGGGGACGGGGCCCGGTAGAAGGTGCCGACCATCGGGGACTCGACCACGACGAGGTTGTCGCTCGCCGCCTCAGCGTCGGCCCCCGGGGCTGAGGCCGGGGTTGAGGTTGTCGGCGCCGGAGCCGGGACACCCCAGTGGGGGGGTGCGTGCACCGGAGCGGGGGCGGGGGGTGGGCCGAGGCGGAGCCTCAGGGTCTGCTCCGCGTCTTTGAAGTGGAACTCGCTCACGTCATGGGCGGCGAGGAGTTTGAGCAGCGACTCGATGCGCTCGAGGTCCATCAGGGCTCCGAGGTGGGCCCGCTGTCATACCTCGGGTGACCCGGAGGCACCACCCAGGAGGTGCTCGATCAGGCCTCGGAGGGCTAGCTCGTAGCTCGCAGGGCCAAATCCAGCGACGATCCCCACGGCCACATCGGACAACAGGCTGACGTGGCGAAACGCCTCTCGCCGCCACACGTTGGAGAGGTGGACCTCGACAAACGGCAGCGCCGCGCTCAGCAGCGCGTCCCGCAGCGCGACGGAGGTGTGGGTGTAGGCGGCGGCGTTGACCACCGCCCCCGCCACCCCCGCCCTCCTCGCCTCATGGATCGCGTCGATCAGCGCCCCCTCGTGGCTCGACTGTGTGTGGGACAGCTCCACCCCGAGCGCCGCCGCCACCGCCGCCAGCCGGGCGAGGATCTCGTCGAGGGTCGCTGTGCCGTACAGCTCGGGCTCCCGGCGGCCCAGCTGATCGAGGCTGGGGCCGTTGAGGACCAGCACCCGGATCGGGCTCACCGCCACGTCTGGGGCTTTCGGGGGGGCTCGCCCTCGAGGGAGGGCATGAGCTCCGTGTCCTCGTCGTCGACGTCCTCCTCCTCGGGGTCCATGTAGCCCGGCGGCGCCGTGCGCGGCGGCACGGGCAGCGGCTCGCCGAGGGTCGGCGGCGGCATCTCGAGGGGCTCTGGTGGGACGAGGCCTGGATCGGTGAGCTCCTCCGACAGATCGTCCTCCATCCGGAGCGAGGTCGCCGAGAGCTGGCGGATCCGGGTGACGATCCCCGAGCTGTCGGGGTGGTAGAGCAGGATCCGCCGGTAGGCCCGGATCGCCCGATCGACGCGCCCGAGCTCGGCGTACCGCTCGGCCCGCTCCACGGTGTAGAATGGATCCGCCCCCCGCTGGGCCTGATCCGGGGGTGGAGCCGCCAGGCGCTCCAGCGCGGCCTGCATCACCACGTCGGCTGGATCCATCGCGAGGAAGGCCTCAGCCCGGGCCTGAGCGTGGCCCACCCGCCCCAGGCGCTCGAGCACCAGGACGAACAACCTCGCGTTCTCCGGTGCACGCCAGGGATCGCGCTCGACCCGCTCCAGCGCAGACAGGGCCTGCTGATCGAGGCCTGCCTCGAAGCAGGCCCGGGCGAGCATCGCGTGGGCCCGGGCGGTGCCTCCCCGCTCGGTGCCCCGCCCGAGGACCACCACCGCCTCGTCCCAGCGACGACGACGCAGCAGCTCCTGCCCAACCTGGAGGTAGATCCCCGCGGTCGGGTCATCGTTCAGGATCTCGATCAGGAGATCGAGCTCGGGATCGGAGAGGGGGATGGGGCGGTCCGGGCTTGCGGTCTACCCCGGGACGCAGTGCCTACCGGGGCAACAGAAGGAACGTCTCCTCCGTCGTACCCATGGATACTAGTACGGCGAGGTCCCCGAAGTCAGCTCCCCCGTCGCCCCCGGGGAAGGCGTCGACGTACAGGTACAGCCTGGCGAGGCCGTCGGCGTCGGTGCTCAGGGGGAGGATGTCGACCACTGAGATCTCGTGGAGGAACTCGTCGCGTCCTGCATCCCACAGCAGCTCACATTCGGTGCACTCGTCGTCTGGCTCGACCACGACCACCTGATCGACGGGCACGGGCCAGGCGGAGCCGACCTCAGCCCACACCTGCAGCTCGACGTCGGTCAGGGGCTGCCCGGTGGTGCCGTTGTAGGCCATGACATCGACCGGGACGAGGGCCCCGAGGCCGTCCCCCTCTCCGTCATAGGCCGCATCCCAGGGGACATCGATGGGACCGGGCAGCAGCAGCTCCGCGTCCTGGACCTCCTCTACACAGGCAGAACTGAGGAGGATGGCTGGGATGGAGAGGGAGCGTTTCATGGGGGGGATGTCTTCCAGAGGCGGTCGATCCCATTCCAGGGGACGTCCACCAGGCGATACACCCCCACCTGGACTGGTAAGGGTACGCACAGTGTATCCGCGGACCCCTTCTTGTCCACCCGGATCGCGGCCGACATCAGCGCAGGATCGACCTCGGGGAGCTCGGCCGGGAGGCCCACTCCCTCGATCGCCTCCCGGAGCCGACGGGGGAGCCCGGGCTGGGCGCACACTCCGGCGCGGACCGCATAGCGCGCCTCGGCCAGCAGGCCGATCGCGACGGCGTGCCCGTGGGGCAGCACGCCGTGCCCCAGGGCGGTCTCCAGGGCGTGTCCGACGGTGTGACCGGCGTTGAGGATCCCCCGGACGCCCGACTCCAGCTCGTCCAACGCCACCACCCCGGCCTTCACCTCGACACAGCGCTGCACGATCCAGGGCAGCGGCAGCGGATCGGAGCCCAGCTCGTCGAGCAGATCGGGGGCCCCGATCGCTGCGGCCTTGATCACCTCCCCCAGGCCCGAGCGCAGCTCGTCTGTGGGCAGGGTCCCGAGGGTGGGCAGGGAGGCCCAGGTCAGCCTAGGCTGGTGGAACGCACCGATCAGGTTCTTGCCCCGGGGGTGGTTGACCGCCGTCTTGCCCCCCACCGAGGCGTCCACCATCGCCAGGAGGCTGGTGGGCAGCTGCACCACCGGCAGCCCCCGCAGGGTGCACGCGGCGGCGAAGCCCGCCAGATCCCCGACCATCCCACCCCCCAGGGCGAGGATCGGGGTGGATCGCGTCGGGCTCTGGGCGAGGATCCGATCCACCAGCCCCCGCCAGACCTCCACCGTCTTGTGCAGCTCCCCCGCGGGCACCACGATCGTGTGCAGCGGGATCCGGGGCAGGGCAGCGCGCACGGCGGCCTCCCACAGCGGCCCCACGTGGTGATCCGTCACCAGCACCGCCCCCCGATCCGCCGCCGGGCACACCTCGAGGAGGTGCTGCTGCAGGCCAGCATAGCCGTCCGCATCGATCACCACCGGGTAGCTGCGTGCGCCCAGATCGATGGACACGATCCGCCTCATGGGTGCACCTGCTGCAGGATCAGCCCGGCGATCTGCTCCGGCGTCCGCCCCTCGGTGGACACCTGCAGCCGGGCGGAGGCGTACAGCGGCTGACGCTCGTGGTACCGCTGCGCGACCTGTGCGTCCCACAGGGGTCTTCTCCGCACCCCTGCTCCGAGGCGACGCTCGAGGGTCTGCAGCGAGGCGGCCAGGTGGACCGTGGTGTACCAGCGCTCGAGGTGTCCCCGGCTCCCCCGATCGACGAACGCCCCCCCACCGGTGGACAAGATCCGCTGCACACCGTCACACAGCGCCACGATCAGCGAGGCCTCCCTGCGCCGGAAGGCGTCCTCTCCGCTGTGGAGGATCTGAGCCTCGATCGGCCCATAGAGAGCCTCCAGCGCCTCGTCGAGATCCACCAGGGGCCAGCCCAGCAGCTCCGCGAGGCGCCGCCCCACGGTGGACTTGCCCGCCCCCATGAACCCCACCAGCGCGATCCCCCTGCCCTCGCCCGCCATCAGGTCCACCGGAGGGCCGGCGCGGACCAGACCGATGGGGGGCGGCGCTGGTCTGGGCCGGCCCTGGTCACACCGCACGCTCCGGTGTAGCGTGGACGCTGCACGAAGGGATCATCACCCATGAACCGCCTCAAGATGCTTGAAGAACGCGTCAACGCATACCTCGGGGAGATGGAGCTCGTCCCCAGCCAGTCCGAGGACGGGCTGTACCTGTTCAAGTATGGCTCCACCGTCGTGATGATCTCGCTGTTCGAGGAAGGAGATGACACCTTCGTGCGGTTCGCGTCCATCATGCTCAAGGACTTCGAGCCCAGCCTCGAGCTGCTCCAGCGGATCCTGAGGCTGAACACCGAGGTGTTGTTCGGGAGCTTCCTGCTGTTCGAGGACAACACGCTGTCGTTCTCCGCGACCCTGCTGGGCAACCACCTCGACTATGACGAGTTCGAGCGCACCCTGCGCTACGTCGCCAAGGTCTCCGACGACTACGACGACGAGCTGCAGGCCCTCGGAGGAGGCCAGCGGGCCGAGGACGTGCTGGGAGGGGCCCCCTCCAGCTCTGGAGAGTAGGCGCTCCGTGATCCGGGGGGATCGGGTAGGACGCTCCGTCCGCGTCGCCTTCCCCGGCCTGTTCACCTCGTTGACACACCCCCAGAGCACCGGTAGCATCCAAGGCCCAGCGGGATGCTGAGCTCAAGGAGTTCCGTTCATGTCCACGCGCCCCCGCTTCATCCTACCCACCGAGCTGAAGCTCAAGCTCACCCCGGAGGGGATCGACATCGAGTACGACGGGGACGTCGAGCTGGAGCAGGACCTCGGCCAGAGCCTGCACAAGGTCATCGCCTCGGGCGATCTCACGGTGAAGCTGCAGCGGGTCACCGGGAGCCTCCAGTGTGGTGGAACGCTGCGGATCCATGGCGAGATCGACGCTGAGCACATCCACGGCCGGGAGGTGGTCTTGGGCCGGCAGAAGGTTCGCTGTACCTCGATCTCCGCCAACGAGCGGATCACGGTGGGGGCGGCCTCGCTCACGGTCGATGCGATCATCGCTCCAGAGATCAACCTCGATCCAAAGGCGTCGGGTCGGGTCACGGTGATCGAGAGCGACAACGATCGCGGCGCGACCAAGATCAAGGGAGGCTTCAGCGTCTCGGACTACGACGACATGTTCGGCAACGCCGACGAGTTCCTCGCTCAGCGCGGCCTGCAGCGCCTCGGTGAGGCAGGCCCCGCCCCCGGCCGCGCCGTGATCTCGTCCGCGGTCCACGATCCACCCGAGGTCACCGAGGAGGAAGACACGAGCGATCCGCTCTCGCTGTCCCTCGAGGA
>DRPG01000679.1 GCA_011376105.1 Deltaproteobacteria bacterium
GGGCACCCCCGCCACCCTCGGGAGGCTCACCACCGCCCGGCTGCGCCGGCTACACACCGCCGCGATGGCCGCTGACAACCTCGTGATCGCGATCGTGGGGGGCTTCGATCCAGCGGGGGTGCTCCGCCGGCTGGCGGGGCTCGCCTCCCGGCTGCCCCCCCACGCTGAGCCCCTCGAGGTGCCCAGCCCGTCCCCTGCGGCCACCAGGGCCCGGATCCGGCGCGCGGGCACCAAGCAGGCGGCCGTGCTCCTCGGGGTCCGCGGGGTGTCCGTGGATCACCGGGATCGGACGGCGCTCGCGGTGGCGTGCCACCTGCTGGACAGCCAGGCAGGCCGCCTGTTCCTGAGCCTGCGCGAGGCGGCCGGGCTGGCCTACAGCGTGTGGGCCCAGTCCGAGGCGAGCCTGGGGGGCGGCACGTTCTCCGTGGGGCTGTCGACGGATCCACAGCGGGTGGGCGAGGCCGCCCGGGCCCTGCGGCGCGAGCTCAAGGTGCTGGTCGAGGACGGCCCCGGCGCAGAGGAGCTGGCGCGCACGACCCGGATGATCGCGGGGCTGGTGGCCATGCGCCACGAGCGCGTCCTGAGCCAGGCCATCGATCTGGCCAGCGCGGTGCGGCGCGGGCAGCCCCACGGGCTGCAGCCCCTGCGGCGGCGCCTGGCCGCCCTGACCCCCGGCGACGTCCAGGCCGCCCTGGCCCGGCTGGAGCTGTCATCAGCCCTGCGCGTCACCGTGCTGCCCAGGCCTGAGGCGTGAGCCCCTGGGGTTGCTATGTCCACGTGCCCTGGTGCCGCGCTCAGTGCCCCTACTGCGGCTTCTACATCGTCCCGGGGGAGCGCGCCTTGGCCTGGGAGCCGTTCGTCGATCGGGTGCTGGCCGAGCACCGGGCCCGGGCCCCGGCGTTCGCTGGAGACGCCCACACCGTGTACCTCGGCGGAGGCACACCGTCGCGGCTGCCCCCCGAGGCGCTGGCCCGGCTGCTGACGAACCTCCCCACCGTGCCCGGGGCCGAGCGGAGCTGCGAGGCCAACCCCGAGGATCTGACCGATGCCTGGCTCCAGGGCGCCATCGAGGCAGGGATCGGGCGGATCTCGCTGGGGGTCCAGACCTTCGTCCCCCACGTCGCCCGGCGCCTAGGGCGCGCCCACACCTCGGCTCAGGCCACCGACGCAGCCCGCCGCCTGGCCCGCGCTCCGCTGCGCTCCTGGTCCATCGATCTGATCTTCGCTGTGCCGGGCCAGACGCTGGACGATCTGCGCTCCGATCTCGACACGATCCTGTCGCTCGGCGCCCCCCACGTCTCGATCTACGGCCTCACCGTCGAGCCGGGCACCCCGTTCGCGTCCGCCCGTCGCCGGGGCCGGCTGCCCGATGTCGATCCCGATCTGTGGCGGGACATGTACGATCAGATCGTCTCGGTGCTCGGGGGTGCCGGGCTGCAGCGCTACGAGGTCTCGAGCTTCGCCCGCGCCGGCCACCGCTGCGACCACAACGCGCTGTACTGGGCCGATCGTCCCTACATGGGCCTGGGGCCCGGCGCCCACGGCTACGCCCCCGACGGCACCCGGTGGCACAACACCCCCGATCTCCGCGGGTACCTGGCCGCAGACACGGCCCCCGGGCGGATCGAGCACCCCTCCGGGGAGGTGGCGGCGATGGACCTGCTGGTCGCCGGGCTGCGGGGGATCGACGGCGTGACGCTGTCCAGGCTCGAGGCCCGCACCGGCCACCGCCCCGATCCCCGGATCGTCGAGATCCTGATCGAGGGGGGGCTGCTGATCCCTGATCCAGCTCGGCTCGCGCTGACGTCCCGGGGCTTCCCGCTGGCGGACGCGGTGGTGGACCGCCTGGTGCGGGCCCTGCGGCCCTCGTGAGCCACGATCCTCGCTCCACCGTTCAGCTGTGGGATCCCCGTCCTCAGCCCGAGCCACGCTGCGGCCCCCGCGAGCCACGATCCTCGCTCCCCCGGCAGCGGGGACCCGGCGCTCGATCCATCCTGGCGCTCCACCTGCAAGGAAGGGCTGCAGGATCTTTGGGTCGAGGGCCACCGGGGTTGCGCTGTCTTGGGTGTGTGTGCCCCCGACCCTCCGCCCGGATCGCGCACCCGGGCCCCATGGATGCTGGCGTTGTCCTATCGATACCCTCGAGATCACCGATGGCCCCCGCCCCGGGTGGCGGAGGGGGGCCCCGGGCAGCCCCCGGGCGCCCTTGCCTCCTCGGGTTAATGGAAGGCCGGCTGCGCTTGGAGGCCCCGTCGTGGCGACCCGCGACTACTACAACATCCTCGGGATCGAACGAAGTGCGTCCGCCGACGACGTCAAGAGGGCCTACCGGAGCCTCGCACGTCGCTGGCACCCCGATCGCAACCCCGAAGATGCAGACGCGGGGACCCGCTTCAAGGACATCACCGAGGCCTACCGCACCCTGTCGGATCCCAACAAGCGGGCGCGCTACGATCGTCTCGGCCCGCTGTACACCGAGGACGGGCGTCCCCCTAGGCCCGAAGACATCAACGAGGTCGTGGGCACCGTATGGAACAACATCTTCCGGAGGAACCGCGGCGATCGAGGGGAAGATCTCCGCTACACCGCGAGCCTGACCCTCGAAGAGGTCGCCAACGGCGCAGAGAAGGAGATCGTGGTGCCCCGCTTCGTCCGGTGCAGCACCTGCGGGGGCGATGGGGCGGATCCCGACGAGGGCAAGCAGATCTGCGAGGTCTGCGGCGGCAGCGGTCGGGCCACCGGCCCCCGCCTGTTCGCGACCTCCTGCTACCACTGCAAGGGCAAGGGTCACGTCGTGGTCCAGACCTGCCCCGGCTGCGGCGGAGACGGGCGGCGGGGCATCGAGGACACCATCCGGGTCAAGGTCAAGCCCGGGGTGTCCACCGGGCAGAAGCTCAAGGTCGCGGGCAAGGGCAACGTCCCACGGGGGGCCGGGGAGGCTGGCGATCTGTACGTCATCGTCAGCGTCGCCGATCACCCCCTGTTCCGTCGCCGTGGCGATGATCTGCTCGTCGAGCTGCCGCTCACCTTCGACGAGCTCGTGCTCGGGGCGGACGTGACCGTGCCCACCCTCGAGGGCACCACCACCATCCGGATCCCCCCGGGCAGCGAGCCGGGCAAGGTGCTGCGCCTCGGAGCGCGGGGCCTGCCCAGGCTTGGCCGGGAGTCAAGGGGAGACCTACACATCCAGCTGACCCTTGAGGTCCCTGCGGGCCTGGACGAGGCGTGCAGCGAGGCGCTGAAGACCTGGTCGAGGACGCTGCCGTCTTCGGCACACCCCCGCCGTGCACAGTTCGACGAGCTAGTCGAGGACCGAGGATGACGTTGCGAGTTCGATCCCTGCTCCTGGTGGCGCTGACCGCCGCCTCCCTCAACCTGGTGGCCGACACGAGCTGGGCCAAGCGCAAGAAGGGCCCCCCCGACGTCGTCGAGGACGCCCTGGCCTTCTCCACCACCGATCGAGATCGCGCGATCCAGCTGCTGGAGGACGCGCTGGCGGGCCGAAAGCTCGACAAGGACTCGTCGGTCATCCTGCTCCATGCAGGCGAGCAGCGCCGGCTCAACGGCGACGCCGCCGAGGCCGGGGCCTGGTTCGCCAAGGTGCTGTCGATCAGCGCGACCGGCACCGAGGCTCCGGCCGCCCGCCTGGGCCAGGCTCTGATCCAGGCCGCAGAGGGAGACACCTCCCGCCCGGTGATGAGCACCCTGCGCAACACCAGCGATCGCGACGTGCTCGACACCCAGAACGCGGATCGCTACCTGCTCCTCGCCATCGACGCGGCCCGCAGCGACGAGGCCAGGAGCGTCTCGAGCTACTCCAAGCGCGCCTTGTCCTTTGCCCAGACCGATCCAGAGGTGCTGGCGAGGGTCGAGCAGACCCTGCAGGAGCTGGCCCAGTCCCCCCCCTCCGAGATCACCCCGCCGGCGATCGGCGAGGGCGCCGGGGGTCCCCTAGAGGAGGCTGAGGAGGCCTACCTGCGAGGCGATCTCGAGGGCGCCCGTCGCCAGGCCGAGCGCGCGGCGGGCGATCCCGATCCCAGGATCGCCGAGGCCGCAGCCGGCCTGCTGCGCACCCTCAACGGGGCCCCGGTGCGCAGCGATCAGATCGCGGTGGTCCTGCCGCTGTCCGACAGGTACGGATCGGTGGGCAACAACGTCCGCGAGGCGCTGCTGTATGGCTTCGGCGGCTCAGCCGGGCGGCTTCGGTTCTACGACAGCGGCAGCACCGCGGAGACCGCGGTGGCGGCCCTCGAGGGGGCGGTGCTCCAGGACGGCGCGATCGCGGTGATCGGCCCCCTGCTGTCCGACGAGTCCGAGGCGATGGTCGAGGCCGCCGAGTCCCTGCATGTGCCCCTGATCTCCCTGTCCCAATCCTACGAGCCCACCGAGGACGCGGTGTGGGCCTTCCAGGCGATGCACACCTGGGGGGACCAGATCGACGCGTTGCTCGAGTGGGTGATGACCCAGAGGGGGATGAGCAGCTTCGCCACGTTCTCCCCCGACAAGGACTTCGGCAACAACGCGGTGGCCCTGTTCGAGGCCAAGGTCATCGAGCGGGGGGGGCAGCTCCGGGCCCAGGCCACCTACTCCCCCGAGGAGAAGAACCTGCTGCCGTTCGCGGTGGAGTTCGGCGAGCGCGCCGACGATCTAGCCCAGAAGAAGCGGGAGGCCGAGCGCAACGGGGGCAACCCCGACACGGCGGTGGCGTCTCCGATCATCGACTTCGACGCGATCTTCATCCCCGAGTCCAGCCTGCGCACGCCCCTGGTCTGCGCCGCCCTGGCGTACCAGGAGTTCCCGATGGGCACCTTCCAGCCGGTCAAGGGCCAGCCCGAGCTGCCTCTGCTGGGCCTGTCCACCTGGAACAACGAGGATCTGATCGCGACGGGCAACGAGTACATTCGCAACAGCCTGTTCACCGACGTGTTCTCCTCGAGCGTCCGACCTGAAGGCGATCCCCTGATCGAGGGCTACCGCCAGGCCACCGGGCGCACGCTGTCGTCCCTGGAGGCCGCGGTGATCGACGCGGGCAAGCTGGTGGGGGCCGCGGCCAACGCCGGGGCGACCCACCGGGGCGCGTTCCGCGACGCGCTGGTGACCGCGAGCGTGTCCGACAGCATCACCGGGGCCTCGGGCTTCGATCCCGAGACGCTGCGCGCCCGGCGGAACATGCTGATCCTCACCCTCACGCGCGACAGCATCGACGCCGTCGGAGAGATCCCGCTGCACGGCGCCACCCCGAGCATGGCGCCGCCCGTGCCCTGAAGCGCCCACCGTGCCCAGCCACCCTCCCCCCGGGTGGCACAGGGCCAGCGGATTCGCTAGCATGGAGGGGAATCCCCACTCGGCCTCCACCCCCAGGCTCGGGCAGCGAGCGTCACACACTCCTGGAACCACCCAGACCCAGCTCCCCATCCACCGAACAGCGCGTCATCGAGCTGTTGCTCGAGCGGCGCGCTGCGCGTCCCTCGTGGCTCCACCACGACGCCGGGGACGACTGCGCTGTGATCGAGGGGGGTGAGGTGGTGACGGTCGACACCCTGGTGGAGGGGGTGCACTTCGGCGCGCGGCTGTCCGCCGCTGACGTGGGGTTCAAGGCCGTCGCGGCCTCGGTCTCAGATCTGGCCTCGTCCGGGGCGAGGCCCCGCTGGATGCTGCTCGCCCTGTCCCTGCCCCCCGATCCTCCGGTCCTGCCCTGGGTCCGGGCCTTTGCCCGGGGGCTGGCGGAGGCCTGCACCCAGTTCGGGGTGTACCTGATCGGAGGCGACGTCACCGGGGTCCCCGCCGGCGGCCCCCGGTTCGTCTGCCCCACCCTAGCGGGGATCGCCACCTCCCCGATGCTCCGCAGCACCGCCCGGCCCGGCGACGTGGTGTGGGTCACCGGCCAGCTGGGGCTGGCGGGCGCAGGCTGGAGCCTCGACGAGCCTCCCCCCGAGGCGCTGGCGAGGCTCCGCAGGCCCCAGCCCCCCCTCTCCTTCGCCCTGGCCCTGGCCGCCTCGGGCCTCGCCACCGCCGCGATGGATCTCTCCGACGGACTGGCCGCCGATCTCCCCCGCCTCGCCTGGGCCTCGGGCGTCCAGGCGGTGATCGATCCCGCCCGGCTGCCGCTGTCCGACGCGCTCGCCGGCTGCCCCGATCCCCTCGCGCTGCAGCTGTCGGGGGGCGAAGACTATGAGTTGCTGTTCACCAGCCCCCCCGGGGCCGAGCCGGAGCTCGCACAGCTAGCGCTGGAGCACGGCGTTCAGGCCACCCCGATCGGTGCCCTGCGGCCCGGCCGGGGCGCGATCCTGATCCACGAGGGGGGCGAGCCGCTCCCCTGGCCCGAGCCCGCCTTCGATCACTTTGGGAGGGCCTAGATGCCCGGCCTCGTGCTGCTCGCCACCGGAGGGATGGAGGTCGGTGTGGGGCCGCTGACCACGCTGGCCATCGCGCTGTGCTTCGTGGGCTCGTTCTTCTTCTCCGGCACCGAGACCGCCTACTTCTCCCTGCAGAAGGTCGATCAGGAGTGGTTCAGCCGAGCCCGGGGGGCCGGCCGGCAGGTGGTCTGGCTGCTGGACCGCCGGGCGGCGCTGATCACCACCATCCTGCTGGGCAACGAGACGGTCAACATCGCCCTGTCCGCCACCTGTGCGGGCCTGGTCTCGTCCTGGTTCCCGTCGATGCCCTGGCTCAACGTGATCCTGCTGACCCCCGTGTTGGTGCTGATCTCTGAGATCACCCCCAAGATCCTAGCCTACCGCTACCGACGATCCTGGGCGAGGCTCGCGGCCTGGCCTTTGTCGGTGTTCTACTGGCTGGTGCTCCCCTTCCGGATCGTCCTGTCCCTGATCGTCTCCGCCATCGCCAGCCTGCTCGGCGCCGAGCGGGACGTGCCCCAGGGCATGCACCCCGAGGAGCTGATGGTCCTGGTCGACTCCGGCGCAGCCACCGGGGCCCTCGATCCTCTGGAGCGCGACATCATCGAGGCGGTCTTCGAGTTCGACGGGATGACCGTGGAGCGCCTGATGACGCCGCGCCCGGACGTGTTCGCGATCCCCCTGAACACCGGGTGGGAGGCCCTGCTGGAGCAGACCCGCGCCGCAGGCCACAGCCGGATCCCGATCACCGGCTCCACCCAGGACGACATCGTGGGGGTCCTGCTGCTGAAGGATCTGCTGCGCTTCCGGGACGAGCCGTTCGCCGGGCCCCGCCAGCTGCGATCCCTGCTGCTGCCCCCGATCTTCGTCCCCACCTCCAAGCACGCCGACGAGATGCTGGAGGAGTTCCTCGAGCGTCGGTTCCACATGGCGTTTGTGGTCGATGAGCACGGCACACTCGTCGGGCTGGTCACCCTCGATGATCTGCTCCACGAGCTGCTCGGCGAGGAAGACGACACCGACGACAGCGACATCGCCAGGCTGCGGCCCGACGCCTTGACGGTCAAGGCCTCGATCGACGTCGCGGACTTCGCGGAGGAGACCGGGATCGATCTGCCTGAGGGGGACTACCACACCCTCGGAGGCTTCGTGTTCCACGAGCTCGGCCGCCTGCCCCGCAAGGGGGACACCGTCGCGGTCCACGGTCACCGCTTCGTCGTCGCGAAGATGGAGGGCCGACGCATCGCGGAGGTCATCGTACGCTCCCCCATGGTAGGCCAGGAGGCCGTGTGAACCCCCTGCTGGGGCTCCCGCTGGTCGGGGTCACCCTGCTGCTCCAGGGCTTCTTCAGCGGCTCGGAGATGGCGTTCGTGAGCGCCAACCGGGCCCTGCTGCAGGCTAAGGCCGACGGCGGCAGCGCCGGGGCCGAGCTGGCGCTGCAGATGCTGCGCCAGGAGGAGGATCGCCTCCTGGGTACCTGCCTGATCGGCACCAACCTGTGCCTGATCGGGGGCACCACCACCTTCGGCCTGGTGATGGTGCAGCAGGGGCTGCCCCAGGAGTGGCTGCAGACCCTGCTGTACGTCCCGCTGGGGCTGCTGTTCGGCGAGGCCGTGCCCAAGCTGGTGTACCGCCACTACGCCGACGCCCTCACCCCGAGGCTCGCGCCCCTGCTGCGCGGTGTCCAGCGCCCCCTCGCCCCGGCCCTGTGGATCGTGCGGCGGTGGCGGAACCTGCTGCAGGCCCTGCTGCGCCCCCCCGAAGATCACAAGATCCGCCGGGAGGACATCGTCCAGATGCTGGACGACGAGGCGGGGCCGATCGATCCCGAGGATCGAGCCCTGATCCAGCGCCTGCTGGCGATGAACGAGACCACGGTCGAGGCGTGCATGACCCCCCTGATCCATGTGCACGCGATCGCCGAAGACGCTCCTCTGACCGAGGGGATCCAGATCGTGCTGCAGGAGGGCTACTCCCGGATCCCGGTGTTTCGGGATCGGGTCGACAACATCGTGGGGCGGATCGAGCACCGGGATCTGCTGTTCAGCCCCCCTGAGACCACCAGCATCGCGGGGCTGATCCGGCCGGTGCGGTTCGTGCCTGAGAGCAAGCGGATCGACGAGCTGCTGCGGGAGATGCGCGAACACGCCGACGCGTTCGTGGTGGTGGTCGACGAGTACGGGGGTTCAGTGGGCATCGTGACCCTCGAGGACCTCCTCGAGGAGGTGATCGGTGACATCGAGGACGAGCGGGATCTGCGCACGCCCTCGATCCGCAGGCTGGGCGAGCGGGAGTGGCGTGTGCCGGCCCGGACCGAGATCGACGAGCTCGAGGAGGTGTTGGGCCACGCCCTGCCCAAGGGGGAGTACGAGACCATCGCGGGGCTGCTGCTGGCCGTCACCGGCCGGATCCCCGAGGCCGGAGAGGTGGTGCGGATCGGGGGGCTGATCGTCCACATCGAGGCGGCCTCGGATCGGGCGGTGCACCTCGTGCGGGTGGTGCTGCCGGCCAAGCCCGAGCGATAGCGCGGCCCCGGGAGCTACAGCGAGCGGCCCCCGGGGCCCGACGGGGGCTCGGGCTCCTCGCCGGGGCGGGGCATGCCCAACGCGGTGACAAACAGCTCCTCGAGCCCCTGATCAAACAGGGGGACCCGATCCTCGCGGGTGCGGCGCCTCCGGGAGTACACCCAGCGATCTCCGAGCTCTGCCTGGCGGAACAGGCGGTGGACGTCGTCGCCGGTGCCCTCGAACTCCACCCGCAGCTCCCCGTCCCCCTCCAGGGCCAGGTGCAGGTAGCGCTCCTGGTAGCGCAGGGTCAACCCGTCGCGGCTCCTCTGAGCCGAGAGGAAGCCGATCTCCCGGGCGATGGCCTCAAGCTCCTCCAGCAGCTCGACGCGGGCCCTCCGCGCGGCCTCGATCGCCCGCCTGGTGGCGTCCTCGCTCTGCTGGCGCGCCCGCTGTGCGTCCGTGACGGCCTTGCGAAAGCGCGCCGCGAGACCAGAGCGTCGTTGCGCCATGTGCACCTCCACCCGGGGTGGGGCCGCTTCGAGCCAGGCCCCTTGGGTCCCTAACCGGCTCCGGTTCCCCCGTCGGGTGTCCACCTGGGGCGTTGACCGCGCTTTCCTTGACGTGCTATGCCCCGGGCAGCGGCAGAGTTGACCACAGGGGTCCCCCCTCGGGTAGCTGCGGAAGGCGGTTCATGGGCAAGGCGATCGGTATCGACCTCGGCACGACCAACTCGTGCTGCGCCTACGTACGAAACGGCAAGCCACAGGTCATCACCTACCGGGACGGCTCCCGGACGATCCCGAGCGTGTTCGCGATCGACAAGAACGGCAACCGGCTCGTGGGCGAAGAGGCCCGGGATCAAGCCGTCGCGAACCCGCTCCACACGATCGCAGCATCCAAGCGACTGATCGGTCGCTCCTTCGGCTCGAACGCGATGCAGAAGATGCAGCAGGTGTTCACCTACGAGCTGGTGGAGGGGGAGCAGAGCGAGGTGCTGATCCGGGTCGCGGATCAGGTCTTCACGCTCGAGCAGATCTCGGCGGCGATCCTGCGGCGGATCAAGGAATCCGCCGAAGACGCGCTCAACGAAGAGGTCGATCAGGCGGTGATCACCGTGCCCGCCTACTTCAACGACCGGCAACGCCAGGCGGTCCGCTCCGCGGGCAAGCTGGCGGGGCTAAAGGTCCTGCGGGTGCTCAACGAGCCCACCGCCGCGGCCCTGGCCTATGGGCTGGGGCGCACGCTGAACCAGCGGGTGGCGATCTACGATCTCGGTGGCGGCACCTTCGACATCTCGATCATCGACATCAAGGACAAGATCTTCGAGGTCATCGCCACCGGAGGCGACACCTTCCTCGGCGGGGTCGACTTCGACGACCGGCTGATGCAATGGGTGCTGCAGACCTTCGTCGACGAGACCGACATCGACGTGTCCTACGATCGATCGGCGGTCACCCGGATCCGCGCCGCCAGCGAGGAGGCCAAGATCCGCCTGTCGGACGTCACCGAGACGGTGGTCGATCTGCCCCACATCTGCGACGACGACGACGGTCTGCCGGTGGATCTCCACATGGTGATCACCCGGGAGAAGCTCGAGGAGCTCACCGAAGATCTGATCGATCGCAGCATCGCGACCTGCGAGCGGATCCTCCAGGAGGCGGGCACCAGCCGGGAAGACATCGACGAGATGTTGCTCGTCGGGGGCCAGTCCCGGATGCCCCTGGTGCGGCGCAAGCTGCAGAACTTCATCGGCAAGCCCCCGTCCAACAAGGTCCACCCCGACGAGGCGGTGGCGATCGGCGCGGCGATCATGGCCCACAGCCTGTCCAGCAAGGCGGGCCCCCAGGACATGACCCTGCTGGACGTGCTGCCGATGGCGATCGGCATCAACAAGGTCGACGGCACGATGCATGTGCTGTTCTCGAAGAACCAGCCGCTGCCCGACTACAAGACCCGGGTGCTGACCACCAGCAAGGCCAACCAGCGCTCGATCATGCTGCGGATCTACCAGGGCGAGTCCAAGTTCGTCGCAGAGAACGAGCTGCTGGGCACCTTTGTGTTCAGCGGGCTGCGGGAGGCGCCCAGGGGCCAGGTCAAGGTGGAGGTCACCTTCCACATCGACTCCGAGGGGATCCTCAACCTCACCGCCCGGGATCTCGACACCGGTCAGCTGGTGGAGTCCAGGTTGAAGCTGGGTAAGGGAGACAGCCCCCCCCGGCGGCGATCCTCGGGGGGCGGCCAGCGGCGGGGCCCGAAGCGGCGCAGGAAGCCCCAGCCGACCCCCGCTCCACCCCCC
>DRPG01000680.1 GCA_011376105.1 Deltaproteobacteria bacterium
TCGCGCTGCGGGCGATGGACGATGAGCTGCAGCTGGCGAGGGAGAGCCTCGAGCTGGCAGAGCGGAGCTACCAGGCCGGAAACACCACCTGGCTCGAGCTGGAGACCGCCCGGCTGCAGCTCGAGTCGACCCAGCTGATCCACCTCCAGGAGCGCACCGCCCGGGATCTCGCGGCGATCGCAGTGCTAGCCCGAACAGGCACCCTGTGAGCGAGGTGCGTCGGGGAGGTTTCCGGTCGGTCTGAGCCATGGTAGGTTCTGTCCATGAAGATCCCACGCTCGCTGTTGTTGCTGGCCCCTCTCGTCGCCTCCACCGGATGCGCCGAGTACTTCACCGTCGATGAAGCCTGCCACCCAAAGGGCAGCGTGATCGGGGGCAAGTCGCTCGATCCCAACGAGCTGTCGGCGATGAACCAGATGAACTGCTACCGCCGCCTGGCGGGGATCCTCCGGAGCTCGGTCAGCCCCCAGACACAGGATGCGGCGGAGGGGCACCTCCAGTACATCCTCAGCAACCCCGATCTCGATCGGGTCCTCGGCGCGGATGGCACCCTGGAGTACCTGTCGCAGTCCTTCGATGAGAAGGACTACTCAGGCAGCAACGTGTTCGAGCGCCTCGACAAGGCGGGCTACACCTTCCTCGATCCTCAGGGTTCCTCGGTCGACGAGTACCTGATCTTCGACTGGTCCCTCGATGGCACCCCGCCCCCCTCCGGGGCAGAGGCCATCGAGGCGATGATGCGCGACCACAACCTGCGCCAGGCCATACTCCAGCCCTCCTGGATCGATGGCGCCTACGCCGAGATCGAGCTGAGCTCCAGCTGGTTCGGCAAGGGCGAGGCCTGCAAGTTCGGCGTCTTCCAGTGCGTGCTGGGGGGCACCCCCTCCCCTGAGCTCGTGGGGCGGGCCTACTACCTGATGATCATCCACAACAACCCCCACATCGAGCACGTCGATCGTCCCCTGGTGTACCCGAAGTACGATCAGCTGGATGTGCCCCTGTGGTCCGCCAGCCAGGACATCTCCAACATCGATCTCACCGGGATCCCCACCCCGATCAAGGTCAGCTACCCGCTGACGATCCTCGCCGGGGTCCTCGACGAGAGCAACGCACGGCTCAGCGATCAGAACATGTTCGGCCTCAGCGTCGATGCGGTGATCGTCGACGGCAACGACAACGCCCTTGAGACCAAGGTGGTGCTTCCCGGCTCAGAGCCTGATCGAGTGTGGCTCGGCGGCCGCCTGCTCCGGACCGCGGCCTCGGTCTTCACCCGCAAGCCGCTGGAGCCCAACAGCGACTACACACTGGTCGCGGATGTCTCGACCACCGAGGCGACCTTCCAGATCGACGTGCCGTTCCACACCGCAGCCAACGATCCCGGCCTCGACGATGACCTGCCCGCGAACACCACCGCCGTCGCGCGCCACGACAGCCGAGAGGTCGAGGCCTACCTGAAGGATCACCCCCACATGATCGCACCACAGGCCCGCTGACCTGATCCGGGGGGTTGGGGGTGTCACACCTCCTGTACCTGCTGCTGACCTACCTCGTGGCCTCGGTGCCGTTCGGGCTCGTGATCACCACGCTGTACGGGCGCGACGCCGACATCCGGCGCTCCGGCAGCGGCAACATCGGCGCGACCAACGTGGCGAGGGTCTATGGCTGGGCCATGGCCGGCTGGGTCGTCCTGCTGGACGCGCTCAAGGGGCTGCTACCGACCGCGGGGGCCCTGTGGCTGTGGCCCGAGGCTGGGCTGTGGTGGCCGGGCCTGGTGGCGCTGACCGCGTTCATGGCCCACTGCTACCCAGTCTACCTCGAGTTCAGGGGGGGCAAGGGCGTCGCCACCGGCGCCGGGGGCCTGCTCGCGCTGTCGCCGTGGGCCACCGTGCCCGCCATCGCCGTGTGGATGGCCTTGCTCAAGGGCTCCGGGCGCTCGTCCGTGGCCGCGCTGGGGGCCGCCACCTCGCTGGTGGGGCTCTCGTGGTGGCTCGATCCCGACGTGTTGCCGGTCGTGGTGATGCTCTGTCTGGGGATCCTCACCACCCACGTGCCCAACATCCGCAGGCTGATCCGGGGCGAGGAGAAGACCATCGTGCGGCCCGTGCGCTGGGGCCGCACCACCGAGGACGCGACCCACGCCGAGGCCCTGCTGGCCCAGGGGCCCGCCGGAGGCCGCCCCACCCCGCTGTGGAAGGAGCGGATCGATCCCCTGGCGATCGAGGAGCCCCCAGCGTCCTAGTGTCCTGGGGGCCGATCCCGGGTCGCCGCCACCGGCACGAGCGCTCTTGCGTGTCTCCTCAGGCTCTTGCTCCTGTGGGGTGCTGGGCGAGTCGAAGACACACCCGACCTCACCGGACGTGCGCTCGCCGTCGTGGTCTGATGTACTGCAGCGATCGGTGCCCTCGTGGGTCGAGTGCCCGTCCGCCGTGGGCCGGGCTCAGGGCGCAGCCTCGGCCGGAGGCTCCTCAGTGAGGTGGAACTCCACCCGCCGGTTGTTGGCACGCCCCGACAAGGTGCGGTTGGTGTCGATCGGGCGCGTCTCGCCATAGCCCACGCTCGACAGCCGCCCGGGCGAGATCCCCTTCGCCTCGAGGTACTCCCGCACCGCGCGGGCCCGATCGTTGGACAGCTGCAGGTTCAGGTCGTCGCTGCCCTCGGAGTCGGTGTGGCCCTCGATCCGCATGTGTAGGTAGGGCGCGTCGACCAAGACCTGGACCACGTCGTCGAGGATCGACATCGACGAGATCCGGATCTCGGCGGAGGAGGGCTGGAACTGCAGCATCTCCCGGATCTCGACCCGGGTGCGGGTGACCCGGACCCCGGCCGGTGGTGTGTCGGGACAGCCGTCTCCGTCGAGGTAGCCGTTCCTCGTCTCGGGCTCGGACGGGCAGCGATCGTGGGCATCGGCGATCCCGTCCTTGTCGGCATCGGCGTGGGGACAGCCCCCACGCTCCCGCACCCCCGGCTCGTCGGGACACTCGTCGTGGCCGTCGGGGATCGAGTCACCGTCGTTGTCGGGATCGGGACAGCCGTCCTCGTCGTCCCAGCTGTCTCGATCCTCCGGGATCAGGGGGCACAGATCGTGGATATCGGTCACACCGTCGCGATCGTTGTCGGCGTCAGCGCAGCCGTCGTCGTCCTCGAAGCCATCGAGATCCTCGGGCTCGGACGGGCAGCGATCGATCAGGTTGGCGATCCCGTCTCCGTCGGAGTCATCTCCGGTCTCCGGACAGCCGTCCTCGTCGCGATCGCCGTCGAGGTCCTCTGGATCGTCGACGCAGCCGTCCTCGAGGTTGATGATCCCGTCGCCGTCGTCGTCACCCAGTGGATCCAGATCGCGACAGCCGTCTTGATCGTTGTCACCGTCGAAGTCCTCTGCCTCGTCGTCGCAGAGATCCACGATGTCGGGGATCGTGTCTTGATCGCGATCGACCCCACCGCAGGGGGTGGCGAGCTCCAGCGCCGCGATCGCCTGCTCGTTTGCGATCCGGACGTGCTCGGCGGCCCGCCCGACGAACCCCTGGTACAGCTCGATCCGGGTGAAGTCGAGGTGGGCCTGGGCGTTCGCCAGCTCCCGGGGCGCACACAGGGGTGCATAGACCCGGTGGGCGGCCGCGATGGTGCTCGTCGCCCGCTCCAGATCCTCCCGGACCACCCCGGGGACCGCACAGGCCGACAGCAGCAGAGACACCGGGACCCAGGGCGCCGATCTCACTCGCGCTCCGCCTCGTCGAGATCCTCCTCGAGGAGGGAGCGCCCGGGCGGATCGGTGGAGACCGGCTCGGGCCGGGGGACCTCCTCGGGCAGGGCCCCAAGATCGAGAGGATCGCCCTTGCCCCCCCGCTCTACAAAGATGATCGCTCGATCCGACCACTCGGCGGACTTGCGGGCGAGGGCATCGGCGATCCGAAACTCAGAATAACCAGCCTCCTCCCTGGCCTTCTCCAGGTATCGCAGCGCCATTGTGTACTCGTAGGTGGCGCGATCGGGCGCTCCATACCGCTCGGCACGAAGCAGGGACTGCTCGGCGCCAAGCAGCTCGAGGTTGACCTTCGACGCTGTACAGCTCGAGATCGACAGGGTGATGGTGAGGAGGATGCGCATGTCCGGTCCCCTGCATTTGTTCATGCCGAGCCACCGACGTCAACCGTTGCCCAGGACAACCACGACCGGCCGGTCAGACGATCGACAGCCTCCGCCCCCCGTCCCCGGATCTATGATCCCAGCGCCCCCCACCCCCGGCGTCGATGGGGCCCTGCGTCCTGACGCCGGCCTTCGCTGTCGGTCGGTCGCGTGCAGGAGCAGGCTCCCCCGGCGGGCTCCCCCGGCGGGCTCGTCTAGCTGCTCGTCAGGGCACGGGGCCCGGTCTGGACGCGCGCCGGGCTCCTAGAGCGGGTCGATCGGCGCCGGCGCGCCGAACCGGATCGAGATCTGGTGCAGCAGCGCCCCGGGGCTTGGATCCGGGGACAGGGGGACGGCCACGCCGTACTCTAGCCCTCCGCCCTCGTCGCTGGTGCCGATCCCCGCGGTGGCGTAGGTCTGGCCCTCGGGGCCCGACCAGCCCCCCCCCAGGCGGAGCTCGGCGTGGCCGAGGATCTTCTCCAGGCCGGCCCTCAGGCTCAGCGGGGAGGCAGCGTCGACCCAGGTGTGCCCGGCGTTGATCTCGAAGGCGAGGTTCCCCTGATCCTCCGCCCGGAGCCCCGCGAGGAGCTGCATCGGCCGATCCTCTCCGTCGCCCGGGAGCAGATCCCGGGCTGAGAGCCCGAGGGTGAGGCCCTCTGTGGGCTGCAGCCCCACGCCGAGGTGGAGATCCCAGAACAGCCCCTCGCCCTGACGATCGTGATCATACAGGCCGACGTCGCCCCCCAGGCCCACGGAGAGGTGGCGATCCAGCAGGGGGATGGCCAACCCTCCGGCGAAGTCCTGGTAGCGCTTGCGGTTGGTGATCTCCTCTCCGGGGATCCACCAGCCCGGCAGATCTCGATCGGCGAGCGGAGCGTCGAAGCGATCGCCTGAGTAGGCGAAGCCCAGGGCCACCGCCGAGGAGGTGCGCGCATCCATCGCGGACGCGGCCCACTGCAGCCCGAGCCCACCCCCCACCTCGCCCCTGGGCGCGGGCCCGGCGGGCCCCAGGCGGAAGTGGGCGTGGAAGTCGTAGCGCTCCCGCAGCCCCAGCAGCCCGGGGTTTAGGGTGATCGCAGCGTTGTCGGACGGCGCGGCCACGCCCACACGACCCATGCCCAACAGGTTCGCGCCCTGCACGACGTCAGCCGCCAGGGCGAGGGACCCGAGCAAGGACAAGCTCAACACACTGCCACCTTCCCTTCCAGTGGGGGACGTACCCCGACCCACGCCCCCGTGGCAACAGCCATTGCCTCCACCGGGCCATCGGACTACTTGTGCGGGCCCTGGATCCCGGGAGGTGGCCGTGGAAGGAGAGCGCCTCGATGTGTTCCGAGACCTGCTGCAGCAGCGGCTGGAGGCCCTGAACAAGAAGATGGGCTCGAGGATTGGCCAGCTGGTGGACCAGCGGGAGAGCCTGTCGGATCAGACCGACATCGCCACTGAGGAGTCGGATCGTGACATGGTGCTCCGGCTCAACGATCACGAGCGGATCATGGTCCAACAGATCCAGCACGCCCTGCGTCGGATCGAAGAGGGCGAGTACGGGATCTGCATGGCCTGCGAAGACGACATCAGCGAGCGCAGGCTGCTCGCTCGACCCACCGCCACCCACTGCATCGACTGCATGACCGAGATCGAGGCGACGCAACCCGTACGCCTCTGACGGTCCGCTCCGCCCTCCCCCCACGACACCGCAGCGGGACCGTTCGTGTACGTGCACGTCGCAGTCGCACGCCCCCTCTCGGGGGCCCTCACCTACGCTGTCCCCGCCGACCTGGGCCCGCTGCGCATGGGGCACGTCGTGCTGGTCCCCCTCGGCCGCCAGGGCGAGACCGGGTACATCATCGACGTGCTCGAGCGGCCCGACGTCACCCCGTCGAAGATCCGGCCCATCTCGCGGCTCCTCGATCCTCAGCCCGCCTTCGACGAGGCCCAGCTCTCCTTCCTGCGCTGGATGGCCGACTACTACCTCGCTCCGTTGGGGATGGTGATCCACACCGCCCTGCCGTCGGGGATCCGGGCCCGCACCCTGCGCTCCCTGGTCCCCACCGACGACGGCGTGCTCGCCCTGACCCGGGGTGAGGTGGAGGGGCACGATCTGCAGCTGCTGCGCGAGGCGATCGCCCGCCCGGGGCTGACCCGGCGGGGCATGCAGCGCAGGCTGGCCGCCGAGCTCGAGAGGGCCGACGTGGATCGTGCGATGGATCGCCTGGTCCGCAAGGGCATGGCGAGCTGGGAGGATCGCGAGGTCGGCGGCATCAAGGGCCGGATCCGCACCGTGACCCGCGTGGCCAAGATCCGCTACACCAGCCGCCCCCTGGGGCACCGGATGCGGGCGCTGCTGGCGGCGCTGGACGCCGCCGGGGGCACCGCGGATCTCCAGGATCTGATCGATGCACAGGGTACCTCGGCCCGCGCCGCCCTCAAGCGGCTGGAGGATCGGGGCCTGGTCGAGATCGGCGAGCGGGAGCAGCGCGATCTGCTGGTGGACGCGCCCCCCATGGGCTCGAGCACGCCGCCCCCCCTCAACGCCGATCAGCGGGTGGCGGTGGCGGCGCTAAGCGATCCTGAGGCCAGCGGCACCTATCTGCTGTTCGGGGTCACCGGCTCGGGCAAGACCGAGGTGTTCCTCGGTGCGGCCCAGTCCGCCCTCGATCGGGGTCGTCAGGTGCTGGTGCTGGTCCCGGAGATCGGCCTGACGCCCCAGCTCGTGGGACGCTTCCGGGCCCGGTTCGGCGATCGGGTCGCGGTGCTGCACTCTGGCCTGACCGGGGCTCAGCGCCTGGCACAGTGGCGCAGGATCCGGGCGGGCGAGGTCGACGTCGCGGTGGGGGCCCGCTCAGCCCTGTTCGCGCCGTTCCGCGATCTGGGCCTGCTGGTGGTCGACGAGGAGCACGACGACTCGTACAAGCAGGACGAGGGGGTCTCGTACAACGCCCGGGATCTGGCGGTGGTGCTCGGCCAGCGCCTGAGCTGCCCGGTGGTGCTGGCGTCGGCGACGCCATCGCTGGAGAGCTGGTTCAACGCCCACCGGGGGCGATACACGCTGCTGCGGCTCCCCAACCGGGCCACCCCCCGGCCGGTCCCCCAGGTGGAGCTGGTGAACCTGACCGAGGACGACAACGCAGGCAGCGATCTGCTGGCCCCTCCGGTCCGGGCCGCCCTGCGGCAGACCTTCGATCGGGGCGGCCAGGCCATCGTCCTGTACAACCGCCGGGGCTATGCCACCCAGGTCCAGTGCACCTCGTGCGGAGCCACCTACGAGTGTCCCAACTGCGCGATCTCCATGACGCTGCACAAGCGCTCGAGGCGGGTGGCCTGCCACTACTGCGGCCTGAAGCTCACCTACACCGGCGTCTGCCCGGTCTGTCGCTCGACCCACCTCGACGAGGCGGGCAAGGGCACTGAGCGCATCGAGGAGCGCCTCACTGAGATGTTCCCGAAGATCAGCATCAGCCGCATGGACGCCGACACCACCCGGGAGCGTGGAGCCCACCTGCGGATCCTCTCGGCGTTCCGCGATGGCTACACCCAGATGCTGGTCGGCACCCAGATCGTCGCCAAGGGCCACGACTTCCCCGGAGTGCACACCGCGGTGGTGATCAACGCGGATCGGGGCTTCAAGATGCCGGACTTCAGGGCCGCCGAGCGGACCGCGGCCCTGCTGGTCCAGCTCGCCGGGCGCGCGGGGCGTGGGGACGTACCCGGGCGGGTCTTCGTCCAGACCTACAAGCCCGATCACTACGCGCTGCAGCACCTCGATCAGCTCGAGAGCTTCTACGACGTCGAGATGCGCCTGCGCTCGACCCTGCAGTACCCCCCCTTCGCCCGGCTGTGTCTGATCCGGATCGACGGCGTGGATCGCAGCTTCGTGTTGTCGGACGCCGAGACCCTGGGCCGGGATCTGCGCCAGAGCGCCAAGGCCTACCACAGCGTGACCATCCTCGGCCCCGCCCCGGCGGCCCTGCCTCGGCTGGTGGGGCGGTGGCGTTTCCAGCTGATCGTGCGGGGGGGTGAGACCGCAGCGCTCCGGGCCTTCCTCCGGGAGATCCGCCCCCGTCTCGAGCAGCGGGGCCGCCGGGGCGTCCGGATCCACTGGGACATCGATCCCAGGCACCTGATGTAGCTCGATCACCCTCAGATCTGCAGCACGCCCCCGGGGTGGACGATCACGTCGGTGTGCTGGCCCGACGGGACCTCGCACCCGTCCCAGACCACACAGCGGGTGAGGTGGACCCCGTCGGGCACCACCGCACGCTCCCCCACGACGCTGTCGTGCAGGGTGACCTGTGATCCCAGGGCCACGCCGTGGCCCACCCAGGCCGATCCCTGGACCGACGCCCCCAGCGTGGCCCCGTGCAGCCGCCCGTCCGGCCCCCGGGCGGCCGCGGCCCTCGCCCAGGGATCGAGGGCCAGCTGGACCTCGCCCCGGAGGATCGAGAGGTTGGCCTCGAGGTAGGCGGCCGGATCACCCGCGTCGAGCCAGGGGCCCCCGTAGCGCAGCCCCCGCACCCGCCGCAGGGGCACCAGCTCCGTGTAGGCGGTCCGGACGATGCAGGCGAAGCCGTCGGGCACCCGCTCCAGGACCGCCCGATCGAGGGCATGGATCCCGGTGAAGTGGGTGTCCGAGCGGACCGGGCCCTCGGGTGTGGCCCGCGCCAGGGAGGTCAACGCCACGATCGTGTCGGTGTCGTCGGCGGCCACGACGCCGTAGCGGGGGGCCTCGCGCTCGCTGGGGCGCAGCGCCATCGCGCCCCCGCCGTCGGGCACCGCCTCCAGCAGCAGGGTGAGATCCACGTCGTGGAGGATGTCCCCGTTGAGGACGACGAACCGCTGCGCCAGCTGATCAGCGACCCGTTTCAGCCCTCCGCCGGTGCCCAGGATCTCAGGCCGCTCGGTCGAGATCGAGACCCGGACCCCCTCGCGCACCCCCTCCCAGGCCTCGACCTGATCAGCGAGCCAGTGGGCGTTGACCACCGCACGCTCGATCCCGTGGCGGGCGCACAGCGCCAAGGTGTAGGACATCAGCGGCACCCCACAGATGGGGACCAAGGGCTTGGGCCTGAACTCGGTGAGGGGGCGCAGCCGGGTGCCGAGGCCTGCGGCCAACACGAAGGCTTGGTTCAAGGTGTCCTCCTGATCCTCCGGCCGGCGCTGGTGGATCCACCGCACCCAGAGGTCGACGCCCCCATCATCGCACCGGGTGGGGCGTGGGTTGAGCCAGCGTGGACGCGATCGCCCCGGCACCGCCGCCGATCCCCCTGGGCCCGGCCCCGCGGCCATGGATGATGCTGTCATCCACGATGGGGCTCCGCCGGCACCGCCGCCGATCCCCCTGGGCCGCGGCACCGCGGGGATCGCTCGGCTCCTTCGGCCTCCGCCGGGCTCGCTTCGTCGAGGCGGGATCGTTCGATCCTGCTCGTCTGTCCAGGGCGAGCCACCTCCGTGGGCGGCTCAGGAGCCCTGGAGCGCTGTGATCACCAGCGGCCGCCGCCGCCGCCGCCACCGCGGCCGCCACCGCCACCGCGGCGATCCTGAGCCTCGTCGACCCGGATCGTGCGCCCATCGAGATCGGCACCGTCCATGGCGCTCCTCGCCGCCGACGCATCCTCTGCGCTGGCGAAGGTCACGAACCCGAAGCCACGGGACCGACCCGTGTCACGGTCCAGCACCACCTTGGCGTCGGTGACCTCACCGTATTGACCGAAGGCGGAGTAGAGATCGTCGTCGCGCGTAGCCCATGCGAGTCCGCCGACAAACAGCTTGTTGCCTGACATAGTTTCGTATCCTGCCGGTGCTGGCGTCTGCCCCACGGCAGTTACGCACCCCCCGTCCGGCTCCAGGAGGACATCCAGAGAATATCTCGACGCTGCTCCCGGTACACCCCAATGTCACCGGGGGAAGGCTCCAGGGAGCCCTCCATCGACCGGGAGCACGGCCCCGGTGGTCGGGGTCTGGCCCGAGGCAAAGAACACCACCGCACGCCCCACATCCGAGCCGGTGATCGTCGCCTTCAGCAGGTTGCGATCTCGATAGAAGCCGGGCAGCGCGGCCTCGTCGAGGCCCCGGGCTCCGGCCCGATCGGGCCCGATCTGCTGCCACAGCCCAGAGCGGACGCTGCCCTCAGAGAACACCGCGTCGGGCGCGACCAGGTTCACCCGCACCCCCAGGGGCGCGAGCTCTAGGGCGGCGACCCGGGCGAGCTGATGGGCGGCGGCCTTGGTGGCGCTGTAGGCCCCGAAGGCCGCCCCGGGCATCGCCACGTTCTTGGTCGAGATCAGCACCACGTCTCCGCCACAGCCCTGAGCCTGGAACAGCTGGGCGGCCGCCCGCAGGGTGCGGTGGGCGCCGAGGAGGTTGACGTCGATCGCGCGCTGTAGATCCGCGTCGGAGAGCGACTCCAGCGGTCCGGCCACCGCGATCCCGGCGTTGATCACGAACAGATCGATGCCCCCGAGGCGCCGCTGAGCCTCGTCGAGGCCTGCACGCATCCCGCCGGTGATCCCCACGTCGAGGTGGAGCCCGATCAGCCCTCCGTCGGGCCCCAGCTCCTCGATCCCCCGCTCCAGCGCTGCATCGTCTACGTCTCCGAGGATCACGTGGGCCCCGGCGGCCCGCAGCTGCCGAGCGATCCCCACGCCGATCGCGCCCGCGCCCCCGGTCACCAGGGCGACCCGCCGGGCCAGGGGGGGCGCTGTGGCCCGGCCGAGCTTGGCCTGCTCGAGGCTCCAGTACTCCATCTCGAACAGATCCTGCGGAGGCAGGCCGGTGTAGGGCCCCAGCACGCTGGCCTGTTGCTTGAGCAGCAGGGTGTGGCACGCGAGATCGGCGGTGATCTCCGCCGCCCGGGTGGTGGATCCCGCTGCGAACAGCCCGACGCCTGGGTACCAGATCACCCTGGGGGAAGGATCGAGCCGGACGAACGCGTCGATCCCACCGGCCCTCGTGGCGCAGGCCTCGAAGTAGGCATCATAGTTCTCAGCATAGGCCCGAACAGCGTCCGACAGGCCCTCCCGGAGGATCTCCTCAGACGTGTCTGGATCCACCTCGAGCAGCAGCAGGGGGTAGGGCTTGGTGCGGATCACGTGATCGGGGGTCAGGGGGCCCGAGCGCCCCCAGTGGGGCAGGTGGGGCGCCTCCAGCGCCGCCAGCAAGGCGTCGTCGCACCGGTGGACCAGGATCGGGGCCCCCGCTGGCTCGATCCTGGCGAGGCAGCCCCGCAACAGCGGCGCGATCCTCGCGGCCCGCTGCCGTGCCCGCGCCACCGAGCCCTCCATCCGGGGGGGCAGGTAGGTGGAGCGCGAGGCGGCCTCGAGGAGGTGGGCCTCGGCCCGGCGGACCAGCTCGATGTGGCGCTCGTAGCTCTCCCGGGCCGACGCACCAAAGGTGAACAGCCCATGGTGGAGCAAGACCAGGCCGACGCAGCTCGGGTGAGCGTCGTACACATCGGCCGCGAGCTTCGCCAGATCGAACCCGGCCTTGACGTACTCGACCAGCGCGACGTCATCCCCCAGGGCCGCCCGGATCACCTCAGGCCCGTTGTCGAGGTTGGTCAGGGCCAGGATCGCGTCTGCGTGGGAGTGATCGACGTAGCGATGGGGCAGGAACGCATGGAGCAGCGTCTCGATCGATGGGCTCGGGGCCGACGCACGCAGCTTGTGGGTCTGCAGGGTCTCCACCATGTCCTCGTCGCTGAGCTGTGGGAGCTCCCGCAGCCTCCGGACCCAGCCGAGCTCCACCGGACAGAACCCCTCGGGCTCGATCGTCGCAAGATCCCAGCCAGAGCCCTTGATCCACA
>DRPG01000681.1 GCA_011376105.1 Deltaproteobacteria bacterium
GAGATCGGCACCGCGGAGCTGATGGCCCACGTCCTGGTGGATCTCCCGGGGGGTGACGGCGTGCTGGGCGAGGTCATCGATCGCTGGCTGCTCGATCGGCCCACCTTTGCAGCGATCCGGGCCCTGCAGGCGCCGATCGTCGAGTTGGTCCGCCGGCGGCTCCCGTCCCACCGGGGCCGGAGCCTGACCCTGATCAACGCGAGCACCGGATCGCTGGCCGCCCGGATCGACGAGGCCCTGCGCCAGCCCCCCACCGTCCTGACCGTGGTGGACCAGAGTCGCGCGGCCCTGTCGCTGCTCGACGTCGAGGGGCACGCTGGAGGCGTCGAGCTGCGCACCGTGCAGGAGAACCTGGTCCGGTTCGCGTCGGGTCGCAGCCGCCTGCGGCTGCCCACGCAGGACGCGATCGTGCTTCATGGCCTGATCGAGTTCCTGCCGGAGCGCCTCGCGGTCTCCCTGCTGGCTGAGTCCTCCCGCCTGCTGTCGGCTGACAGCGTGCTGGTGTTGGCGACCCTCGGGCCGTCCCGGGATCATGCGTTCCTCGATCGGCTGCTGGGGTGGCCGACCATCCGTCGCACCGCGGAGGGCATCGACAACCTGCTGTCGGCTGCGGGCTACCGGACCGTGTCCCGGATCCATGTGGACGCGCCGGGCCAGCTCGTGGTGGCGCTCGCCGGCAGAGAGGCGAAGACCAAGTCCTTCCCTGCCTCTTCCCGATAGCCTTCCTTGCCAGCCCCCCCCCCTGGGGCTACCTTCCTCCGTTGTAGTTCCACGGAGCCCCCCCATGTCCCGCACCCTTCCCCGACCCCGCTGGTGGAGCATCGTCGCCCTGGTGGTGGCCTGCACCGGCGCCACTGAGGAGGTCGATCCCCAGGCCGACGCTCCGGCCGGGGTCAACACGGAGGCTCCGGCCAACCCGGAGACCCCAGAGGTGGGGACCGTCGAGCAGATGTCGAAGGGGGCTGAGAGCGTCGCGCTGGTCCCCTCCCCCATCGAGACCCAGAAGGCGCTGGAGGCGAGCGGCATCGACACTCAGCTCGCCTCCCTGATCCCCGAGCATGCCTTCGATCTCGAGGCCGCCGACACCGATCATGCCGCCGTGCGATCGGGGGTGGTGCTGGCGGATCTGCTGCTCACGGTCAAGAGCGCGAAGAAGGCCGAGATGATCCAGCGCATCGACACGATCGCCAGAGGCATGGAGCAGCTCGAGGGCGGTGACGACATCCAGAGCACCCTCAAGGAGATGCGCGCCCGCATCGAGGCCGACGCGGTCACCCGCGATGAGCTGCTCCAGGAGTTCGACGAGCTGTCCGGTGCGGTGATCCCCGAGCTTAGGTTCAACGGACAAGATCGGGTCGTGCCCCTCATCCAGGCTGGCTCCTGGCTCGAGGGAGCGAACCTCGTGTCCCGGGCGCTCGAGGACGTGCCCGACGATCGGCGTGGCGGGGGCGAGCGGCTGCTCAAGGCCCCCAGCGTGGTCGATCACTTCACCACGTATGTGCAGACCGAGGGCTCGGACGCTGCACCGGAGGTCGTCACCAAGAAGCTCCGGGAGACCCTCGGGGTGCTCAAGGCCCTCGCTGAGAAGACGGAACCCCTGACCACCGAGGATCTCACCGCGGTCACCAAGGCCACCGGCGACGTCCTCGCCCTGCTGTAGCGGAGGCCCCGATGATCACCTGGCTCGCACCTGTGCTGTGGCTCTCGTCCGCCCACGCCGACACCACAGAGGCCGAGGCCTGCCTCAGGCCCAAGGTCTGGGAGGGCTACGCCGAGGGCTGGGGGGTCCGCACCATGACCAGCACCGAGATCAGCGACGGCAAGACCCGCAACTACCTGATCACGCTGTATGCGGGCAACGAGTACCGGGTCCAGACCTGCTCGGACGCCGGGGCGAGGGACCTCGACGTCCTGCTGTACAGCGACAAGGGCAGCGTCGTTGCCCGGGACAACACCGTCGATCGAGAGCCCGTGGTGACGTTCACCCCCTCCGAGACAGGCACCTACTACCTGGTGGTCTACCACCGCGCCGCAGCGGTGCCCAGCGGCAAGGCGGCTGTCGCGCTGGCTGTGGTCTACCGATAAGCGGTGTTCTCTGCCCAGCTCGAGGACTGGTTCCGCGCCGCCCTCGGCTCAGCGGCTGCTGATCCGGCCCGCCGGGGGTCGATCCGGTTCGCGATCGACTTTACCCGGCTGCTCGCTGGGATCCTGACCGAGGGGGACATCAGCGAGCGCAGCCGCGTGGTGATGCACGAGGCCATCTCGGCCCGCACCGATCTGAAGGAGCACGAGATCCATGTGCTCCTGGGCATGGCCCTGACCCCCCAGAACCGGGTGGCGATCGACGACGACGATCTGCGTGCCTTTGGCGCCCGCTTCGGTGCAGCCGAGGAGGAGTCCCTGCGGGCGGCCGTCGCTGAGGAGATCGATCTCGCGGCGTTTGCGTCCCGCTACGGCGAGGGCGAGGCCCTGCTGCTGCTCGACAGCTTGTTCCAGGTCTGCGCCGTGGACGGCCGCATCGATCGGGCTGAGATCGGCAGGCTCACCCGCGCCGCGAAGCAGCTGCAGATCGATCCAATGTTGATCGGAGCGCTGTTCCGCAAGCACGACGCGAGGCACGCCGCCGGCGAGCTGACCATCGAGCTGCAGCGCGACCGCTACGTCATCGGCCGCGCCACCCACCACGAGATCCCGCTGCCCGATCCCCAGATCGCGCTCCAGCACGTGGAGCTGATCCGCACCGGCGACGGCTGGCGCGCGGTGGATCTCCGCAGCGGCCGACCCACGCTGGTCAACGGCCACCCCATCACCAGCGCCCCGCTGAACCCCGGGGACGAGCTCCGGATCGGCTCGACCACGCTGATCCTCGGCCCCGGGGGCTGCGAGCTCCAGATCTTCGGTGTGCGCTCGTTCTCCGCCCTGTCCGTCCGCAACCTGTCGAGGCGGATCGGGCGCACGATCCTGCTCGACGACATCAGCTTCACCGTGTTCACCGGCGAGGTGATCGCGGTGGTGGGCCCCAGCGGCTCGGGCAAGACCACTTTGCTCAACGCGATCGCGGGGATCGCTCCGGCCAGCCGAGGCGACGTCATCTTCGATGGGCGCTCGTTCCATCGGATGCTCGCCCACGATCGCTCCCTGGTGGGGATCGTGCCCCAGGACGACGTCGTCCACGCGGAGCTGACCGTCGAGGAGAGCCTGTGGTACTCGGGCCGGCTGCGGCTGCCTCCGGACGTGAGCCGCAGGGATCTCTGGCTCGAGGTCGAGCGGGTGCTGCAGGAGCTCGACATCGCCCACATCCGCCGCAGCCGGATCGGAGACGCGGTGCGGCGGGGGATCTCGGGCGGGCAGCGCAAGCGGGTCAACCTAGGGCAGGAGCTGCTGACTCAGAGCACCCGGGTGCTGTTCCTCGACGAGCCCACCTCGGGCCTCGATCCCCAGACCGCCCAGGACATCGTGAGCCTGATCCGCCAGCTCGCCGACGGCGGTCGGATCGTGTTCCTCGTCACCCACGACGTCACCCCGTCGATCCTGTCGATGGTGGATCACCTGATGGTGCTCGCGCCCGGCGGGCGGCTGGCCTGGTTCGGCCCCCCCGCCGAGGCCCCGGCCTGGTTCGGGGTGCACAGCACCGACGCGATCTTCGCCAAGCTCCCCGATCGCTCCCCTGAGGAGTGGAGCCAGGCCTACCGCGAGGGGCCCGCGTTCCGGACCTATGTGCGGACCCGGGAGCACCTGCTGGGCCTCGACGGGGTCCAGCCCGAGGTGGTGCCGGGTCCGCGCAGGCGCATGCGTCGCTCGAGGCTGCGTCAGCTCCTCACCCTGACCAGCCGCTACTGCCGCACCAAGCGCCGGGACTGGAGCGGCCTGCTCGTCCTGCTGGCCCAGGCCCCGATCCTGGGGCTGTTCATGTGGGTGGTGTTCCCCGCCCCGGATCCTCCGGCGATGTTCATGATGGCGCTCTCCTCGCTGTGGTTTGGTGCGTCCGCCTCGGTGCGGGAGCTGATCGTCGATCGTGCGATCTGGCGCCGTGAGGCCCGGGTGGGCCTGTCCACCCTGCCGTACCTCGCCTCCAAGGTCTGGGTGCTGGGCTCCATCGTGGCGCTCCAGTGCACCACCCTCGCGACGATGTGCTTCGTCCTGCTGCCGATGTACGGCGAGTATGGCTACTCCTGGCTCGGGCTGTCCTTCGTCTGCTCGCTCACCGGGTGGATCGGCATGGCCATCGGTCTGTACCTCAGCGCCCGGACCGCCAGCTCGGAGGCAGCCGTTGGGGCGCTGCCCCTGGTCCTGATCCCTCAGATCACGTTCAGCGGCTTGATCGTGAAGGTCAAGGAGATGGGGGTGCTCGCCAAGGCGCTGTCGTACCTGATGGTCGTCCGGTACTCGTTCGAGGCGGTGATCAAGACCGGAGAGCGGCTGACCGAGCCCCTGGTCGGTGGGCAGCAGGAGCGCGTGGCCAAGCCCCTGTCGGGGGTGCTGTACAACCTGGGCTTCAAGCAGACCGCCGCAGCGGACGACATGGGGATCCCGCTGCTCGTCCTGCTGTCGATCCTGCTGTCGATCCTCGGGGGCCTGCTGCTCCTGGCCCTGATCCGGACCCGGCGGACGAAGGAGGGGAGCTAGCCTCGTCGTCGCACACCAGCCGTGGGTGGGGATCGAGGTCCCCTCCACGAGGACCCGGCTCAAGCCCCGGAGGCGACGGGCCGATGCGGGGGGCTGGAGGGGAGATGGCCCACCAACGGCGAAGCCTCCTGTGTCATCCACACCTGAACGCCTCCGATCTGGAGGAAGACGACGAGGAGGGCGCAGCCACCGTGCTGATGACCCACATCCGGGATCAGCTCGGGGAGGATGACGAGACCCCGATCGTCAGCCCCAGGCGGCGCGGCGCACACCAGGGGCTCCAAGATCTCAGCGAGGAGCCCGAGGAGGGCCTGCTGATGGAGCCCCACGAGGTCCGCACCGGGAGGCTGATCCGCCCCGCACCGATCCAGCTCGGCACCCAGCTCAGCCCGTCGCAGGACGGATCCCTGGTGGAGATCGAGCCCCCGCGCTCGATGCCCCGTACGATCCCCCCCTCCGCGGTGCTGTTTGGCATGGGGATCGGGACCGTGATGTTGGCCCTGGTGGGTCTCCTGGGGTGGCTGCTGTAGCGCGCCTGCGATAGCTGCCGCTCCTCCGGGCTGGTCTATGGATCCCGCCCGGAGCCGGAGGCAACATGGGCGACATCCTCGTGCGTGGGGGGAGCATCCAGGGTGGGCGGATCGACTCCCTCACGATCGATCTGCACGGCCTGCCCCAGCGAACCATCGATCGGGCCACCGCGTTGGCGTGGCTCAAGGATGGGCACTCGCTCGTCCCGGTGCGGGGCGGGGAGCGGCTGGCCGCGCTGCAGCTGGTCGAGGTCGACGACGAGCTCATGATCCGGACCGACAACGCGGCCATCCCCGAGGACACGCTGCCCGATCTGTCCTAAGCCAGGCCACAGCTCGGGGCCCGCCCACCGCCTCCGATCCTCCCTCTGGGATCGGGATCGTCCGTTCCGAGCGTTGTGGCTCGGTCCCCCTGGGGCCGGGCTGCGGGGCTGGCTGGGCATCCTCTATGGTCTGGGGTGTCATGAGCAGCGGAGGAGCTCGTGCAGCGTACACAGAAGATCACGGCGATCGGGATCGTCGCGACGCCCCCGATCTTCTGCCTCGGGCTGATCATGTACGGGAGCTGGCTGCCGACAAGTCACTCCGCGACCAGCTCCGCTGAGATCGGGGCCCCTGCGGCGGTGGTGTTCGATCTGGTCGCCGATCCGATCCAGGCCAGCCGCTGGCGGCCCGGGGTAGAGCGGGTCGAGACCCTGGAGCGGGTGGGGGGGCGCCCCTGGTACCGCGAGCACGGTCGCCAGCCGTTGACCATCGAGGTCCGGGAGATCCAGCGCCCGCACCGCTACGTCACCGCGATCGTCGATCACCCCGACCTCGGCGGGACCTGGACCTGGACCTTCGAGCCCACCCCCTCGGGGACGCAGATCACCATCCTCGAGGACGGAGAGGTCTACAATCCACTCTTCCGCGCGGTGGCGTCCCTCACCCACAGCCAGACCGCCGCCATGGACGCTCAGCTCTCCGCCCTGAAGACCTACTTCACACCCTGACTTCCCCGGAACCAACCCTTGATCGCTGTCGCGCTCGCGCTCCTCGGGTGTCCCAAGTCCACCCCCATCATCAACCCCGTCGACTGGGAGGAGATGCCCCGCCTGCCCTCCCCCACCGCAGGCTCCTACGCCCAGGTCCCCGGCGTCCCACCGGATCCAGGGGTCAGGGCCGTGCTCGGCGGCCACCCCTGGGATGCCTCCCTCGGTGGAGCAGCGGCGGGCATCGCGCTGGATCTGGTGTACCGCCGAGGCGGGCTCACCGCCCCCGAGATCCGCGAGGCGGCCTGGCGCGCGGGCTGGCCCTACCCGATCCGCAGCGTCCACACGGTGGGGGCGGCGATCGGTGCTCCGGCCCCCCAGGCGATCCGGGCGCTGCTGTCGACCGTGCCCTCCGAGGCCCGCATCGGCCTGGTGCGGGCCCGGGGAGATCAACAAGATCTCTGGGTGATGCTGACCTCCGTCCCCCGGATCGAGCTCGAGGTCTACCCCCGACAGCTGCCCACCGGGGCTCGGCTGAAGCTCAACCAGGCCCCGGGGGTGGCGTTCGCGGTGTCCGATCCCCATGGCGAGCTGTACGAGGGCCACCTGGAGGTGGAGTGGTCGGTGGCGGCCAACGTCGTCGGCGAGTGGCTGATCGAGCTGCGCGACGAGCAGGGCCTGCTGGCCCGGTTCCCGATCTATGTGGGCATGCTGCCCCCTGAGCTGTCCCTGCTCGGCGCCGGAGAGCCTCCGCTGAACGAGCCCTACGCCGCCGAGCAGGCCCACGAGATCCTAAGCCGGGTCCGCGACGCCTACGGGCTGCGGCCACCACAGGTTGACTCCCTGCTGCAGACCGCGGTGCCCTGGGCCCAGCTCAACCCCAACGTCCTGTCCACCACCATCGCCTCGAGGGTGGGGGTCGAGCCCGCGGACCTGTGGCGGTTCGAGTGCACCGACGCCA
>DRPG01000682.1 GCA_011376105.1 Deltaproteobacteria bacterium
GGCGATCAACGAGCCCGGGGAGGGGGACCCGACCAAGATCGATCTCGATGAGACCATGATCCTGCTCACCACCGAGTTTGGTCGCACCCCCTTCAGGCAGTCGGGCCAGGGGACGAACCACCACCCCTACGGCTACATCACCGTGATGTTGGGGGGTCCGATCGGGCCTGAGCAGGCGGGCCTGCTGGGGGCGATCGGGCCCGACGGCACCGCGACGGACTACATTACCCCCGCTGAGTTCCGGGCCGCCGCGCTGTCGGCGATGGGCATGTACCCGTTCGCCCACGAGAGCTTCGCGGTGGGCGACATCCGCGACATCGGCACTGAGCTCGAGGGGCTCATCTGGCTCAACGAGCACGTCCTGGGGAGGGTGTGATGATCTCGAACCTGTGGTTGTCGTGGGTCTTGGGCTGCTCGGGTGGCTCCGCCCTCATCCCCCCCGATCCAGAGGCCCCCTCTGAGGCGGTGGATCCTGACAGGATCTTTGTCCACGGGGGCGGACCGGTGGTGGAGCGGACCTGCGAGGCGAGCGAGGAGGCCTGGGTGATGCGGGCCATGCCGCTGCTGTGGGGGCGCAAGCCCCACGGTGCGGCCGAGGTTGGTCTGTGGGCGAGCGTGGCGCGCGAGCACGGGCGCGACGTGGTGGTGCGGGCCATGGCCCTCGATCCCGAGTACCAAGAGCACTGGCTCGACTGGTTCACCGACGCGCTGTACACCGCACGCACCGGCGACAAGGAGTACGACAGCTGCTTCGAGAGCCCGAACCTGTCGACCCACGACGGCCAGCTCACCCAGTTCCTGCGCACCACCGGCCCGACCGGGGGCAGCTTTGGCTCGAGCTTCAACATGGCGGACGTCATCGTGGACGCGCTGGTGGCCGACGATGTGTCGACCATCTACCAGGTCAACCTGTTCAGCCGGATGAACAAGCCGGTGGTCGGGGCCAACGTGAGCCAGCAGGAGCTGGAGTACAACCGGCGGGTGAACTTCGGGGAGCTGTTCTATCGGACCTACCTGGGCCGGAACATGGTCTGTATGGGGTGCCACAACTCTGAGTTCTCGGTCACCGATCACCCGGATCCCAAGCTCGATCGCACCTGGCAGCTCCCTGGTCTGTTCGAGGCCGCGCTGCTGGGGGAGAGCGCTGGCCGCGACGTGGAGGAGGCCTACGCGATCTTCCGCTACCGGGACGTGGTGAACGACTCGATCTTCGGTGGAGGGGGCCGGGCCCCGTGGGACATGTCCACCAGCTGTGGGCGGTTCGAGTCCCCCGGCAGCCTGCCCGACAGAGACTTCATCGATCAGGACGACGCCTACTTCATCGAGGCCTACGGCCCCGGGGGCTCGATCTACGACATCGAGCGCGATCTAGCCGAGGGCGTGGATGCCCTGCAGGGCCAGGGGCTGAAGATCGCGACGGATGGCTCGGTGGCGGGCCCCGACGCGTTCGCCTACCTGGTGGCGTCCAACATCGCGGATCAGGTGTGGGCTGAGGCCACCGGCGCCTACCTGACGGTGGCCCACCACTTCCCCCGCAACGAGGCGCAGATGACGCGCCTCAAGCAGCTCGCGGACGTCCTCGCTCAGAGCGGCTTCTCCCTGACGGAGCTGCTGGTCGCGGTCACCGCGGATCCCTACTTCAACCCGGGGCTGCCTCAGAGCTGCGAGTCGCTGCCCTACGGGATGGATCCGGTGTTCGACCCCTGGACGATCTCTGAGGAGGATCCCCACCGGCGCCGCAACGGGGTGGGGGACGCCGCCCACCGGCTGCACGCCCGGGCCCTGCTGCGCACCACCCACGCCAACTTGATGTGGCGTCCCCGGGGGTCGTGGCTCGGCTACTCCGGTGGAGCCGAGGAGGACTTTCAGAGCGCCATCGGGGTCTTCCTCCGGGAGAGCGCCCCGGGCCACAACGGCTCCGACTTCCAAGGGATCCTCTCCTGGGAGCGGGAGTACGGCGCGTGCGATCGCGCGCCCCTGTCCGGCGGAGACGCCGTGACCCAGCTGGCCAGCCGGGCCGTCTCCCAGGGGGCGACGGTGCGGGAGGTGGTCCACGCGATCAAGGATCGCCTCACCAGCACCGGGCTCGATCCCGAAGAGGAGCCCCTGATCGAGGCGCTCCTCGGGGTGCCCCTCGATCAGGTGGTGCGGTCGGATCCAGCGCTGCTGCGGGGGCTGAGGCTGTACTGTGGCGCCGTGCTGATGTCGCCGGGCTACCAGCTGGTGACGGACGTGGCGGTGGGGGAGATCCCGTCGCTGGCCCTTGGGCGCAGGGAC
>DRPG01000683.1 GCA_011376105.1 Deltaproteobacteria bacterium
ATTCAGACTGAAGAGTCTCTCGGGCTTGCCGTAGAATCCGTCGAGGATGGCCCCATACCGCGCCTCGACTGCGCTCCGGCGGACCTTGGTGGAGGGCGTGAGCAGCCCGTTGTCCTCGGTGAAGCGCTCTCGCAGGATGGCGAACCGGCGCACCCGCTCGAACGAGGGCAGCTCTCGGTTCACCGCGTCTACATAGCCCTGGATCAGGTCGTGGATCTGGGGATGCTCGGCGAGGGACGAGAAGCTTAGCTGGGGGAGCTCATGGCTGCGGGCCCAGCGCTGGATCGCGGGGGGATCGAGGGTGATCAGGGCGGAGCAGAACGGTCGGCCGTCTCCATGCATCACCACGTGCTCGACATAGGGGCACCGCGCCCGGAGCTGCTGCTCGAAGTTGACCGGAGCGATGTGCTTGCCTCCGGCGGTGACGATGATCTCCTTCTTCCGGCCCGTGATCTTCAGGTGCCCTGAGGGCAGCAGCTGCCCGAGATCTCCGGTGCGGAGGAAGCCGTCCTCGGTCAAGACCTCGGCGGTGGCCTCGGGCTGGCGCCAGTACCCCTGCATCAGGCCCCGGCTCTTCAGCAACACCTCTCCGTCCTCGGCGATCCGGATCTCACAGCCCGGCAGGGGCTGTCCCACGGTGCCGAACCGGAAGGTCTCCAGCCGGTTGACGCAGCTCGCGGCGGCGGACTCGGTCAGGCCGTAGCCCTCGAGGATCAGCAGCCCGAGGGCGTGGAAGTACTCGGCGACGTCGCTCGACAGCGGTGCACCTCCGCTGATCAGGAACCGGAGCCGGCCCCCGAAGCGATCCCGGATCCGTGCCAGGACCCAGCGATCGGCGAGGGCCCGCTGCAGGCGGAGGCGGATCCCCACCCTGCGCCCCTCCTGCTGGAGCCGGGAGGCTCGGTAGCCCACCCCCAGGGCCCAGCGGTACAGCATCGAGGCGCGACGCCCCTCCGCGCGGACGCCGGCCTCGATGCCGTTGCGTGCCTTCTCGAAGGTACGGGGCACCGCCGCCATCCAGGTGGGACGGGTGGCGGCGAGGTTGGCCACCAGATCGTCGCTGCTGCCGTCGACCACCGTGGGCATGCCCAGGCGGATGAAGGACAGCTGGAGCACCTTGGCGAACACGTGCGACAGGGGCAGCCAGAGGAACTGCACGTCGGCGGGGTTCATGAACCCCAGCGCGTCGATGGCCTCGGTCTCGTAGATCCAGGCGTCGTGGGTGAGCACGACCCCCTTGGGCGGCCCGGTGGTGCCGCTGGTGTACATCAGGGTGGCCATCTGCGTGGGGGTGATCGCCCGGTGGGCCTCGGTGTAGGCCTCGGGCTGGCTGGCCCCAAAGTCGCGCCCCTCGCGCTCGAACCGATCGATGTCGACGATCCAGCCGTCGGCGTCGTCGGTATCGCCGACGCCGTGTATCGCCACCACCCGCTCCACGCTGGGCAGCCGGGCCCGCAGCCGCTTCAGGCGCTCGAGCTGGGCCGGGGTGTCGGTGAACACCACCACGGCCCCGCTGTCGGCGATGATGTACTCGAGCTCTCCGTCCGACGAGCGTGGGTACACGGTGGTGGTGGCCGCCCCCGCACACAGGATCGCCAGATCCGCGAGGATCCACTCCACCGTGGTCTCAGCCAGGACCACACAGCGCTGCTCGGGCGCGATCCCCTGGGCCAGCAGGGCGTTGGTCAGGGCCCGGACCCGCGTCCCGGCGTCGGCCCAGGTCAGGGTGCGCCAGCGGCCCTGGCTGCGGTATCGCATCGCCTCGGCGTCGGGCGTGCTGCCCACGCGGTGGTGCCACAGATCCGGCACCGAGCGGAAGGAGGTGGCGAGCCCGACCGGGCCGGCAGGAGCAGGTGAAGACCCCGTCGAGGTCACTGGGCTTCTCCCCGGAGGTGGGTGGACGCAGGGGCGAGCCCCGCGACGATGGTGGCGACGGCGGCGGCGAGGCGGGCCCGGAGCTCATCGGCCCGGTCGGGCTCGACCCAGCCCCGTAGCTCGATCTCGACGCTGTGGAGCCCCAGCCCGGACACCACCGCGAGGGGGGCGGGCTCGTCCAGCAGGTCGTCGTCGCCCTCGAGCAGCTCCTGGAGGCGCTCGAGGAGCGCGGTGGGATCGGTGGACGCGCGCAGCGAGAGCCCGAAGGTGATCCGGACGCGCCCCCTGCGGCTGTGGTTCTCGATCGGGCCCGCCAGCACCGCCGCGTTGGGGAGGTGGATCAGGACGCCGTCGTCGTCCTCGAGGATCACCGCGAGGCTGCCCTGCTCCAGCACCCGCCCCTCATAAGCACCGCACCGCACCCGCTCGCCGGGGCGGTAGGGCTCCCGGCTGCGCAGGATCACGCCGCTGGCCAGATCGGACAGTGGCCGATGTAGGACCCAGGTCGCAGCGATGATCAGGGACGCCACCAGCAGCAGGGCTGGACCCAGCTCGAGGCCGAGCTCGGCCAAGGCCACGATCACGCCCAAGACCAGGATCGAGACCCTAGTCCCGGACTCCAGGCCGCGGCGGAGCGTTGGATCGGGGTAGGGCCAGGCCACGAGGGGGGCCAGCCACGATCCCAGCAGGGCGCTGCCGGCGACAAGGCCGAGCGCGACAGCGAGATCCCATGACCAGGCCCCGATCAACCGGTGCCCCGCAGCTTGGGATCGGTCGCGTCCCGCAGCCCGTCCCCCAGCAGGTTGAACGACAGCACCGCGATCATGATGGCGAGGCCGGGGAACACGGCGATCCAGGGGGCGATCCGGAGCGGATCCCGCCCGTCGTTGACCATCACCCCCCAGGTGGAGGTGGGCGGAGGCACACCCAGGCCAAGGAACGACAGGCCCGCCTCGGCCAGCATGGTGCTGCCGATGGCCAGGGAGCAGAACACGATCACCGGAGCCATGGCGTTGGGGATCAGGTGGCGGAACAGGATCCGCTGGGACGAGAGCCCCAGCGCACGAGCGGCCTGGATGAACTCCTGCTCCTTGAGCGACAGCACCTCGCCGCGCACGATCCGGGCGATCCCCATCCACGCGGTGAAGCCCAGGATGACGACGATCAGGAAGATCCCCCACACCCCAGGGACACGGAACAGGCCGACGATCGTGAGCAGCAGCACCAGCCTCGGCAACGCCAGCAGGGCGTCGACCACGAACATGATCGCCTTGTCGACCACGCCCCCGAGGAACGCAGCGGTGGCGCCAAGGGTGGTGCCCACCGTCGCTGCGATGAACACCGCGACGAACCCGATCGGGAGGCTGATCCGGCCTCCGTACAGCAGCCGGCTGAAGACGTCCCGACCGAACTGATCGGTGCCCATGGGGTGGAGCCAGCTCGGACCCATGTTCTGGGGTCCAACGTCGACATCCAGGGGATCGAACGGAGCGATCAGCGGAGTGAGCAGGGTCATCGAGACGAGGAACGCGACCCCAAACAGGCCGATCATGCCGGTCTTGTGTCTCGACAGGGTGCGCAGGAAGATCTGGCGGTTCGAGTTGAACTCGATCTCGGTGAGCACCCTGGGCCAGGCCCTGCGGTAGGCCACCCACCACAGGCAGCCAGCCAACCCGATCCAGCTGAAGATCGACAGCACCCCGTGCCACGACAGGCTGCCGGCGGGGCCGCTGAACAGCACGCCGCCGAGCCGGGGGAGGCCGGCGAAGAGCGAGCCGAGCAACAACACATCCAGCGACAGCAGGCCCAGCCCCACGATGGTCTCCCCCAGGACGAGGTGCCCCAGGCCCGGCAGGAGCAGCCCGAGGCGGGCTCGTAGCGGCGCAGAGAAGTCTCGAGCTCGGCTGATGACGGTCATGGTCAGTCCAACCGGATCCGGGGGTCGACCCAGGCATAGGCGAGGTCAGCGAGCAGGTTCCCCGCAACCACGATCAAGGTGTAGATGTAGAAGCAGGCGATCAGCAGCGGCGTGTCCTGGGTGTAGATCGCCTTGAGGATCACCCGGCCCATGCCCGGCCAGCCAAACACCAGCTCGACCAGCACCGCGCCGGAGAACAAGAACGGCAGGGACAGCCCCACCAGGGTGACGATGGGCAGCAGCGCGTTGCGCATCCCGTGGTGCACGATCACCACCCGCTCCGGCAGCCCCTTGGCGCGGGCGGTGCGGATGAAGTCCTGGCGGATGATGCCCAGCATCGACGAGCGCATGTAGCGCGCGGTGGAGGCCGCGCTCGCGAGCCCCATGGCCATGCCCGGCAGCACCAGGTGCTTGAGCCGATCGATCAGCTGCTCACCGGGATCCATGAAGTCGTACATCACGGCGTCCTTCATCCCCAGGGTGGGCAGGGTCAGCAGGCTCACCAGCTCGTCGCTCAGCAGGCCCCGATCCCCAAGGCCCTCGAGCCATCCGGACAGGTACAGCCCCACCAGCAGCTGCAGCATCATCGCCACCCAGAACTGGGGCATGGAGTAGATCAGGAGGGTGCCGATGCTGGCGCCGGTGTCGATCGCGGTGTTCTGGCGTATCGCCTGGATCGTGCCCACCGCGATCCCGAACGGGAACAGCACCGCCAGGGTGGTGAACGACAGCAGCAGGGTGTTGGGCAGGCTCTCCCGGACGATCTCGAACACCGGTCGCCCCTCGTCCATCGAGCGGCCGAAGTCGAGCAGCGCGAGGTTGCGCATCATGTAGGTGTAGCGAACCAGCGCAGGATCATCGAGGTGGTACTTCTCCACGATCATCTGCCGGACCTCCGGCGGGGTCTCCGGCGTGAAGAACTTGTCTGCGATGTTGCCCGGAGAGAGCTCCAACAACACAAAGATGAAGGTCACGATGCACAACAACAACGGGATCGCGAGCAGCAGCTTCCGGATGACGTACCTGGTCACCTGATCGTGTCTCCTGTTCCGTGGCTCGTGGCCTGCAGGGACCTCCCCGGCGGGGACCAGGGGGGGCCGGGCCTGGGGGTGGGGGTGGCTCCACCCCGCCTGGGGGTGGGGGTGGCTCCACCCCGCCTGGGGTGGATGGACGGGGCGCCTACTTCTTCTTGTACTTGACCTTGTCCTCGGGGACCTCCCACTCGTGGAGGTGATCCAGCGGAGACAGCACGTTGATCGAGGTGTTCTCGAAGCGCTCATGGATCGCGACGATCTCGTCCATCCACCAGAGGAAGAGGTAGGGCTGATCCTCGTAGATCTTGGCCTGGACGTCCTTCCAGATGGGCGCGGAGTCCTTGGGGTTGGGGGTCTGCAGGCCCTTGGCGATCAGGTCGTGGACTTCCTGGTTGCAGTACTGCGGGAAGTTGAACTCCTTGGGGCTCTCGGGCGTGTCGCACTGCCACAGCCCGCTGGGATCGACGAACAGGCCCGCGGACCAGCCCCCCAGGGCCGCCTCGAAGTCGTGCTTTCGCAGCCGCTCGTAGAAGGTGTTGGTCTCCAGGGACTGGATGTTGACCTCGATCCCCAGCTGCTTCATCTGATCCTGGAACAGGACCGCGGCGTCTGCCCGACGCTTGTTGCCGGTGTTGGTCAACAGGGTGAACG
>DRPG01000684.1 GCA_011376105.1 Deltaproteobacteria bacterium
CCGCCGCAGGCTCCACCCCCCCGGGAGCCTGCGGCAGCTGCTCCGGCTCGCCCTGGACGCCGAGCGCTCCAGGGCCCACCTGGACGCCCGGCTCGAGCTCCTGCGGGCCGAGCCCCACGATCGAGCGCTGATCGCGTTGCTGCGGCGCTGCCTGGAGCACGATCCAGCCCAGCGCCCCACCGCGGCCGAGGTCGCCGAGCGCTGCGAGGCGCTGACCGAGCGTATGACCGGCCCCTCCCTCCGGCGCTGGTGTGCCGGGATCGACTGGCCGCGCCCCAGCGAGATCGCCGGGGTGATGAGCGGCGAGACCCTCTCCACAGCGGAGGGCCCCCCCCCGATCCCCACCGCGAGTCGATCGGGCGGCGGCGAGGGCACCCCCCTGATCCATCATCGCCCCCTCAGTACGCTCGATCCCGGTATGTTCGAGGCTGGAGATCCTCCCCCCATGACGCGCTCCAGATCCACCCCCAAGGCCCCTCCTGCCTTCCCCAGCATCCCCCTCGGGGTCGCGCTGGAGCAGCTGCAGATCTCCGAGGCTGAGGTGTCCGAGGTCCTCGCCCCCCCTCCGCCCCGGGCCCCCACACCGCCGGAGCCTCCCCCCCAGCGCCCCCAGCCCCCCACCGAGCCCCAGCCCGAAGACAGTGCTGCGACCCAGTGGCTGCTGGTGGGGCTGGGGTGCGCCGCGTTCGTGCTGGTCTCTCTGATCGTGAGCAGCGTCATCGTGGCGGCGGGGGCCGTGTTCTTTCTCTGAGCGGGATCCGAGGCGCCGAGCCTGCTGGTGAACCGGGCAGCAGCGCGGTCTAGCGCTCCACCCCCACGATCGAGATGTCTCCGCTGTCGGACTCGAGGTGGATCCGGGGGGCTCCCGAGGTCTGCTGCACCCCTTCATAGGTGATCTCGCCGCTGTCGGTGGAGACGTCGAAGAAGAAGCGGCTGCTCGGCAGGGAGACGGCGATGTCCCCGCTGGAGGTCGTCACGTCCACCGCGACTGGATCTCCGATGAACTCAAGCTGCACCGATCCACTCTGGTTGAACACCTCCACCTGTGACGTCGGTCGCTGACGGACCTCGACCGAGCCCTGCTGGTTGGAGATCGACAGCGGCCCATCGTGGCCCTCCACCACGATCGGGCCGGCGGCGCTCGAGGCAAGGATCGGCAGCGCGTCGGGGACGATGACGTCGAACCCCGTGCCACAGCCGCGCTCCCCGGTGGCGCACAGCGAAGACAGCGTGAGCTCGCCGGTCTCAGAGACGGTGTGCTCCCAGGTGTCCCCCGCCGCACCGCCCCCGATCCGGACCTCCACCACCTCGGTGTCGAACCCCCCGAGCCGGATCAGCCCCGATGAGGTCTCCACCAGCAGCCGAGAGATCTCTGACACAGCGAGATCGGGCTCGTCGGCGGGTACGATCTGCACGTCGGTGCCCCTCTGATCGCCTCCGGAACACGCGATCCATACGACCCACCACATCTCGCCCTCCTCGATCCAGCCCGCCTACAGATTCCCTCGCCACGACACGATCGTTCGTAGCGAGGCCACACCCTCAGCGCAATCGCATTTCAACCTGAAAACCCTGCCTATCCGGGGCAGGGACAACTCTCGACCGGCAGGGCGCTCGGTTTTGGGTCATGATCCATCCTAGGCGCACTGTCGCGATCATCTGTTCCGTTCGCTCTCTCGAACGCCGACCACCCCCGATCCGAACCCACGGGGCTGGCTCACCAGACGACGCGGAGGCCACACTATGTCCCACGCCAACCCCGGCGGTCTACTCGACATCATCGCCGAACACCAAGACGTCCACCACTACCAGGATCTCCTCTGGGAGGGCTCCTATGGAGACTACCTGGAGCTGGTCCAGCGCGACGGTGCGGTCGCGAGGAACGCATACCAGCGCCTGTACGATCTCATCGAGGCCTATGGATCCAAGGAGTACACCGAGTACCGCAAGACCATCCTCCGGCACAACTTCTTCGACGACCCCTTCGACAACGGCGCAGACGCAGTGTTCGGGATCGACATCCACCTGATGAAGCTGGTGCGGGTGTTCCGGGCTGCGGCCCTTGGGTACGGCCCGGAGAAGCGGGTGATCCTGCTCCATGGCCCCGTCGGCTCGGCCAAGTCCACCATCGCGCGCCTGCTGAAGAAGGGGCTCGAGAGGTACAGCCGCACCGACAAGGGCAAGCTGTACACCTACTCATGGGTGGTCGACGGAGAGGAGATCCCGTCGCCGATGAACGACGAGCCGCTGAAGCTGCTGCCCGACGCGACCCGGCCCGAGATCCTCGCCCGCCTCAACAGCTCGGGCACCAGCCGCTACCCGATCAAGATCATCGGGGAGCTCAACCCGGTCTGCAGGTACTGGTACCGGGAGCTGATGCGTCGCTACAACGGAGACTTCCTCAAGGTCCAGGAGCACATCAAGGTCCGCCGCCTGCTGCTGTCGGAGAAGGATCGGGTTGGCATCGGCACCTTCCAGCCCAAGGACGAAAAAAACCAAGATTCCACCGAATTGACCGGTGACATCAACTACCGCAAGATCGCCGAGTACGGCTCGGACTCCGATCCCCGGGCGTTCAACTTCGACGGGGAGTTCTGCGTCGCCAACCGAGGCATCATCGAGTTCGTCGAGATGCTCAAGCTCGACGTCGCCTTCCTCTACGATCTGCTCGGTGCGTCCCAGGAGCACCGGATCAAGCCAAAGAAGTTCGCCCAGACCTCGATCGACGAGGTGATCATCGGGCACACCAACGAGCCCGAGTACCGTCGCCTGCAGAGCAACGAGTACATGGAGGCGCTGCGGGATCGGACGATCAAGATCGACGTGCCCTACATCACCAAGCCCCGCCAGGAAGCGAAGATCTACATCAAGGACTTCAACCCGGAGAAGGTGAGCGCCCACATCGCACCCCACACGATCGAGATGGCCGCCCTGTGGGCGGTGCTCACCCGGCTAGAGCAGCCGAGCAACCACAAGCTGTCCCTGCTGCAGAAGGCCAAGCTGTACGATGGGCGCTCGGTCCGCGGCTTCACCGAGGATCACGTCAAGGAGCTGCGCAAGGCCGCGACGCGGGAGGGCATGATCGGGATCAGCCCCCGCTACGTGCAGGACAAGCTGTCGAACGCCCTGGTCAAGGACCCGGATCTGAAGGTGCTCAACCCGTTCATGGTGTTCAACGAGCTGGAGAGCGGGCTCAAGAACCACAGCCTGATCTCCAACGAGGAAGAGCGGGAGGGCTACCGGGAGCTGCTGGGCCTGGTCAAGGAGGAGTACACCGACATCGTGAAGAACGAGGTCCAGAAAGCGATCGCGGCGGACGAGGGGGCGCTGCGGAGGCTGTGCTCCAACTACATCGACAACCTCAGGGCCTATGTGCTGAAGGAGAAGGTGAAGAACACCTTCACCGGTGAGTACGAGGAGCCCCACGAGCGCTTGATGCGCTCCATCGAGGAGAAGATCGACATCCCCGACGCCCGCAAGGACGACTTCCGGCGCGAGCTGATGAACTACATCGCGGCGCTGGCGCTGGACGGGAAGAACTTCGACTACACGATGAACGAGCGGCTGCACCGGGCGCTGGAGCTCAAGCTGTTCGAGGACAGCAAGGACTCGATCAAGCTCACCAGCCTGGTGTCCGACACGATGGACGCCGACACCCAGGCAAAGATCGAGATCGTCCGGCAGCGCCTGATCGATCACTACGGCTATGACGAGGTGAGCGCCTCGGACGTGCTGCAGTACGTCGCGAGCATCTTCGCCCGTGGCGATGCCTCGAGCGGCCAGGGCTGATCCACACCAGCGCCCCCCCGAGCCCGCTCGGTGCGGCGCGGGCGCAGGCTCCGATCAGCGCCTCCGCATGGCCTTGATCGCCTCGTAGGCGCCCTTGATCGCCAGCACCTGGGCCTGAGCGAACTGCTGTAGGGCGGGCGAGAGGTGAGCGACCTTGTCCGGGTGGTTCATCTTCATCTGCTCCCAAAACGCGGTCTTGATCTCGGCGTCGGTGGCCTCGGGGGACACCCCGAGGAGCTCGAAGGGATCGGGACGCCCTGCGGACGAGGCCGCCGGATCGGGCGGGCGCGGGCCCTGCTGAGCCTCAGGCTCCGGGACAGGCTCCCGCTCTTCATAGACGTAGCTGCCCTCGAACCCCGATGATCGCTGCTTCCGGGCGACGATCCCGTCGAAGTACATGATGATCGGCCTCGCGGCCTCGACGTCGGCCTCCCGGGCCGGGCCCTGGGCGGAGGTGAGGGCCCGGATCCGGGCGCGCTGGGCCTCGATCCCGTGCTCGCCCTCGTAGCTGACGTTGTTGGGGTGGACGATCCCGCTGTGGTGGCCGATCACCACCCCGCCCTCCAGCAGGTAGTAGCCATCCCCCACGCCCCCCCGCATCGGGCCGAGGCTGCTCTGGAGCGCAGCGCTCCACCAGGAGGGATCGCGGACGTCCAAGCGACACAGGGCGCCAAAGGCGAACAGGCGGGGGTAGGCTGCCTGGAAGAACTCGGCCACCGCGGGGTGGAAGCCCAGCCTGGGATCACGGCCGATCCGGATCATCAGGTACAGCGCAGACTGCAGGGCACGATCGAAGGTGTGGGGGGTGAGGCGCAGGAGTCGAACGGTCATGCGCGCGACTAACCGCCCCCGACAGGCTTGCCCAAGCCGACAACACCACCTCTAAAGCGCTCGATCAGCGGGTCCGCTCCAGGCTCTGCTCCAGGATCAGCAGGATCAGGTGGACGTCCTGGTAGCGCTCGGCGACGCTGAACTCGTCTGTTGGTTCCTCGGGATCCTGCGCACGACCGACCACCCGCCGGGCGGAGGCGAGGTGCTCGCCTGCGGCCCCGGGCTCGCGCCGGGCGAGGGCACAGGACACGATCCCCCCGCACAGATCGAGGAAGATCGAGGTGCCCGGCACCGAGAGCTCAGCCAGCCGGCGGGCCTGGGCCAGCTCGTCCATGGCCTCCTCGACTTGATCGAGATCAGCGAGCGCCGCGGCGATGTGCGCCTTCACCATCGCGAGGTAGTGGCGTGCCCCCGCAG
>DRPG01000685.1 GCA_011376105.1 Deltaproteobacteria bacterium
CGGCTCGGCTCGGCTCGGCTCGGCTCGGCTCAGCTCGGCTCGGCTCAGCTCGGCTCGGCTCAGCTCGGCTCGGCTCCCGGCGGGGTCAGGCCCGCTCGACCTCAGGGGCGCGGTTCCTCGTCGAGGAGCAGCAGCAGGCCTGCGCCGATCACCAGCCCCCCCCCGATCAGCGCGCTGACACGGGGCAGGGCCCCGAAGAGGGCGAGATCTGCGAGGAAGCCGAACAGCGGCGAGACATAGCTCGCGGCGGCGACCCGGGGCGCATGATCGATCTGGTAGGCGCGGGTCTGCAGCAGCTGCCCCGTGACTGCGAACAGGCCGATCCCCGCCAGCAGGGCCCACACCCCGGGGGTGGGCGGAGGCGTCAGCGACGCGGTGGGCTGGATCCAGATCGCGGTGACCGCGCCCAGCGCCACCGCTAGCTGGAACCAGAACACCACCACCCGGGGATCCTCGGAGCGCCCCAGGGCCCTCAGGGCGGTGTGGGCCAGGGCCGAGAGCACCGAGGAGGCCAGGGCGAAGCCGACGGCCGGCAGCCGCCCCGCGACGGGCGTGCCCGACAGCTCCGGAGAGACGAGCACCGCGGTCCCTCCCAGGCCCAGCGCGATGGCGAGCCAGACCCTGCGCCCCCCCGCCTCCCCGCCCCCGAGCAGCAGTGGGGCGAGCACCGTGACAAACAAGGGCTGTAGCTTGGCCACCACCGACAGCTCCCCCAGGGGCAGCCTGGCCGCGGCTGAGTAGAAGCAGAACATCGCCCCAAAGCCCAGACCACAACGCAGGGCCAGCAGATCGGGGCGTCGCACCTGCCACCTACGCCCGATCAGAGCCCAGGCCACGGGGACCGACATCGCCCCCCGCCAGAGCATCACCTCCAGCGACGACAGGCCAGGCTCGGTCCTCGCCACCTTCACCAGGGCCACCATGGCCGTGAACGCCAAGCTCGCACCGATCATCAGCAGGGGTCCACGTCGCATGCGGCGATGTATCGTCTGCATGGCTGAGCTCAGCCCACTGGATCGAGCCCCCGCTGCAGCAGCCGGATCAGCCGTGCGACCTCCTCGTCGCGGGTGTCGAGGGACGAGATCAGGGCCTCTCGTCGCCTCGCCAGGCGCTCGCGCTCGGCCCCTGAGGCCTGGCGCTCCCGCCAGAGGAGCGCCTGGGCCTGGACCACCTGGATCAGCAGAGGGCCCGTGGGATCGCCCCGGGCCTCGAACCCCTGCTGGAGCCAGGGAACCAACCCCTCAAGCTCCTCGATCTCCCCGATCTCGGCGAGGACGGCCGCGAGGTGGAGGCCGGAGTACAGCTGCTCCTCCCGGGTGCCCCGCTCGTGGCTCGAGCGATGGGCGGCCCGCAGCTCGCGCTCTGCTGCCCGCAGCTCCCCACGGGCCCGCAGCACGATCCCGCGCTGGATGTGGCTCCACAGGAGCAGGTGGCTGCCCGGGGACGCGCAGAGCTCCACCTCGTCGAGGCGCCGCAGCGCCTCGTCGAGCTGACCCCGATCCAGCGCCAGGGCGGCCTGCCCGTGGAGGATCGCCACCTCGGACGGCTCGTCTCCGGTGCGCCGGGCCAGGCCCAGGGCCTCGGCATAGACCTCGTCGGCTTCGTCGAGCTCGCCCCGGCGGACGTGGAGGTGGGCGAGGTTGGTGGTGAGGGCGGTCTGGATCACCGGGAGATCGTGGCTCCGGGTCAGCGCCAGGCCCTGCCCGAGCCGGGTCAGGGCCTCGTCGAGATCTCCCTGACACGAGGCCGTGCTCGCCAGGCTTGACAGCACGCTGGCCTCCAGGATCGGCTCCCCGAGGCGACGGGCCAGCTTCAGCGCCTCTCGCCCCCGCTGCTCGGCGTTCGCCAGCAGATCCCACTGTCGCTCCAGGATGCCCAGGTTGTGCAGCAGGACGCACTCCCGGCGTAGATCCCGCTCCCTCCGGACCGCATCCAGGGCCTCGGGCAGCCCCGCCCGGTAGCTCTCTAGATCGTCACACTGGGCCATCACCGCAAGCGACGCGGTCAGGGGCTCGGCGATCCGCCCGTGGGGGCGCCCCTCCTCGATCGCCGCCTCCAGGATCCTCCGGGCCTCGTCGAGGCGACCGAGGATCCGCAGCGTGTCACCCTGGCGCCACAGCAGCGCGCCGCGCTCGGGGTGGGCCTCGGGCAGCAGCGCCAGGGTGCGCTCGATGGGCTCCAGCCGGTGCTCTATGGGCCCAAAGCGGAGCAGCAGGGTGTCGAGGGCGACGGCCAACGGGACGACCCGCTCCAGATCTGCGTCGAGCAGGGCGGTCTCGTGGGCGACGCGCAGGTTTCGGGTGCCCGCACGCTCGGGATAGCCCGGCGCGATCCGCTCCAGCACCCACGCCCGGTGTCTGGCCCGCACGGGCCCGCCGTCCTCCCCCAGCTGCTCGGACGCCAGGGCCCGGACCGACCGCAGCAGGCACAGGTGCGGCTGCCCCGGGCCGGTCTGGATCTGCAGCAGGGAGTGATCCACCAGGCGGATCAGGACGTCCCCCACCCACTCGTCTCCCCCCTCAAGCTGGATCACCGCCTCGGCGGCGGCCACATCGAAGGGACCGGGGAACACCGAGCACTGGGCCAGGATCTGCTGCTCTGAGCGCGACAGCAGCTCCCAGGACCACGACAGGGCGGCCCGGAGGGTGTCCCAGCGGGCCCGCCCCCGCCCCCCCGACAGCAGCCGGAGCCGATCGCGGAGCGCCGACAGCAGCCCCTGTGCGCCGTAGGTCCCCAGGCGGGCGGCGGCCAGCTCGATCGCCAGCGGCAACCCGTCGAGCTCCTCGCCGGCCAGGGCCCGCAGGATCTGTCGCTCGGCCCCCGCTGGCTCGTAGTCCCAGCGCACCCGACGGGCCCGATCCAGCAGCAGCTCCAGGGCGTCGTCGTCGCTCAGCGGACCCAGCTCGAGGATCACCTCCTGTGGCACCCCGAGGGATCGTCGGGAGGTCACCAACACCCGCAGCTCGGGCGCGAGCTCCTGCCAGCCCTCGATCAGGGGGACGATCTCCTCCAGCAGGTGCTCGGTGTTGTCGAGGACCAGCAGGGCGGGGCCCAGGTGGTGCAGCACCCGGCCGATCCGGGCCACCTGACGATCGAGCCCCTCGCCCCCGGACAGGGGCAGCGAGAGGGCCCGGGCCACGGCCCTGACGACGTCCTCCGCGCTCCGATCGTCGGCGAGGGAGGCGAGCCGGACAGGGAGCTGCGGGGGCA
>DRPG01000686.1 GCA_011376105.1 Deltaproteobacteria bacterium
GCAGATCCATTCCCATCATATCTGCCTCGCGCTCGTTTTTTCTGGACCAGCTGGGTGTTAAGATATCGGACCAAATCAAGCCCATCGATTGAAATCCGAGCAGCCCGGGCGAAGCTGCCGGCGAGCAGCACCTTCAGCGCGACCCTGCGCCTCAGACCAGGATCTTCGGCCTCGTAGACCACCCCCACCCCGCCCCTGCCGATCTCCTTGACGATCGTGTACCGCCCGACCCGGCCGGGGGTGGGCAGCCCCGATCCATCGGCGGGCTCTGTGTCGACGTAGGTCGCCTCCGCCGACGAGGTGCTGTGATCCCCGAGGCTGTCCCGCAGCGCCAGCCCCAGGATCTGCTGCGCGGCGGAGACCGAGGTCCGGACCTCGGGATCGGGGTGGGTGAGCTGGGCGACCAGCTCCCGCAGGGGCTTGGGCACGGCGACCTCGAGGGACAGGGCCGTGCGCTGGGCGGGGGGCACCACCTCGATCTGGTTGCCGGTGATCAGCTCGTACAGCAGCACGCCAAAGGCGTAGGCGTCGGCCCGGGCCTCCTGCCCCCCGCGGAGGCCCTCGGGGGGCGTGTAGGCCCCCGCCGCGGGCAGCCGCTCCAGGCTGTTGCGCAGGCTGAAGCCGGACAAGATCGCGCGCCCGTCCGAGGTCAGCTGGATGTGCTCGGGCCGCACGTCCCGGTGGACGATGCCCCGGCCGTGGGCGGTGGACAGGGCGTCAGCCACCTGGGCCGCGATCTGCAGCGCGGCCTTCAGCGGCAGCGGCGGGGTGTGGAGGAAGGTGGCCAGGGACGTGCCCTGGGTGGCCTCCGCCACCAGGTACAGCTCCCCGCCGGAGGACTCGAGGCCGAGCACACCCTGGACGTTGGGGTGCTCGAGGCGGGACAGGGCGTCGGCCTCAGCCTCGAGCTTGGCCGGATCGAGCGAGCGCACCGAGCGCAGCACGACCTTGCGGAACGGCATGTCCGCCCGGTGGCATCGGTACAGATCGGCGGCGACGACCTGCTCCACGATCCAGTCTCCCACGCGGGTTCCGGGCTCCAGGCCCACAGCTCGTCCTCCGAGGTGGAGATCATGACCCAGAACCTCCAGGGATCAAGCACGGGGCCCCCCTGGGGGGGAGCCCCGGCTACCTCGCCTCGAGGAGCACCGTGACCTCTTCGAGCTTCCCGGTGCCGTCGGCACGCAGCACCATCGCCGGGATCGCCTCCCCGGGACGCTCCCGCAGCGCGGCGCGGACCGCCTCGGGCTGCAGATCCGCCAGCAGCCGGCCGTCGACCTCGACCAGCACGTCGCCGGCCCGGAGCGGACCGTCGTCGTGCACGACCTCCCAGCCGACCCCCATCGCCTCCCGCAGGCCCGCGTGGACCATGTGGCCCGCGCTCCCCATCAAGATCTCGATCGCGAGGGTGGCGGTGGCACCGGGGGAGAGCTCCACCGTGGTGGGGATCGAGCGCCACTCGTCCTCTCCATCGAACCAGCCGGCCTCGACGGTCCAGGTGCCCTCGCGCACGTGGAGGTTGAACTCGCCGTCGTCGGCGATCCGGCGCGCCATCGCGCCGGTGGGCCCCTGCAGGTGCAGGACCGCGCCCCCCACCGGCTCGCCGGTGCCGTCCACCACGTGCCCCGAGATCCAGCCCATGGCCACCGGATCGAGCCCCCCGGGGGCCGGACTCAGCGGCTGGGGCAGGGGCTGGGGCTGGGGCTGGCTCAGCGGGGCAGGGCGGGGGTGGGCCGCCGGGGATCTCACCGTGGCTCGTTGGGCCGGCGCGTGGGTCCGCGCGCGCCGGGGCCGCTTGGGCACAGCGACCTCGGAGTGGGGGTGGACCCGGGGAGCGAACAGCAGCCCCAGGGCAAACGCGAGCCCCCCCATGACAGCCAGTCGGCGACGTTCCACGGTCGTTGCAGACTATCCGAAGCTCGCGGGGTCGTCTAGGGAGACGTGACCACGGTGAGACGCGGCAGATCGTGGAAGAGCCCTCGCCTTGACGGTGGACGTCACATCCGTCGGGGACGTGACGTCCAGGAGGCCCGGCGCCGGCCCGGCTGCGGCCCGGCTGCGGCCCGGCTGCGGCCCGGCTGCGGCCCGGCTGCGGCCCGGCTGCGGCCCGGCGCCGGCGGGGACCCCCCACGCGCCGGAGGCACGCTCCCCTCAGGGGATCCGCACCACCAGCCGGATCGGCAGGTGATCGCTGATGTCGTCGAACCGGTGCAGGACC
>DRPG01000687.1 GCA_011376105.1 Deltaproteobacteria bacterium
ACGGGCCGGGCCTGTTCGACGACTTCGAGGCCGGCGCACGCGATCCGCTCGTCTGGAGCGAGCACAGCGGCGATCTCACCTACGAGACGGCCCAGGCCCACACAGGCAGCTACAGCCTACACCTCGGCGGGGGTGGCGCGCTGGCGCGCTCGGTCCACGCCGATCTGTCGGTGTGTGGCTCGGTGGAGTGGAGCTACCGGGTCAAGCGGGGCCCGTCCGCGCCGGGGCTCGGCGACGCGCTGGTGCTGTCCTGGTCCGACGGCGCCGCGTGGATCGAGGCGGATCGGGTGCTGGGTGACGGCACCGTCGACGCCGACTTCGCCCTGCGCGCCGGTGTGATCCACGCCCCCGCCGCGCTGCACAGCGGCTTCCAGCTCCAGCTGGTCACCGACGGCCCCGGGATCCCCAGCGCCGATGACTTCTACGTCGACGAGCTCGAGGTCCGCTGTGGAGGGCCCGACGCCGACGGCGACGGGGTGCCCTCGGGCTTCGACTGCGACGACGCCGATCCGCTGCACTGGAGCGACTGTGGGCTGTGCGTCGACGCGGACGGCGACGGCTATGGGATCGGCTGCGATCTCGGCGCTGACTGCCGCGACACAGATCCAACCATCCACCCCGGGATCCAGCTCGATCCACCCGGAGACGGGATCGATGCCGACTGTGATCTGCTCGACGGGCCAGGCATCGCCGACACCTTCGAGGCAGGAGACACCGACGCGACCACCTGGGGCTCGATGACCGGAGACTATGCCTATGTGGGCGCCCCGGTCTACGCGGGCAGCTACGCCCTGAACCTCACCGGCCCCGCCGGGATGGCCCGATCGGTGGCGTTCGACACCAGCGGCTGCACCGAGGTCGTGTGGAGCTACCAGGGCAAGCGGGGCCCCGACGCCCCGAGCTTCGGCGACGATCTGGTGCTGTCGTACGACGACGGCACCTCCTGGAGGGAGATCGATCGCTACCCGGGCCAGGACGTGACGGACGCAGGTTACAGCCTGCGCTGGGGCAGCATCACCGATCCCCTGGCGCTGCACAGCAGCTTCCGGGTTCAGCTGGCGGGCACCGGCTACATCAACGACGACTACTTCATCGATCAGCTGGTGGTGACCTGCTCCAGCGGAGACAGCGACGGTGACGGGATCCCGTCCGGGGTCGACTGCAACGACTCCGATCCAGCCCACTTCAGCGACTGCCTGCTGTGCATCGACGGCGACGGCGATGGCTATGGGATCGGCTGTGATCTCGGCGACGACTGTGCCCCCACCGATCCCGGGATCAGCCCCGGGGCCGCCGATCCCTACGGTGACGGCCTCGACACCAACTGCGACGGCCTCGACGGCGACGCCCTGTTCGACGACTTCGAGCTCGGCGTCGCCCGGCCCGACGTGTGGAGCAACCTCTGGCCGGCGGTGGCCATCGTGAGCACCCAGTCGGCGTCCGGTGGCTGGTCGATGAACCTCGACGGGTTCGTCCAGGCCACGACCACGACGCTCGACACCAGCAGCTGCCCCGCGGTGTTGTGGCGCTACCAGGGCAAGCGGGGCCCGTCCGCGCCGGCGACGGGCAGCGATCTGCACCTCACCTACTGGGACGGCACGTCGTATGTGATCACCGACACCCTCGCAGGGGACTACACCGAGGATCCCGACTTCGTCGAGCGCTTCGGGGTGATCACCGATCCGGCGGCCCTGTCGACCTCGTTCTCGATGCGGTTCGACACCACCTCCTTCATCGCGGGCAACGACTTTTACGTCGACGACCTCGTCGTGGGCTGCACCGACGCCGACACCGACGGCGACGGCTACCCCAGCGCGATCGACTGCGATCCGATCGATGGAGATCACTGGAGCGACTGTGGGCTGTGCGTCGACGTCGACGGCGATGGCTTCGGCAGCAGCTGCGATCTGGGCGCCGACTGTGACGACAGCGACGCGGCGATCCAGCCCCAGGCCGCGGATCCCTTTGGCGACGGGATCGACTCCGACTGTGACGGCATCGATGGCCCTGTCTTGTTCGATGACTTCGAGCTCGGGGTCCCCGATCCATCCGTCTGGACGCCCGGATCCGGCTCGATTCTGGTGACCCCGGGCCAGGCCTGGTCGGGCAGCTACAGCCTCGATCTGGATGGCTCGGGTGTCGGCACCATCCTCGAGAGCCAGCCGCTGGACACCAGCAGCTGTCCCGCGTTGCTGTGGAGCTACGAGGGCAAGCGGGGACCCGACGCGCCGGCGCCCGGCGATGATCTGCTGCTGTCGTACGACGACGGTGGCTCCTGGGTCCCGGTGGACACCCTCACCGGCGACGGCACCTCAGATGTGGACTTTGGGCTTCGGTTTGGGGTGATCGCCGATCCGACGGCCCTGTGGCCCGGGTTCCGGATCCGGGTGGAGAACACCGCGCTGGTCTCGGGCAACGATCACTACCTCGACGACGTCACCGTGATCTGCACCGAGCCCGACGGCGACGGCGACGGCTACCCCAAAGCGATCGACTGTGACGACACAGATCCATGGCGCTGGCTCGACTGCGGCGTGTGCGTCGATGTCGACGGCGACGGCGCAGGCACGAGCTGCGATCCGGGCCCCGACTGCGACGACCACGACGCCACCGTGTACCCAGGGGCGCCCGATGCCCCCGGAGACGGGCTCGACGACGACTGCTCGGGAGTAGACGGCGTGGGGATCTTCGACGACTTCGAGCTGGGGAGCCCGGGCCCCTGGTGGGCCTCAGCGATCGGGGATCAGACCCACACCACCAGCTCTGCGTCCTCCGGCAGCTACAGCCTGATCCTTGGAGGTGGAGGGGGGCAGCTCGAGTCGATCGTGCTCGACACGAGCAGCTGCACTCAGCTGGCCTGGTCGATGCAGGTCAAGCGCGGCCCCGACGCGCCGGAGTCCGACGATCTGCTGGTGCTGGAGTACCACGACGGCGTCGACTGGGTGCGGCTGCACGCCGTCGCCGGCGATGGCACCCTCGATCCCGCCTTCGTCCCGCAGGCCGGCAGCACAAGCGCTCCAGCGGCGCTGCACAGCGCTCTCCGGGTGCGGCTGCGCAGCAGCGGGAGCACCAGCAACACCGACGACTTCTACGTCGACGAGCTGTCCATCGGCTGCCCCTGAGCGCCGGGCTCGGATCGTGGCCCACCTGGGCCACGACCCACCGCCACCGCCACCGGCACCGGCACCGGCACCGGCACCGGCACCGGCACCGGCACCGGCACCGGCACCGCCACCGCCTCCTCCACCGCCTCCTCCACCGCACCAGACGAGGGGGGGGAGAGGGCGCAGAGCCCTGAGGAGCGCTCGGGCGCGCCACCTAAGCTACTGATCACAGGCGGAGATCAGAGGCCGCTGCCCCAGACGAGGCCAGGGGAGGCCGTGGCCTCCCCTGGCGACTCACCGGAGGGCGCTCGCACGCCCCCAGGATCGCCGGGAGGGCGCTCGCACGCCCTCTCCCTGGGATCCCCTCTCCCTGGGATCTAGATGGCTTCGTAGCCGATCTGGATCTCAGCGCCCTCGGGTGCCTCGAAGTCTCGGAAGTGGACGCTGTTGCGCGACGCGTCGTACCACCAGTCGCCCTCGCTGTCTGCAGAGGGTGCCTCGAAGGTCAGCCAGCTGCCGTCGACTTGAGCCTCGACCTCGATGGTCTCGGGGACGGGCTGACGCGACAGGGAGAACTCGGTCCGGAGGCCCTGAGCACGCAGGCCGATCTCCTCGACCACGTTGCGCCAGGGGTACTCCTGGATCGGGTGGGTCGCCCCGCCGATCACGTCGGACGCATAGATGTTGTCCTCGTCCTTGCTGAAGTCCACGATGGTGGACAGGCTGTCCAGCTCGGGGGTCTTGGTGTAGCCCTGGTACCAGTCGATCCACTCCTCGAGGGACAGACGGTAGGACACGTCACGATCGTCGCTCACGAAGATCGTGTGCATCGAGGCGTCGTCACGGCGGAAGCCAGCGTTGGCCGCGTCGACCTCGACCTCGAGGGCCAGGTAGGCGGCGTCGCGGGGACGACGCGGCCCCACACAGCCCGACGCGTTCATGGTCGCCATCTCGGCGAAGGTATCGAGTGGATCGGGCGTCTGGGGCGTGATGAACTTGACGCCATTCGCCTCGTGGAGCTTGCCGGTCTCGTAGAAGTGATCTGTGTCGGTGGAGATCACGCCGATGTGGTAGTTCACACCGCTGCCGATCAACACGTTCAGCAGATCGTCGAAGTTGTCGACCAGCTCCGCGTACGCCTGATCCATCGACCACCAGTTGCTGATGACGAACAACACATCAGCTTCGTTGGCTTCGGCCTGCATGAACTCGTCCACGACGCGCTCAGGCACATCGGGGGCGTTGTGGATCTCGGGGCTATCTTGTGTCTGACCGTTGAGTCCGGTCTCGCTGCAGCCCACCACGGTGAGCAGGAGTGCTGACAATCCGAGAGCACGCATAGTTGTTCCTCCTCGGGCGGTCCTTCCACCCTGCACTGGCTATTCCCGTCCGGCTACCTCAACTTCGGTTTGCGCTGAGGTTTCTCCTAACTTGTCACAAGTACCTCGATGCGACCTCTCTCGTCGAGGTACGCGCTCGATCGGGCGAGGGGCTCGGAGAGTCCGTCGGGGATCACATGGTACAGGATCGGCTGTCGCAGAGCCTCAGCAAGGAGGGCCCCCTCGCCCTCAGCCAGGATCCACCGCCCTGGGGCGGCGAGCTTGAAGCTCGGGACTCGACCGGGCTGAGCAGCGCGCCGGGCGCGCTCGCCCTCGGTCAGGGCGGCCCAGTCCTCCCAGTAGGCGAGGTGCTCTGGGCCTGGCTCGACCTCGAGATCATGGCGCCGGAGCAGCCTGCGCGTCCAGCGCCCCAGCTCTGGGGCGTCGGAGGGCTCGAGGACCCCGCTCTCCCTGAGCCTCCAGACGAGGTAGGCCCCCAGCGAGGGCTCCAGCTCGAGGCTCGAGCCGGCTCCCTCGAAGCGGCGGGGGCGGTGCTCACACCGGGGCGCCAGCAAGGAGGGATCGGGGCGCCAGCCCACCGGCACGGACATCGCGTCCTGAGCGACCTCGAGCCCGCTCCACAGCTCTTCCTCGAGCCAGCCTCGATCCATGTGCCCTAGATCCTCTTCGCTGTGCGATGCATAGCAGGAGATCTCTTCACGGGTGATCTCGTCTTCGATCCCCTCGATGCGGCCATCGGGGTGGATCTGCAGCAGGCTCCGATCGAGGTGGATCTCGGTCACCCGGCCCTGCTCCTCCAGCTCCGAGAGCTCGACCTGGAGCAGCCACGTCCGACGATCCGCGAGCACAGCGGTGCGCTGGGCGAGCCCGAGGGCCAGCTCGCTGGGGACCGAGATCCAGTCCGCCAGCAGCAGCCCCGGAGGCCGAACGCCGAGATCCCTCGCCGCCTGATCCAGGGCCCGGGCCAGCTCCAGCCACAGCCCCCCCGGGGCGAGGCGTAGGTATCGATCCCGGCCATAGCTCCAGCGCCGCAGCCGCAGCCGCCCCACGGCTGGACGTTCCCGGGGGACAGCGTCGAGATCGACCACCACCTCCTCGAGGTGGGCCCACCGCCGGGGCTCAGCCAGCAGCTCCACCAGCGCGGAGGCTCCGGTGACCTCCAGGTGCCGGAGCTGCTGCCCCAGGGGGCTGCTCAGCAGCCCAGAGATGGCCGCGGAGGGGTGGGCCCGGGAGCCCAGCCGCAGGGTGTGCAGGCGAGGCACGGCGCGGGGGTGGAGCCGGGCCAGGCCCTCCATGTCGGCCTGGTGTAGCTCGAGGACCTCGAGGGCCGGGAGCTCTGCAGCCTCGAGCCCGGGGTGGGCGCCGCTTAGGATCAGCCGCGACAGCCTCGGCGCGTCCAGGCTCGCCAGCTCCCGGACGCCGGCGTGGACACAGAGAGTCTCGAGCCGCCTGAGGATCGGAGCGAGGGGCTCGAGCCCGATCTGAGCCCCCAGGATCAGCGTGCTCAGATCCAGGCGCCGCAGGCTGGCGGGGATCGCCTCCAGGGTCTCTGGGATCAGCTCCTCCACCGACACCACCAGGTGGGACAGCAGGCGGGCTGAGGGGTGCTGGAGCACCTCGAGGGCTCGGCCCCGGCCCGCCAGGGGCAGCTCGGTCCGCTTGGAGCGCACCCAGGCCGCAGACCAGAAGCCACAGCGCCACCCGACCAGGACCTGCTCTGGATCCCTCGCTGGCCCCAGGAGCTCCGGATCCGTGGGGGGTCCTCCTCCCTGCAGGGCCTCGACGATCGCCCGGGCGCGGATCTCCCCTGCGCGGGTTGTCGCCAGGGCGTCCGCGTAGACCGCCCAGGCCTCCCGATCGGTGGGGTCATCTGCGAGGATCCTCTCGATGGCGGCAAGCTCCATGATCCCTCCGGGGCGGGGGGTATCGAGCGAGGCGACCAGGAACGGTCCCAGATCCGGATCAAGGACGCGAGAGGGGCGAGCGCCGGTCCGTCCCGGTCGCTCGCCCCGTTGTGGCTCGCGCTGTGGAGCGAGTGCTCCCGGAGGGCTACTGGATGATGTCCGCCGCCAGCCCGAACGCGTTCGCGTCCGGATCGATCCAGGAGT
>DRPG01000688.1 GCA_011376105.1 Deltaproteobacteria bacterium
GCGTCAGGTAGACCCCGAACGCAGGGATGAAGTCGTCCTCGTCGATGGGCAGCTCCAGGCTCGTCAGGGCGTCGAAGATGCCGTCGTAGTCCACTGGGGTTTCGGGGATGGAGCGGGGGTGGTGCTCGGTGAGGGGCCCGACCCCGGGCGAGGTGAACACGGTGTAGCCGGGGGGGCCCCCCGCGGAGAGGACGAAGGTGTTGGTGGGGGCGCCCATCGCCACACACTGGGTCTGCGCTGCGGTGAAGTGCCCCTGGGGCAGCCCATGGATCGCGGCGAGGGTGCCCGCGAGCCAGCCCGTGGTGAAGAGATCCACCGGACGCTGCGAGCGCCCGAGCTTCACCCGCCAGGCATGGGGGTAGTGGGCACAGGGGGTCTGGACCTGACCCCCGGCCTCGGTGAGCGCGCTGAGGTCGATCTGCCCAAACCCAGCCCAGCGGTACAGCTGCTCCGCCAGCCTGCTGCGCGCTGCGGGGTCTCGGGCGCCCGTCGCCTGGAACAGCGCGCGCATCTGCGCGAACGCGACCTCGTTGGCGGCTCCGATCAGGAAGGGGACGGTGTCGAGGAACTCGGCGTCGAGGATGCTCTGCTGCAGAAATGTGTTGTAGTGGTGACAGTGCACGATGTGGGGCTCCCCTCCCAGCAACAGGCGCCGGTGGGCTGCATCGAGGACGGGATCCATCATCAGGGGCTCTCAGGCTGGGGTTATGCGCTGGAGCGCGCTCTGGCTAATATGGACAGGTGCGGCCCACGACCGTCGACGCCGCGGTCCGGATCCGCTGCAGGAGGGCAGGGGAGCACTTCATGGTGGGCTGGAGGTTCTTCACGTTCAGGCCCTCGACCACCGCATAGGGGAGGGTTCGCAAGCGGATCCGGGCCACCGCCTTGACGTTTCCCTCACGGTGGGCCCAGGCCAGGATCTGGTAGAGCGCCGTGGCCCGCTCCCGGCCCGTCACGAAGTACAGGGAGCGGGGCGTGGTGTAGCGCTCTCGGTGATCCAAGGTCCGATCCACGATCCACGACACGCTGGTGCGGTGCCCCGGCACGACCTCGGCCCGGAGGATCGAGGCCGAGGAGAACAGGCGAAACAGCCCGATCCCTCCACCAGAGCCCGCATGATCCACCTCGCCGTGGTGGCCCCGGAGGACCCCCGACAGCAGGTGGTGGCGATCGAGGCGACCGAAGGGATCGACGCACTCCAGCGCGAGGTGGGCATGATCCACCGTGAGCTGCAGGCTCGGGACCTCGTGGTCCGCCAGGTGGATCTCAGCGCCGCGATCGTGCTCGTAGCGGGGCTTGCCCCACTGATCCACCGGGGCGTTGTACATCGCGTTCATCAGCAGCTCGTGGGCTGCGTCCGAGGCGAGGGTCGCCAGACGGCGGCCGACACCGAACTGCCGAGCGACCAGCTCGACTGCCCCCACCGCCGCGTCGCGATCCAAGGAGGTCTGTGGGCACCAGGTGATGCTGCTCGAGCCCCACACCATCAGCTCAGCGGCCCGGGGGGGCGTCTCGCTGGGGAGCAGCACGCTGCGCACGAGGTAGGTCAGCTCCCAGGGACGGATCCCCACCTCGCGCCACGCGAGGAACCCGACGATCCGGGGATCGGTCAGGGCCAGGGTCAGCATCGGGGCGCCAAGATCCGACGAGCAGACCACGACGCGGACCTGAGGACGATCAGGGAGGCAGTGGAGCACCTGCATGAGGTGGTAGGCGTCTGTGACGACCAGCTTGAGGGACCTGGGGCTATGATACAACACAGACGGATCGGAGTCGATCATCATGGACATGCCGCCGGAGGCTGCAATCAAGCAACGCTTGAGGGCACCCTGAGCGCTCTGATCCACCACCATGGCCAGCTGAGGTTCGGTCACGGACACCCCTGGGCAGGCTGCTGAACCTAAGCTGTGATCGAGGTGATGTCGAGGGAGGATGACCCGGATGTTACCGCGGTGTACCCCGCCCCCGGTGGGGGCGTGCTTGCCCCGGAGGTGAAGTCGTTGGGTTTTACGCCCCAGCAAAACCACTGGCCAGAGCCAGCGCTACAGGCTCATGGGCTGTAACTGTCTTGGGTGTCCCGGGTCACAGCGCTGGCAAGAACTGGTTACATGTTGGATGAATATATTATCGCCACAGCACGGATGGATCGTGGAAGCCCTGCAGCCGAGCGTGATCCTACGCAGGCGCCGCGGTCCGCTCCAGGATCGCGTCTAGATCGACGCCCACCGGGAGGTTTCCGTACATCAGGCCGCCATCGGCCAGGCGCCCGGCGAGGAAGGCCTCGGCCAGGGCTGGCGGTGCGTGGCGGAGCAGCAGGCCCGCCTGGAGCGCTAGGGCTACCCGCTCGGTGATCCGCCGGGCCCGGTGCTGCAGCGTCTCGCGATCCCCGAGCTCGGCTTTGATCGAGTCGAGCAGGGCGTCCAGCCTCCGATCCATGCCCCGTGGGCGCTCGAGCTCGGCCCAGAGCGCAGCCAGGGACGCCGGGGACTTGTGGATCGCCCGCAGCACGTCCAGGCACTGGACGTTGCCGGAGCCCTCCCAGATGCTGCCCAGCGGCGCCTCCCGGTATAGCCGGGCCATCGGCCAGTCCTCGGCGTAGCCGTTGCCTCCGTGACACTCCAGGGCCTCCGCGGTGAGCCCGATGACGCGCTTGGCCAGCCAGTACTTAGCGATCGCTGTGCCGACCCGGGCGAAGGCGGCCTCGCCTGGATCGGTCCGGCCGCGATCGAAGGCGGCCGCGATCCGGAAGCTCAGGGCGACGGCGGCCTCGGTCTCCAGCGCCAGATCCGCCAGCACGTTGCGCATCAGCGGCTGCTGGATCAGGGTCGCGCCAAAGGCCGAGCGGTGGGTGGCGTGGTGGATCGCATAACGGACGGCCTGGCGCATCGCCGCGGCTGAGCCGGTGGCCACGTCCAGGCGGGTCTGGGCCACCATCTCGATGATCGTGGCCACCCCCCGGCCCGGATCCCCGACGGGCTCGGCCCAGGTCTCGTGGTACTCGATCTCAGAGCTGGCGTTGCTGCGGTTGCCCAGCTTGTCCTTCAGGCGCTGGATGTGCAGCGGGTTGCGCGTGCCGTCGGGCAAAACCCGGGGCACCAGGTAGCAGGTCAGCCCGTCGGGGCCCTGGGCCAGGGTGAGGAAGGCGTCGGACATCGGCGCTGAGCAGAACCACTTGTGCCCCACCAGCCGCACCCCCCCCTCCGGGGCCGGGCGGGCCACGGTGGTGTTGGTGCGCACATCGCTGCCCCCCTGCTTCTCGGTCATCGCCATGCCGAAGGTGACCCCGGTCTTCTGATCGGCGCTCACCAGCCGTGGATCGTAGGCATTCTCCAGCACCCTGGGCTCCCAGGTGGCCGCGACGGAGGGGCTCTTGCGCAGGGAGGGGATCACCGCGTGGGTCATGGTCAGGGGACAGCACACGCCGTACTCGGCCTGGACGAACAGGTAGTGCAGCCCGGAGCGGCCGACGAAGGCCCCGGGCGAACCGCCCCGGAGCCAGGAGGCGCTGTGCACGCCGTGGGTCTTGCCCAGCGCCATCAGCCGGTGGTAGCTCGGGTGGAACGTCACCTCGTCGATCCGGTGCCCGAACCGATCGTGGGCCTTGAGCTCGGGGGGGTTGCGGTTGGCTTCTCGGGCCAGCTCCTCGATCTCAGGGGAGCCGACGATGGACCCCAAGGCGGAGAGGCGATCGCCACACCAGCCCCCCTCGCCGCGCTCGATGGCCTCCGACAGCGCCACGTCCGAGCGGAACGCGTCGAACGGGGGCAGAGGAACGGACTGGTTCAAGACCTCGTGGGTGGGCATCTGGGACTCCAGGGGTGCAGGGCGGACAGACAGAACGCGGTGATGATCTCAGGATCGGGATCGCCGTGGGGCCCAAGGACGGCCTCCGCCATCGCCCCGACGATCCCGGCGGCGGCCACGGAGACGTCCTGCTCAGGCAGCTCGCCGCACCGGACGGCGCGCTGGATCGCTCCAGCGATCGTGGCTGCGTAGCGGGCCCGGTACCGCAGCCGGGCCTCCGCCACGGCCGGCTCCGCGGGCTCGGCCAGCAGCGCGAAGGCCAGGGTGCGGCCGGCCTGAGCCCGCCGGCACCACAGCGTGATCGCTGCGGCCAGGCGCTCGACCACCGGAGGGGGGCCGGCCAGCGCCTCGGTGATCACCTCGACCTCGCGGCCGCTGGCCTCGGAGAACACCTCCACCGCCAGCGAGGACTTGCCGTCGAAGTAGCGGTACACCGTGCCGGTGGCCACCCCGGCGCGCTCGGCCACCGCTGCGACGGTCAGGGCCTGGAACCCCCCCTCGGCGACCAGCCGCCGGCCAGCCCCGAGGATCCGGGCGCGGTTGGCCCGCTGGCGTGCCCTCGTCTTGGCGGTCTCCCGGTAGGCCAACGCCGCTCCGTTCAAGAAATGAACTATAGTTCATTTCTTCGGGGAGGGGGATCCCCAGGAGACAGCAGCCCCACAGCGCGCTGTCCCCCGGATCCGGGGGCGGCGCCGCGTCGGCTCAGATCAGCGCCTGCGGCGACGGATCAGCAGCAGGCTGAGGCCCCCGAGCCCCCACAACGCCCCGGACCCGCCGGGGATCCCCTGACAACCACAGCCGCTCGGTTCCCGGATCAGGGTGTTGCTCCGGCGGGTGGGCATGCTGGTCGTGGGGGGGAGCGGTGCGCCGGTGTCGTCGACGCTGGTGTCGGTGGGGGTGCCCTCGGGCTGAGCGTCCGCCCCGCTGCAGTCTTGATCGATGCCGTCCCCCGGTGTGTCGGTCGCGCCGGGGTGGATCGAGGGATCGAGATCGTCGCAGTCGTCGACGCAGAAGTAGGAACCATCACCGTCGTTGTCGACGTCGTCGGGGGTGCCCGGATCGCAGTCGTTGTCGAGCCCATCGCACAGGGTCTCGGGGAGACCCGCGGCGATCAGGGGATCGGTGTCGTCGCAGTCGCCGCTGCAGACGTCGAACCCGTCGCCGTCTGCGTCGGGCTCGTCCGGCGTGAGGGGATCACAGTCGTCGTCGATGTTGTTGCAGGCGATCTCGGGGCCGCCGGGGTACACGGCCGGATCGGTGTCGTCACAGTCGCCGCTGCAGACGTCGAACCCGTCGCTGTCTACGTCGGGTTCGTCCGGCGTGAGGGGATCACAGTCGTCGTCGTTCCCGTTGCACAGCGACTCAGCCCGGCCGGGGTGGATCGCTGCGTTGGTGTCGTTGCAGTCCCCCTGGCCGACGGTCCAGCCGTCGCCGTCGCCGTCGAGATCGAGGATCACGTCGATCCGACCGTCCTCGCCGTCGTCTCCGGTCCCGTCTCCGCCGTCGCCTCCGCCGATCTGGATCGCACAGTTGTTGACCGAGAGCCCGTCGATGACGACGTGCCCCCCGCCTCCGCCCCCACCCCCGATCCCGCACCAGAAGACGAGACAGCTCTCGCCGCCGCTGCCCCCCCGGACGTCGAGCTGACCCTCGCAGGTGCCTCCGCCGCCGTGCAGCAGGATCCCACCGCCGGCGCCGCCGCCGCCGCCGTCGGAGCCCCAGCCATACCAGCCGGGGTAGCCGGTGACGTCGATCACCCCGCTGCTGGTGACGTCGAGCCGCCCCACGGCGCCCAGCTCCACCGCTCCGCCCCCGCCGCCACCGTCGCCCCCGACGCTGGTCCAGCCGCTGCGCCCACCCCCAGAGCCACCCTCCAGCTGGGCGCGTAGATCGCCGTAGCTCGAGCCCCCGGGGGCCCCCAGCGAGCTGGCTCCGCCCCCGCCGCCAAACCCACCCCCACCCGCGCCGGAGTTGTTGCCCACACCACCGCCCGGGCCCGAGCCCGACGCCCCCTGGGACGCTCCCCCCGGGTGCCCCCC
>DRPG01000689.1 GCA_011376105.1 Deltaproteobacteria bacterium
CACCGCGCCCGCGCCGCAGCGCACCGCGCCCGCGCCGCAGCGCACCGAGCCCGCGCCGCAGCGCACCGAGCCCGCGCCGCAGCGCACCGCGCCCGCGCCGCAGCGCACCGAGCCCGCGCCGCAGCGCACCGAGCCCGCGCCGCAGCGCACCGAGCCTGCTTGGCCGCCGGCTCGGCCCACCAGCGCGGCTACACCTCGCCGTAGGCGCGCTTGACGATCTGCCGCGCCACGGTCTGGGTCCCGGTGTGCTCGAAGTAGTTCGTGCCGACGTCCAGCGCCGCGGCCATCACGTCGAAGCCCCGCTCGCCGACGTCGAGGAGCCCCTGGAGCCCGGAGCTGATCGCGCTCTGGGTGATCCCCCGGGCCTGGACGAGCTCCCCCATCCAGCCCCCCACCTCGTCCAAGGTGCCGAGGATCAGGGACCGGCCGGCGTCGTCTGAGCCTCCCGGGAGGAGATCGCGGACCCTGCGGAACAAGGTGCTCTGCTCCAGGTCTCCTGAGGAGGCAGCCCTGACCTGATCTCCGATCAGCTGGAGGAAGTCAGGCCCGAACGGCAGCACCCCCTCGGCGAGGATCCAGCAGGTGACCCGCAAGCGATCCTCGTCGGCGCTGTTCGCCAGAGCGCGACCAAAGTCGGCGATGCTGTCGCCGGGCAGGCCGTTGATCGTGGTGAACGCGGCCAGCTCTGCGGCGAGCTTGGCGCCTGCGTCGATCGCCTGGAGCTTCTCGCTCTTGGGGATCAGCCGATCCAGGAAGCCCAGGAACGAGACCCGCTGCGCGACCTGATCGAGGAAGCTCGCGGTGCCGACGAGCTTGTCGAGGTCGTCCACCAGGCGGTAGATCCGCATGGCGCGCTGGTAGCGCTCCTCGGGATCGGCGAACAGCTCCACCGCACGCTCGCCGATCTCCTGGAGGTAGCTCTCCTGATCTTCGCCGGTGACGACGCGGATCATCTGCGCGAGGTCGTTGATGTTCTCCCAGGACTCGTCGGCCACCCGGCTGGTCAGCTGGAGCAGCCGGGCGGTCAGGTTCCCCTGGGGCAGGGCAGCCAGGGCCTCGTGGAGGTGTGCCATGCTCCCTCCCTCAGTTCAGACCGGCGAGCTGATCGAGGCTGGCAGCTCCCAGCCACTCCTTGCGCTCGGAGGCGCCGAGGGACCTGGACGACGCTCGGACCTGGAAGCGATCGTTGACCAGCACCATCGAGCTGTTGCTGCCGCGCTCCACCAGCGGGTACCCGCCCAGCTCCTCCTTGGCGTCGGAGAACTTGTTGCGGGCGCTGGGGTTGTTGCGGGTGTCGGAGATGCTGACCGTGACGACGGTCTCGCCATCGAGCTTGTAGTCAGCCTCGGCGTAGCCCTCTCTCTCCTGGGTGAAGACCCGGGCATGATCCTTGAAGCCATCGGCGGGCAACAGGGCGTTGAAGGCGCTCCCGGCGACGATGCTCCCGATCGGCTTGTCGACCTTACCCTCGTCGATCTCCCCGGCCGCGTCGTCCCAGCGGGTCGGCTCGGGGGTGCTGCCGCAGGCGAGCGCTGTGCTCGCCAAGAGTGCGATCCCGACACTCCGAAGCCATCGTCTGTTCCACTGCATCAGCGCTCTCCTCGCCCTGTGGGGCCGGCCGACGGGCGGCCGAGGTTTGGGGCCGCTGGGGCCCTGGAGGTCTCGATCCTCGGGGAACTCAGCCCTGGATCAGGACAGCAGCTCGACCTTGGGATCGATCAAGGGGATCGTGAGGACCTGGCCCACCTCGACGCTGTCGGGGTTCGACAGCACGCCGGTGTTCGCCGCGAAGATGTCCTGGTATCGGGAGGCCTCGCCGTACCAGTGCTTCGCGATGGTGCCCAGGGTCTCTCCGGAGCAGACCGTGTGGGTCGGGGTGGCCACCGGCGGGATCCGAAGCACCTGTCCTGGGTAGATCTCATCGGGGTGCCCGAGCATGGGCTGGTTGGCGGAGAAGATCACGTCGTACAGTCGGATCACCCCATAGTATCGCCCGGACAGCCCGGACAAGGTGTCGCCCTCGACCACGGTGTGATAGACGGCGGGGGGCTTGGGCTCCACGACCTCGAGGTTGTCCTCGACGTTTCCGACCCCCTCGGTGTTGCCCGCGACCAGGATGGCCTTCTCTGCGTCTTCCTGAGACGATGTGGTGCCGCTGATCACCGCGGTCTCGCCGCTGAAGGTGACCTGCAGCTCCTCGACCGGGACATACGACAGGATCGCGGCCCGGATGTCCATGGCGACGGCGTGATCCTGGGCAGCCTCGGCGGCGTCGGCGGCGGCGGCGTCGGCGGCGGCCTTGGCCTCCGCCACTGCGGCCTCTGCCTCGGCGGCCTCTCGGCCTCCGAACAGCCCGATCTTGCGGCCTGCGGACTTGACGAACGAGATCAGCCCCATGGATGCAACTCCTGCTCCGGGTTCGAGGCCAGCCGACGCCACCGCCCGCTGCGCCCGCACTGTAGGAACACGCTGTGGCTATGGGTCGCAAGGATCGTGTGCCACCGTCGGAGATCGCCCCCCACGATCCATGACCGACGAGCACGAGCCCACACGCCGCCTCGGAGGGATGATCCATCCCGCCCTGCTTCACGACGACAACGCCCCCCTGTCCTGGCTAAAACAGTGCAACGAGCGAGCAGATCCCCCGGCGCCCTGCGGGTGTTGTGGCGACCCTCAGATTGTCCTGATGGTGAGCGCTCCTTCTGGTATGTTTGGCGCGCAGCAGCCACATCCAACCCAAGCTCTCCACCATTCGGATCAGGCCAACCTCGGTGGTGCTTTGAAGGAGAACGTGTGAACCGATATATCACGACTTCGAGAACGATGTTCATCGCCATGTCCCTCGGCTTCATCCAGTGCCAGGCGGACAACCTGGAGGGCGCACGCGACGTCCCAGACTTTGGTGAAGATCCCGACGTCCTCATCGACGGCGACCTGCGCCACTGCGGCACCCCGATCGTCACTGAGCAGCACGTCGCTGAGATCGATCGCCAGATCCAGGGGATCAAGGGCTTCGGCCTACAGCGGGCCGGGGGCCAGGCGAGCGCTCCGGGCAGCATCACGATCCCCGTGGCGGTCCACGTGATCACCCGCACCAACGGCACCACCGGCTTCGTCAGCCAGTCCGCCATCGACGCCCAGATCGCTGTGCTCAACGACTCCTACAGCGGCGCCACATCGGGCTCCTCCGTCGACACACCGTTCCGGTTCGTGCTCAGCTCGGTCGATTACACCGGCAACAACTCCTGGTACCGCATGTCCCCCGGCTCCTCCGCCGAGGCGCAGGCCAAGTCCTCGCTGCGGGTCGGTGGCCCCGACACGCTGAACCTCTACACCGCCAACCCCGGCGGTGGGCTGCTGGGCTGGGCGACCTTCCCCGACAGCTACGCAGGCAACCCCAGCGACGACGGCGTCGTCGTGTTGTTCTCCAGCCTCCCCGGCGGGAGCGCGGCTCCGTTCAACGAGGGCGACACCGCGACCCACGAGGTGGGCCACTGGCTGGGCCTGTACCACACCTTCCAGGGTGGCTGCTCGGGCTCGGGCGACGGCGTGTCCGACACCCCCGCCGAGGCCTCCCCGGCCTCGGGCTGTCCGACCGGGCGTGACACCTGCAGCGGTGGCGGCGCCGATCCCATCCACAACTTCATGGACTACACCGACGACTCCTGCATGGACGAGCTGACCAACGGTCAGACCTCCCGCATGGACGCGATGTACGACGCCTACCGCAACGTCGGTGGTGGCGGCACCGGCACCGGCACCGGCACCGGCACCGGCACCGGCACCGGCACCGGGGGGCCGAACCCCGACTCCTGCGACGACAACAACGCCTGTGGTGGCCAGGCCCCCGGCGGCTGCTGGTGTGACGATCAGTGCGTCAACTTCGGCGACTGCTGCAGCGATGTTGGCACCTGCGGCAGCGTCGCGCCGCCCGATCCCGACTCCTGCATCGACAACAACGCCTGTGGCAACCAGGCCCCCGGCGGCTGCTGGTGCGACAACTTCTGCCAGATCTTCGGCGACTGCTGCAGCGATCGCAACGAGTGCTGATCCGCTCTGGTGCTGAGGCACCGAAGCGCTGATCGGATCCAGGCCCCGGGCCGCCCCCGCAGGCGCCCCGGGGCCTGCTGCGTCACGGGCTCCGCCCCAGCGAGGATGGCGAGAGCCACGGGCCCGGTCTAGGAGCCTTCGTGTCCATCCTCGGTGGCGCTCCTTGGTCGGCGTCGTCCCGTAGACGGATCCGGAGAGGCTGGGTACAGATATGCTCACGGTGCACCCTCTACGGCCCGAGCACCCCGGAAGATCCAATGAACGCACGCTACCGGGTGACCTTCCGCAGCCCGGACGACGGAGAGACCCGAACCCTGCGCTGCAATGAGGTGGGAGACAGCCCCCTCGGCCTAGGGTTCGTCACCGTCAGCGGCCTCGACTTCGAGACCTCGTCGAGGATCGTGGATCCCAAGGCTCAGCAGCTCCAGCAGCGCTTCTCCGACGTCCGCAGGCTGCACCTGCACCTGCACGCGGTGCTGTGCGTCGAGGAGCTGTCCGACGACGTGCTGGAGCTCGAGGCGGATCGGAGCAAGCTGATCGTGCTGGAGCGCCCCGACGACAGCTAGAGGGCCTCCAGGGCGCCTCGTGGGGCCTAGAGACAGCTCAGGTCGCGGGACACCGTCGGGGTGTGCCGGCGGATCCCGTCGTCTGGGAGGGATCGTGAGGGGCTCGTCAAGGGACCGTCCCGGGAGGAACCATCTGCCGTCGCTGGAGTACAGACGAGGGATCCAGGGAGCGCTCGATGCGTCGTGTGGTGATCTGTCTGACAACCCTGGCCCTGCTGTGGCTGCCCCTGGTGATCGGGGCGAGCCCCGATCCAGAGCTGGAGGCCACGGATCGAGCCCACGAGGCGCTGGCCCAAGGGCGCCCGGCGGCGGCGGTGTCTCTGCTACAGCGGGGGCTGAGCCGCGCCCGGGATCCCGAGGCCCGGGATCGGCTCCGCTGCCTGCTGGGGGCGGCCTTGCTCGAGTCCGGATCCCCCCGGCGGGCGCTCGAGGCCCTGCAGGTCCGGGACGTGGCCCCCTGCAGCGCACGGGCAGCGTTCTTGCGGGCCGAGGCCCTGCTGGCGCTGGATCGGGCCGACGAGGCCGTCGAGATCTACGACTCGATCGGTGGCCCCCGGCTGGGGCCGGATCGCGACGCTCAGAGCGCGGACGCGCTGGCCCGGATCGCCCGGCGGCGGCTCGAGGATCCCGATCATCGGGGGCGTGGCCGGGCCCTGGAGATCCTTGCCCAGACCCTGGAGCTGAAGATCAGCGACGATCGGAGGCGGGCGCTGGTCCGCGAGCTGATCGATGTCCTGGAGCCACCGGAGGTGGATCAGCACTGGAGCGTGTCGAGGAGAGCCTGCGCGGCGATCCTCGAGGGCCTGCACCGCACGGACGATCGGCTCGATCGCCTGCGCGCAGCGAGGGTCTGCGGGCGCTCCCGGGCCCGGATGCTCCTCGAGCCCCTCTCGTCCACCCCCGACGTGCTGCTGACCCTGGCCCAGACCGCCCGGGGGGCGAGCGCCGATCGCCTGCGCACCGTCGCGCTGGAGTCCCTCGGGGGTGAGGAGGCGGCCCAGGTCCGCAGGGACCTCGCCCGGGCGCGGGCCGAGCGGGGGCAGCTGACGGCCCTGCCCCTGCTGGAGGCGGATCCCGACGCGGACGCCCTTCGGATCCGGGCGGACCTGCTGGCCCGGATCGGACGGGAGGAGGAGGCGGTCGCGCTGCTCGGTGAGCACCGCCGCGCCCACCCCGCAGATCCCTTCCGGGCCGAGGTCGCACGCCAGCGTGGTGCGCTGATCCTCACCCTGGCCCGCCGTGGGATGGAGCGCAGCGATCCCGAGGCAGCCCTGGGCTGGTATGACGCGCTGCTCGAGGAGCATCCCGACCATCGGGACGCCGCGATCGCGGCCTGGGAGGCCGGCGTGGCCGAGCGCGCCCGGGGCGACGCCGGGGCGGCCCGGAGACGCTGGAGAGAGCTCCTCGCCCGGTTCCCTTCGGGCGAGGGGGCGAGACAAGCGATCGCCAGCCTGGCTCAGGATCTGACGATGGATCAGGGCGATCCAGAGGGGGCCTTCGCCCTGCTGCGGCAGCTGAGCCAGCGTCACGCCGCCGCCGCTGAGGAGGCCGCGACGCTGCAGGGCACCGACGTGTGGATCGAGGCACCGGATCGGGTCCATCGGGCGCCGACGGTCCGGATCGGCACCCGAAACCTCGAGTCCGTCGAGCTGCGGCTGCACCGGATCGACGCTGAGGCCTATGTGCGCTCGGGGGGGCGCCCCGGCGCCCTGCGGGAGCTCGACGTGGGCGTGGTCGAGCCCGATCGGATCTGGACCGTGCCGGTCCCCGGCTACACCCCCCACGCGTCCCTCGCCTTCGATCTGCCCGTCGATGTGCCCGGCCCGGGCCTGTACGCCGTCACCGTGGCGTCCGCCGAGGAGGAGGCCCGGACCCTGGTCCTGGTGAGCGATCTGACGATCAGCGCTCAGACGATCGGAGGAGATCTAGCCGTGGCGACCTTTGTCGACGCCCGGGACGGGGCGAGCCCGGTGGGCCGTGCCCGGGTGCTGGTGATCTCGGGGGAGGTGGTGATCGAGGGGCGCACCGACGCCAGCGGGCTGTGGACCGCCTCCGGGGTGCCCGACGGCGAGGTGGTGATCCTCGCCCTGCACGGGGACGCCCCCGCGTTCCTCGAGCTGAGCAGCGCAGCGGCCTCGAGCCAGCCACCCCAGGGGCTGGTGCTGGCCGCAGAGCTCGATCGGCCCATCGCCCTGCCGGGGGACACCGTCGGGCTGCGGGTGGCGGCCCGCAGGGGGGGCACACCGGTGCAGGGGGAGTGGACCCTGTGGCTGGAGCACCAGGGGATCCCCCTCGCGCCGCTACAGGCCACCTCCGATCGTCGGGGCCTGTTGACCGCCGAGGTCCCGATCCCACCCATGGGCCTCGACAAGCTCGGGTACGAGATCCAGCCGAGGTTCACCCTGTCGCTGATGGGGATCCCCCCCGACGACGCCGTGCCGGTACAGCTGACTCAGGTCCAGGTCGCCCCCGAGCTGCCCGGGGGGCGCTCGATCCAGGTGGAGATCGAGGGAGACGGTGCCCTGGTCCAGGTCCGGGAGGCACGGGGGGAGCCCGCGTCTGCAGTGATCGTGGCCTGGACGGATCCAACCGGGCTCGAGCACCTCGATCCAACCGACGACGCCGGACAGATCTGGCTCGAGGGCCCCCCCCGGGGGATCCCATGGACAGCGAGGGCGTCCATCGCGGGCACCTCCACCTCCGCCGGCGCGTCCCGGCTGGAGGCCCGGCGCCCGAGCCTGGCGCTGGGGATCGTCCAGGATCGGCTCCGTCCCGGGGAGGTGCCCGAGGTCAAGCTCTACGGTGAGGAGCCGGCCACGGTCCACCTGGTCCGGCTGCTCGAGCGACCCGAGCCTCCAGCCCCGGTGCCCGATCCCTGGATCGAGCACCCCAGGGATCGGGGTCCCTCCGGCTGGGAGATCTGGCACGGCGCCCCCACCTCCTCGATCGTTGGAGAGGAGCACGTCTCGTCGGTCCAGGTCCAGGCCACCGAGCAGGGCGCCCGGATCGATCTAGAGCCTCTTGCGGTGGGTCGATGGGCCCTGGTCGCGGTGCCCGACGACGGTCGCTCAGCCTCGGCCAGGCTCGAGCTCCAGGTCCACCCCTCGCGGATCCGGCTGGTGGGAGACCTCGGCGCAGGGCGTCCGCTCGGCCTGGGCCGGGCCCTGGAGCTGGGGGTCGATGGAGGCTCGGCCCTGATCACCGTGACCTCCGATCGCCTGCTGTGGGCGGGGGTGCGCTCCCCCCGGGGCCACAGCACGGTGGAGGTCCAGCCCGACTGGGGGCGAGCGATCACCATCTCGGCCCTGGATCAGACAAGTCAGCCCCACCAGCGCGTCATCGAGGTGGATCCAACCCTACAGCTCGAGCTGCAGACCGTCCCGCGACCCGACGGCCGGATCGAGGTCACCGCCACGGTGACCGACGGCGTCGGGCGCCCGGTCCGGGCCCAGGTCTCCCTCGCCGCGTGGGATCTGCGCCTGGAGTCCCAGCTCGCTCCCCCCCCCCGGATCCACCCGCTGGATCTGATCCCTAAGGGGGGCCCGGGGACCCTGGTCAGCGGGGTGAGCGGCGCCTGGAGCGACGGCGATCCCGGCGCTTCTGTCGCCGCCGCGCTGCAGGACGAGGCAAAGCGCAAGCTCGAGCGCGGGAAGGCGCGGCGCGCAAGCTCGGGCCTGCTCTCTGACAACAGCTTCGCCCGAGCCAAGCTCGACGATCTCCCCATCCCCGGCAGCGCGGAGCTCCTGGGCACGATCGGGACAGGCGGGGGGGGCGGAGGCTTGGGCTACCATAGCAGCGGCGGGCTGGGCACCGTCGGCGAGGGTGAGGGCGGGATCGGCATCAGCCAGCGCCTGATCGGAGCCCGGGCCCGGAGCCTGTGGGCGATCGTGGAGACCGATCGACAGGGCTCGGCCTCTGCGATCCTCGACGGCCCACCGGCGACCTGGCGGATCCGCGCCACGGCCCTGACCGACGGAGCCGCCGGGATCGACGACGTGATCGCGTCCAGCGACGAGCGGCTGTGGCTCAGCACGTACTCCCCGGCACCGGGGGGGCCCGACGATCGGGCCACGCCCCGGTTCACCCTGGTCAACGGGACCGACGCCTCGATCTCAGCGGACGTCCACGCCGGGGCGACGACGCTGAAGGTGTCGCTGGCGCCGGGAGAGGGGATCTCCCGGAGCCTAGGGGAGCCCCGGGCACCAGGCCCCGAGCCCCTGCAGCTCCGGGCGGAGACGCCGACGGGCGTGGTGGCGACGGCGGCGTGGCGCTTCCCCCTGGCCGCCGGGTGGCCCGATCCGGGCGGCTCGATCGAGACCCACCACGGCGTCCCCCAGGGCGCGTTCCCCTTCGAGTCCCTGGCCCTGGCCGACGATCCTCGGCTGGCGGGGGAGCCATGGCGTCATGCGGCCCGCGGCCGGGCCGCCCTGGTGGCGCTGGAGCACACCGACAGCCCACGGCTGCGCAGGGCCGTCCGGGACGCCCGGGACATGCTGCGGCTCGAGAGGCACCGCCCCGGGCCCGCCGAGGCCGCGAGCGCGCTGCTGTTCTTCGCTGAGCTCCGTGACAGCGGGCTGATCCCCGTCGTGCCTGCGGAGCTGGAGCTCGAGGCGACCCAGCTGCTGCAGTTCAGCTCGGTCGAGGCCAGCGCCTGGACCGCCCTGGCCCGGGCGCAGGCGTCGCTGCCCGTCGATCCCGATCTGCTGCAGTTTCTCCGCTCCGCGGAGCTCGACGACGAGGGCGCGGGGTTGTTGGCCCGGGCCCTGCTCGCCCTGGGCCAGCGCGACGACGCCCGGGCACAGCTCGCCTCGCGGCGGGGGCTCCACCGGGACCTGGTGGCCCGAGCCCTGGGGGAGCCGCTGGCCCGGCGGGACTGGATCGCGGAGCCACCCCAGATCGGATCGGCGCTGTGGTCCGATTGGATCCGGCTGGTGGGCACAGATCGACGTGGTCCCACCTCCACCCGGGTGCAGCGGATCCTCGGGGGGGAGACGCCTACGGCCAGCCAGGGTGGGCTGGTGGTCTTGCGCTCGGCCCCACCGCCGACGGGACAGGGCCCGATGTTCGCCCAGCGGATCCCGAGGGGCCCCGACGGGCTGCCCCTGGTGGAGCAGGCCTCCCTAAGCCACCACCAGGAGGTCATGAGCCGCTGCAACCCCTGCCGGATCCTGCTCGGCGAGGCCCTGGAGCTGAGATCGGACCTACCCCTTGGGTGGCAGCCCACCACGCTGTCCCTCGTCCCGTCCCCCCGGGGGCGCCTGCTGCTCGCCACCACCCCAGGCACGCTGACCCTGGGGGGCCTCTCCGGCGCTGAGGGAGCCCGGACAGCGCTGGTGATCGAGGTGATCGACCCATCCCCGGGCTCCGGCGAGGCCCCGGCGCTGTCCGGGCTGGAGCCCGGCGTCGCCATGGCCCTCGATCGCGTCCGGGTGGCCGCCGGGCTGCCGCCCCTGCTCACCCCCGAGCGCTCCAGCGGCGAGATGACCGGACCGGTGACCCAGCTGGCCCTGACCTACGCCCTGCGCAGCGGCGACATCGAGGCCGCCATAAGCCACGTCCAGCGCCTGATCGCGGTGCAGCCCCAGGTGGCCCTCGAGCTGGAGACGGTGGCGCAGATCGCCCGGGGCATGGCCACCCTGGGGCGCGCGGCGGACGCCGCCCGGATGTGGCGGGCGGGCCTGGACGCTGCCTTCACTGCAGAGGCCGGCAGGCTCGACGACGCCCGCCCCCACATCGGCACCCTGGCCACCGCCCGGCTGATCCGGAGCGCCGCCCTGCGCTACCCCGACGGCCCCGCGGTGGGCGACGCGCTGTACCTGCTGCCGTCCCAGCTCCGGGCGATGGCCAGCGACGGGCTCGACGCTCAGATCGTGGAGGCCGGCATCACCGCGATGGATCTACGCCTGACCGCAGCGGCCTGGGATCGGGAGCTCCTCGCCCTCGATCACGATCACCCCAAGGCGTCTGCGGCGGGCCTGCGCCTCGCCCGCTCCCTGGTGGCCCTCGGGGCCCCGGATCGGGCAGCGGACTGGGCGGAGAGCGTGGCCAGGGCCCACCCCGACGATCCCCTGCTGGACGCTCTGATCTACCTCCAGGCCCTCGCCCTGACCGAGGCCGGAGCCTCCGGGGCCGAGGCCCTGCTCGATCGGCTCGTCCGGGAGCCGTTCCCCGATCCCCGCGGGGTGCCGGGGCCGTCGGTCCACCGCGACGACGCCAGGCTGGTGCTGGGCCGGATGCATGAGGCCAGGGGCCACACCAAGGCCGCGCTGGAGACCTATGCCGAGATCGCCTCGACGATCCCCGAGGCCCGACGCAGCACAGCAGCCCTGCAGCAGCAGCACCTCGAGGCGCCTCATCTGCTGCGGCTGGAGCAGGGCGAGCCCGCCCAGCTGGAGATCACGATCCAGGGGATCGACACGATCCAGCTGCGCACCTACCGGATCGATCTCCGCACCGTGTTTCTGCGGGACGCGGGCCTGTCCCACGTCCAGGAGATCTCGGTGGCGGGGGG
>DRPG01000690.1 GCA_011376105.1 Deltaproteobacteria bacterium
GCCCTCGATCGCGCAGGCTACGAGGTCATCGAGGCCTCCAACGGCCGGCAGGCCCTGGAGCGCTTCCGACGACAGGGTGTCGATCTCGTCGTGCTCGACGTCCTGATGCCCGAGATGGACGGGATCACGGTGTGCCAGGAGCTCAGGAAGAGCTCTCAGGTGCCCATCGTGTTCCTCTCGTCCCGGGCTGAGGAGGTGGATCGGATCCTGGGCCTGGAGATGGGCGGCGACGACTACCTCACCAAGCCGTTCTCTCCCCGGGAGCTGGTGAGCCGGATCAAGGCTGTGTTGCGCCGCACCCACACCTTGTCGGAGCCCAACGCCGTGGTGGCCGCTGCCGGGATCCGGATCGACACCGACGCTTTCCGGGCCTGGGCCGGCGAGATCGAGCTTCAGCTGACCGTCACCGAGCTCCGGATCCTCGAGGTGTTCGTGCGGCGCCCCGGGCGGGTGTTCACCCGGGACGAGCTGGTGGAGCGGGCCTACCCGGGGCCCCACCACGTCTCGGATCGCACCCTCGACAGCCACATCCGCCGGATCCGTCAGAAGCTCCGGGCCGCAGGAGCGGATCCAATCCGCACGGTGCACGGCCTCGGCTTCCGCCTGGAGGATGGAGGGTGACGCGCCCCGTCGGACCACCGGCTCGTCCCGGGCCTGCTCCGAGCGCCCTGGCGCCCACCACCGTCCTGCCGCTGCGCTCCTGGCTCGCGATCTCCCACCTCACGGTGCTGCTGCTGCCGCTGCTGGTGCTGGTCGCCAGCGGGACCCTGGCCAAGGAGCTCCGGGATCAGACCCGATCGGATCTAGAGCATCAGGCCTCGCTGATCGCGATGTTGGTGGAGAGCGAGGTCCGCCAGGCGCGCTGGGCGAGCCCGGGGGTGGGGATCGCGTGCTGCTCGAGGCGGCTGTCATCCTACCTCAGCCGGGCAAAGGCCGAGACCTACTCTGGCTTCCAGATCACCGATCGCCGGGGGATCGTGGTCGCGAACAGTGGATCGAAGCTCGGGGAGGATCTGTCGGGGAACGCCGAGGTGGCTGAGGCGCTCAGCGGCCAGTCCAGCCTGGTGATCCGTCCCCGGCCGCTGCCCTCTCGGTTCCAGCCCCTCTCGAGCGAGAGCCGGCGGGCGAAGATCCGGCTGTTCGTGGCGATCCCCGTCGAGATCGAGGGGGAGATCCTGGGCAGCATCGTGGTGTCGCGCACCCCCAGGGAGGAGGTCCAGGCGCTGTACCAGATGGCGCCCACCGCGGCCCTGTCGGCCCTCGGGGCGCTGCTGTTCACCCTGGCCCTGGCCTGGGGGGCGGGGGTGCTGGCGGCCCGCTCGCTACGGGGCCTCGATCAGGGCGCTCAGCGCATCGCCGACGGAGATTTTGGTGGGATCGACGATCTGGCGCGCCCCCGCCACTCCCACATCGCGGAGGTGGCGGGCGTCGCGCGCTCCTTCACCCGGATGGCGAGCCGCCTGCAGGAGCGCATGGGCTACATCGGCGAGTTTGCGAGCAACGTGTCCCACGAGTTCAAGACCCCCCTGGCCACCCTGCGGGGCACGGTGGAGCTGCTGTCCGACGACGAAGAGATGCCCGGGGTCCAGCGAGAGCGCTTCCTGGACAACGCCGAGCGGGAGCTGGACCGGCTGGAGCGGATGGTCACCGGGCTGTTGTCCCTGGCGCGGGCCGACGAGTCACACAGCCGGAGCCCCGTCGTGCTCGACGAGGTGCTCGCGAGCGTGGCCCGTGACGCTGGGATCGAGCTGCAGGGGCGAGCACACCCGGTGCTGGGGGACCGGGATCAGCTCGAGGCCGTCGCCTCGAACCTGGTGCAGAACGCCCTCCGACACGGCGGTGACGGTGTGTGCGTCCAGATCCGGGCCTGGTCCGGAGAGGGGGAGTCGGGCTTCGAGGTCC
>DRPG01000691.1 GCA_011376105.1 Deltaproteobacteria bacterium
CTCGAGGAGACCCTGAACGACGTCGTCGGGGTGATCGACGCGCTGCAGGGGGCCGACGTCGACATCGCCGACCGGCTGCAGCACCAGGCCCTCAGCGATCCGGATCGTCCGGTGCGGCTCCGGGCCGTGCAGCTCCTCTCCACCCGGGACGAGCCACGGGCCCGCAGGGCGCTGGAGGAGCTGGTGGAGGCCCACCCTGACTGGCTGGGGCGCTGGCGGGCGGCCCAGCACCTAGAGCAGGTCCCGGCGATGGTGCGCCTGGCGCTGGAGGCTGAGGAGATCCGATCCTGCTGGCAGATCCTCCGCACCCAGCACCGCCAGCGCGCGCTGCGCACGCTGCTGCAGACGATCCCCGCCCCCCACGCGACCGCCTGGCTGTTGCGTCACCTCCGGGGGATCGCCAGGCTGGTGGAGCGGGGCGATCCCCTGCCCGAGGTGGTCGCCCTCGCCGTGCCGGAGACGATCGCCAGCCAGCGGGTGGCCGACGCCCTGGTGTGGGCCCTCGCGCCGAGCCGCACCCGCTCGGCCGCCCGGATCGTCGCAGAGCTGCTGCCCCACATCAGTGAGGCCTCCTGGCGGGAGGCGGCCGGGCTGCTGCAGCACGATCCCCACGCCCTGGCCCCCGCCCGGCTCCAGGCGCTTCGCAGCGCCCGCCCCCTGTGGTCTGACACCATCGAGGAGCTGCTGCAGGCCGCGGCGGGGTGGCGCAAGGCCGAGGAGCTGGCCCAGCTCCTCGGCCTGACTGTGGTCCCGGGCAGGCCCCTGGAGCTGGTGGGTCACCGCCAGGGGCTGCAGCTGCAGATCCAGCTCACCCACGCCCCGGTGGTCCGGCTGATGGGGGTCCCCCCGGACGTCACCCTCTCGTTCGATCGCTCCTTTGGACGGAGGGATCCCCTCACGGCCTCCTGGCACCACCCGAAGGTGCGTCACGCCTTGATCGTCCTCCAGGTGATCACCCAGGGGGGCGTGAAGGACGGCACGATCTGGTTCCGCTCGATCGATCAGGCCGCGGCGCTGCGGCGGGGGATCGAGGCCGCCCTGCAGCTGGCGCGGGCCCTGATGGCCCTGCCCTCCACGATCGAGGCGCGCCTGGTGATGGCGATCCGCGACGAGCGCGACGCTGAGACCCGGCTGCGGCTGCTCCAGGCGCTGATCCACCACGGCTGGCCCAACGAGGAAGGGCTCGAGACCCGACTCCTCGCTGATCCAGATCTCCGGATCCGGATCACCCTGGCCACCGAGCTCAGGCGGCTGCCGATCCTCGCCGAGCTCGCGGCCACCCCCGGCCTCCCCGGGGCCGTCCGCCAGCGCGCCCTGGCGGGGCTGTGGGGGGAGCCGGCGTTGATCCCCGCAGCGCTCGCCGCGATGGAGGCGGGGCTACGGCCTGCGGATCCGGACTGCGCCTGGCTCCTCCGGGAGATCGCGGCACACCCCAGCGCCGAGGCCCAGCCCCTGCTGATCGAGGGCCTGAAGACCCCCCGGGCCCGGCTGAGGCGCGCGGTGATCGCAGCCCTGGGGCAGGTGGGCACCGCTGAGGCCGTCCCCGCCCTGCGGGAGATCGCCGATCACTGGCTCCGATCCGGCGCCTCAGGGGACGCAGAGGCGGCGCTCGTGGCCATCGGACAGCGGCTGGGCGCTACGCCCGGCGCGCTGTCCATCGCGGCCACGAGCGCCAGCGGGGGGCTCTCGGAGGTGGACTGAGCCGCCGCTGCTCGACGGCCCCCTCGACGATCCAAGCCCCGGGCTGCGTCACCTGCTCGACGCTCAGCAGCTCGCTGGGGCCATACTTGACCCACCCGGGGTAGCACCTTAGCCATAGCTTCATGGGCGCAGTGCGGACGATCCTCCAGCACCACCTGCCCCGTCTGGTCCGAGTTCCAGGGGGGCTGTAGGCCGCCGTGCGCCCTCGTGGCTCCACGCCCTGCAGTCCCACACCGCCGCCCTCGATCCTCCTCCGGCTGTGATCGATCCTCTCCCCCCCTCGCGGCGTCGCCGTGGAGGTTGCCGTGGCTGTGCTCGGATCCATCGACCTGTCTGCTTCCTTTGATCACCTCACCCTCGAGAGAGACCTCGCCGCTGCGTGGGATCGGCTCGGGCTGTACCGCTTCGATCCCGACGGAGAAGGTGAGATCTTCTCCGTCGACACCCCACCGCCGTACGTCTCTGCGGCCCACCTGCACGTGGGCCACGCGATGTCCTACACCCAGGCCGAGATCGTGGTGCGGTGGCACCGGATGAAGGGCCGGCGCTTGTTCTACCCCATGGGCTTCGACGACAACGGGCTGCCCACCGAGCGCTATGTGGAGCACACCCACAAGATCGACAAGGCGAGCACCACCAGGGCCGAGTTCCGGGCGCTGTGCCTCGAAGAGACCCGCGAGGGCGCTACGTCCTACACCGCCCTGTGGCGGAGCTTGGGGCTGTCGGTGGACAGATCACTGGGGTACTCCACCATCGATGATCACTGTCGCGCGACGGCTCAGCGCTCCTTCCTGGAGTTGTTGGCCCGGGGTCGGATCTACCGGGGCCACGATCCAGTGCTGTGGGATCCCAGCCTGCAGACCGCCTTGGCCCAGGCCGATCTCGAGACGAAGACCCGCAGGCAGAAGCTGTACACCCTGCGGTTCTCCTCCCCCGGTGGCTCGCCCCTGCCGATCGCCACCACCCGCCCCGAGCTGCTGCTGGCCTGTGTGGCGCTGTACCACCACCCCGACGATCCTCGCTACGCAGGGCTCGAGCGCGCGCTCGAGCCCCTCGAGCAGCGCAGGGTGCCGGTGCTCACCGATCCCGGGGTGGATCGGGACTTCGGCACCGGGCTGATGATGGTGTGTACCTTTGGCGATGGCGAGGACGTGCGTCGCTGGAAGCGGGACGGGCTGCCCCTGCGGATCCGGATCGGTCCAGACGGACGGATGACCGGGGACGCGGGTCGCTGGGCGGGGCTGTCCACCCCCGAGGCCCGGCGAAGGATCGTGGCTGAGCTGGAAGTTCAGGGGATCCTCGAGGGGTTTGTGATGACCGAGCAGGCCTACCCGGTGGCCGAGCGCTCGGGCGCTGCGGTGGAGTGGGCGATGATGCCCCAGTGGTTCCTCCGGGTGCTGGATCGCAAGGAGGCGCTGCTAAAGCGCTCAGCCGAGCTGATCTGGAACCCGCCGTGGATGAGGTCCCGCCTCGATCACTGGATCGAGGGTCTGCGGTGGGACTGGAACCTGTCGCGGCAGCGGTTCTATGGTGTGCCGTTCCCCGTGTGGCTGTGTACCGACTGCCAGCGCCCGGTGCTCGCCCGGACCGAGGACCTCCCGGTGGATCCAACCGAGGCTCCGCCCCCGGTGGCCGCGTGTCCAGCCTGTGGTGGATCGCTGCAGGGGGATCCGGACGTGATGGACACCTGGATGACCTCGTCGATGACGCCCCAGATCAACGCGAACTGGGTGGGCACCGAGGGGCGGATCGCCGGGCCGATGCCGATGGACGTGCGGGTGCAGGCCTTCGAGATCATCCGCACCTGGCTGTTCTACACCCTGGTGAAGGCCGATCTCCACCACGACGCGCTGCCGTGGCGTCAGGTGATGATCTCGGGCTGGGGGCTCAACGAGCAGGGCAAGAAGATCAGCAAGCGGGATCTGATGCACAGCACCGACACGAGTGGGTTCAACCGCTACGATCCTGCTCAGGTGATCGCCCGGTGGGGGGCGGACGCGCTGCGGCACTGGGCCGCCCGAACCTCCCTGGGCCAGGACAGCCGCTACCACACCAGGGAGGTTCGGGCGGGCCGTCGGGTGGTGGTGAAGCTGTGGAACGCGGCTCGGCTCGCGGCGATGTCCCTGGAGGACTTCGATCCAGACCTCCCCCGGGCCCGGCACC
>DRPG01000692.1 GCA_011376105.1 Deltaproteobacteria bacterium
CGACGCCTTCGCGGACGACGCCTTCGCGGACGACGCCTTCGCGGACGACGCCTTCGCGGACGACGCCTTCGCGGACGACGCCTTCGCGGACGACGCCTTCGCGGACGACGCCTTCGCGGACGACGCCCTCACGGACGATGCCCGGGAGGAGGATCGGCGTCGGCGGGTGTAGGGGGACGGCCCGTCCGCGGTCGCGGCGTCGGTGATGTCTTCGTCGTCGCCCCCACGCCCCAGGGTGCGGGCCCGGGGCCTCGGGCCAGCCCCCTCGGCCCCCCGGGCGGACGTGCGCGACCGCACCTGGCCCGAGCCCGAGGGGGGGGCGGAGGAGGTACGGGCGGTGCGAACCCTGGGGCCGGCGCTGGTGCGCTGGCGGGGCTGGGCCTGCTGAGTCGCCGCGGGGGCCTCGGGCAGGGCACGGACCACGATCACGGGCTCGAGATCGGAGGGATCGAAGCCGAGCTTGATCCCGAGCCCGTCGAGCAGCTCGGCGCAGCGCCGGGCGGCGCGGCGCTCGACCCCGAGCACCCCCGCATAGGGGAGCACCCGGGCGGCGGCCACCCGCAGGTAGGTCTCGGTGGCCTGCAGCTCGGCGAGCAGCTGGCGCGCGGTTCGGAGCGTGTCAGTCATCCAGCTCGCCCTTCAGATCCGACAGGTTGCTCATCAGCTCTTCCCTCAGGGCCTGCAGGTGATCGACCTTGCTCTTGAGGCCATCGATCCGGGACTGGAGATCCTGGGTCTCGCCCTGGAGCCCCTTGCGCTGGGTCTGCAGCGAGGGCAGCTCAGTCTCGAGGCGCTCCTTGAGGGCGGTCTGGCGCTGGATCTCCTGCTCGGTGGCCACCAGCTGGCGCGTGACCTCCTCAGTGGCCTGCACGACCCCGAGGAGATCGCCCATGCGAACCTCCAGCATGTCGTTGAGTTCCTTCTGGATCGCCTGGAGGCGCTCGTTGCTCGCCGTGTTCATGCGTGGATCTCCAAAACGCGGTCGGCGGGTGGGGTGGGATGTCGGGAGCATGACACAGGTGCTGGCTCTAGCTTGATCGGATGCCGTGCTTCTTGAGCATCCTCGAGATGGTCTTCCGGTCGACCCCTGCGCTCCGGGCGGCCTTGGACAGGTTTCCCTCGCAGCGCTCCAGCAGATCCTCCAGGTAGCGACGCTCGAAGGCCTCGATGAGCTGCTCCCTCGCCTCCCGCAGCGACAGATCCGAGGCGGGCAGGGGCAGGCCCTCGACCGGCGGGGTCTCGTGGCTGTGGGACTCGGCGTCGGCCCGCAGGGCCTCGGGGAGGGCCTGTAGATCGATGAGATCCCCCTCACAGAAGGGGATGGCGCGCAGCAGGATGTTCCGGAGCTCGCGGACGTTGCCGGGCCAGCGGTACTGCCGGAAGAGCTGCAGCACGCCGGGGGTGAGCCCCCGGACGCTGTGCTCGAACGGCGCGGACTGCAGCAGGTGCTCCACCAGCAGGGGCAGATCCTCGATCCGCTCCCGCAGCGGGGGGAGCACGATCTCGACCACCGCGAGCCGGTAGTACAGATCTTCCCGGAACTTCCCCTCCTGGACCAGCTTCTGAAGCTCGCGGTTGGTGGCGGCCACCACCCGGACGTCGACGCTGCGCACCCTCCGATCGCCGACCCGCTTGACCTCCCGCTGCTCGAGCACCCGCAGCAGGGCGGGCTGGAGCTCCAGCGGGAGCTCTCCGAGCTCGTCGAGGAAGATCGTGCCGCCGTGGGCCTGCTCGAACACCCCCGCCCGGCTCGACACCGCGCCGGTGAAGGCACCGCGCTCGTGGCCGAACAGCTCGCTCTCGATCAGGTTCCGGGCCACGGCGCCACAGTCGAACACCACAAAGGGCCCGTCCTTGCGTGGCGAGCGCTGGTGGATCGCTCGGCTGACGAGCTCCTTGCCCGTGCCGGTCTCTCCGGTGACCATCACCGTCAGCTCGGTGCGCGCCACCCGCTCCAGCACCGCGAACATCTCCCGCATCTCGACGGACTGCCCAACGATGTCCTCGAAGCGCGTCTCCTGGACCGCGACGATGTCGATCACCTCGTCGAGGAGCTGGAACTCGATCTGGGTCTTGCCCACCCGGACCGTCCGGCTCTCTCCGAGGAAGACCTCCTTGATCCGGACCTGGCCGAGGAAGGTCCCGTTCATCGAGCCGAGATCGCGCAGCACGATGCCGTCGGGGGTGCGGGCGATCTCCGCGTGGCGTCGGCTGACGGTGTCGTCGGTGAGGATGAAGTGGTTGCCTTCCTGAGCACCGATCCGGATCACGTCGTGGTCGAACTCGGAGGCCATCCCGTGATCGGAGCCATCGATCACCCGCAGCCCGATCCGGCGCAGGTGCAGCTGCCTCCTGTTTGGGTCGGTGTCCGGGATGATGGAGGTGATCTCTGGCATGGTCTCCTGGCTCGCCCGGGACGGCTCAGCCTAACACTGGCGAGACCCAGCCGACCCCCGATCCGATCCGCCGCCCGGCGCTTTGTCAGGGGGTGCTCCGGGCCCGCTTCATGATGCGCTGGATGGACCGCCGATCCATCCCCGCGGCCCGGGCCGCTGCGCTGACGTTCCCGCCGTGGGCCTCGAGGATCGCCTCGACGTAGCGCTGCTGGAAGTCGTCGAGGAACAACCGCCGGGCGTCCATGTAGGGCAGATCGATCCGGACCTCGGTGGAGGAGAACCCCAGCGGGAGCTCGCTGCTCGAGACCTCGGGGGGGGGCCGCAGCAGCGCCGGGGGGAGATCTTCCATCCGAACGCGGCCCCCGGGGGTCATCGCCGCCACATAGCTCGCGACGTTGCGCAGCTCGCGGACGTTACCCGGCCAAGGCCAGCGCCGCAGGTGGACCCGGACCTCAGGCTCGAGGTCGGGCGGGTGCCGGCTGCCGGCACAGGCGTCGTTCAGGAAGTGCTCGAACAGCAGCTCGATGTCCCCGATCCGCTCCCGGAGCGCCGGCAGGCGGAGCTCCACGATGGTGAGCCGGTGGTAGAGATCCTCCCGGAACGCTCCCTCGGCCACCCGCTGGCGCAGGTCACGCCAGGAGGCCGCCACGACCCGGATGTCGGACCTGCGCTCCAGCTGATCGCCCACCGGGCGGTAGGTGCCCTGCTCGAGCAGCCGCAGCAGCCGGGTCTGGGTCTCCATCGGCAGCTCACCGACCTCATCGAGGAAGAAGGTGCCCCCCCGGGCGGCGTGGACCAGGCCCTCCCGGCGCTGGTGGGCGCCGGTGAAGGCGCCACGCTCATGGCCAAACAGCTCGGTCTCCACCAGAGACTGAGACAGAGCGGCGCAGTCCACCGGGATGAACGCACCGCTGCGCCCGGAGCTCTCGTGCAGGGTGCGGGCCGCGACCTCCTTGCCGGTGCCGGTCTCCCCGGACAGCAGGACGGGCAGCGGGGTCGGGGCGACCTGAGAGATCCGCCTGCGCAGGGTCTCCATCGCCTCGCTTTGGCCCATGAGCTTCGGCTTGTGATCCAGCATGTCTCCATGCTATCGCGTGCGGCTTATTTGTCCCACCCACGCTCAGGGGTTCCGTAGCGAGCGCCACCGACCCGAGCGCAGCAGCCGACCCCCCCGGGCCCGGGGGTTCTCCATCCGATAGGCCCAGGCGATCTGAGTGCGCAGCCCCACCAGCACGTCGATCCTCACCCGCCGGTACAGCCCCTCGTCGACCCCCTCGTACCGATCGAGGATCTCCAGCAGGCGCCGATCGGCCAGGGTGACCAGCTCCCCATGCACCACACCGTGGCCTCCGGCCAGGGCGGGGTACCCCGCGGGCAGGCCCCACAGCGTGCCCCGGGTGGTCGCGGGGATCCGGCTCGCCTGCCCCAGCAGCCCGGCCTGATCTTCTCCGGTGAGCAGGGTCCCGTACACGAACAGCTCCTGGATCACGGACACACTCCGCCGGGGCGAGCGACAGGTGGCCCCCCGCCCCGTGGCCCGGGCCGGAGCGGGCCCCCGGGGGGGCTCCGCTCAGCCTGCGCTGCTCCCCCCGAGCTCCGCCGGTGCCCCCAGGGGAGCCCCGCGGGCACGTCGTTGTTCTGCGCTGCCGAGCTTGACCGCTCCGACCCCTCGCTCATACGGTGATCCCACACCAGGACGCTGTCCATGCTGACTACCCGCCGCCTGGATCGACGTCTGGCCCTCCTCCGCGGCAAACGTGA
>DRPG01000693.1 GCA_011376105.1 Deltaproteobacteria bacterium
GCGGCGGGCGAGATCGTCACCACCCGGGAGATCCCCTCGGTCCGCCGAGACGATCACCGCCGGCAGGTCGAGGGGGTCGGGCAGGGCTCCCCCCACCAACACCAGCCGATCCCGCAGGATCCGGGCGAAGCCTTCGGGCTGCACCACCTGCACCCCCTCGAGGATCCGCCCCAGGGAGCGCGTGGTGGCCAGCACCCCCAGGGCCCGCTCAGCCTCGTCGATCCCCCGGAGCCCACGCTCGTGGAACAGCTCGAGCAGCGGACGTGCTCCCCCGGAGGCCCCGACGGACTCAGTGGATCCACCCGGCTCAGCGGGCCCCGGCGGCCCCTGCCCGGGAGCGCACGCGCCGACAGGCTCGGCGGGTCCGTGCGCTCCGCCGGCCTGTGGCTGACGCTCAGCGACCAGCTGCTGACGCTCAGCGGCCAGCCGCTGCTGCTCGGTGGCCAGCCGCTGCTGCTCGGTGGCCAGCTGCTGACGCTCGGCGGCCAGCCGCTGCTGCTCGGTGGCCAGCTGCTGCTGCTCGGCGGCCAGCTGCTGACGCTCGGCGGCCAGCTGCTGACGCTCGGCGGCCAGCTGCTGACGCTCGGCGGCCAGCTGCTGACGCTCGGCGGCCAGCCGCTCCGTGGCGAGCTCGTGGTAGGTTGGGCCGGGGGCGGAGCGCCGCGCCTCGGTGCGCACCACCCCGGGCACCAGGGAGGCCATCACGTCACCAGAAGGAGCTCCCGGGGGCTTGCCCGGCCCCGGGGGCGGGGGGCGTGCTGGATCGGGGGCCCTCGGGGGCTCCCTTGAGCTGGGGGAGGCGCTCCTCAGCTTGGCCGCGACCACATCGGAGACCATGTCCTCCGGCGAGCGGTAGCGCTCGTAGCCCAGCTGCTGGAGCAGTGAGAGCACGCCCTCGGGGCTCGTCCGTAGCTCCCGGGCGAGCTTTCTGACGCGGATCCCCACGCGGTCGACCTCCTCATTGACCGATGCACCTCCAGCGGCGCGTCGGTCGGGCAGTCGTTTAACGGAGGAGCGGTTCAGCTGTTCGAGATGCTGTTGACCTCGACGGTTCGTCCACCGACCATGGCGAAGCCCATCGCACCCTCGACGATCCGCCCCTGGACCCGGACCTTGCTGCCCGCGAGCTTCCTCGGGATCTCCCCGGCGAGGGTGATCCGTTCTCCATCGGAGGTCTCGAGGACCCAGGCACCAGTGCCCAGATCCTCGTAGGTCAGCTTTCCTTCGAACGTGCTCATCGCTGCTCTGCCTCCTCGAGCTTCTGGGCACCGGCCAGGCCGAGGCCCAGCACCACACAGACGGTGGCGTTCAGGACGAGCCAGACGGTGCCGAGACCGACCGGCAGCCACCAGGGATCCAGGGTGGAGGTCGCCGCACCGTGCAGCAGGTGGGCCCCCACCCCGCAGGCCAGCCCGAAGGCCAGGGGGCGCGTCTGGCGGAAGGCCCCCAGGGTGAACGCGAGCAACCCGGGCACCAAGGCGCTGAGCCACAGCGGGAAGTGGATCCAGCCCGGCAGGGCCAGCAGCGCGGGCCACTCCAGCACCGGGCGGGTGAGCAGGCCGAGGATCGCCAGATCCGGCAGCGGCAGGCTGTCGAGGAAGAACAGCCCACCGGCGGCCCAACCCGCGATGACCGCGCTCTTGAGCTGGAAGCGGCGGCGGGTGGCGGCGAGCTGTGCGATCAGCAGGGCGAAGACCGCCCCGAGGGCGAAGCGGGTGGCGTCGTACCGGGCCTCTCCCTTGCTGGCGGCGGCGAGATCGAGCTGGCCGTGGCCATACCTCTCGTCCCACTCGCCGTCACCCCGGGCGGACGACAGCAGCAGGCGCTCCACCGCGTCGGCCGCGGAGCCCTGGCCGAGCAGCACCGCAGCGGCGCCGGCCACATGGGGCGTGGCCATCGAGGTGCCCTGGTACTCGACGTAGTGATCGCCGCCCTTGCCGTCGATGGTGTTCTGCAGCACTCCACCACCGGGCTTGCGCTTGTCGCCGCCCGGCGCCGCGATGTCGACGCCCTTGCCAAAGCTCGAGTACGGCGCGATGGCTCCGCCGGGGCCGGTCGCGGAGACCCCGATGGTCTCCTCCAGCGCGCCGGGGTAGCCGACCCCACGGCGGCCGCTGTTGCCCGCCGCGGCGACCACGATCACGCCCTCGCTGCGCGCCTTCTTGATCGCGTTGTGGATCACGGAGGAGTAGCCTCCGCCCAGCGACAGGTTGATGACGTCTGCGCCCTCGTCGACAGCGTAGTCGATGCCTGAGGCGATCCAGGCGGCGTTGCCGAAGCCGTACTTGGACAACACCTTCACCGGGAGGATCGTGGCGGACGGAGCGACGCCGGCGACGCCCTTGCCGTTGTTCGTGGTCTGAGCGATCGTGCCCGCCACGTGGGTCCCGTGCCCCTGATCATCGGCGGACGAGTTGGTGCCGGGGACGAAGGAGGCCCCCTTGAGGATCTTGGTGCCCTCGAGATCCTCGACCTTGGACACGCCCGTGTCGACCACCGCGACGATCACGCCCTCACCACGGGAGGTCGCGCTCCAGGCTTCGGGGGCTCCCATCGCCTTGAGGTGCCACTGCTTGGCATAGAGCGGATCGTTGGGGAAGTTCTCAGCTGGGAGCTCGAAGGCCTCGAGCACCATCTCGGGCTCGGCCACCTCGACCAGCGCGCTGCCCGACAGGCGCGACAGGGCCAAAGGCACGTCCTCGACAAAGCCCTGCGCCAGGGCCTCATCGATCGCGAGGGGGTGGACCCAGTCGAGATCGGCTCCGATCAGCTGCTCGATCTGTTGTAGATCTTGCTCCGACGCTCCATCCACCAGATCCACCACCACGGTGCCTGCTCCGCTGCCGGTGGACACCGCCGGGATCTGTGGGGTGTGGCGCTCGACCGGGGCGGGCCCCAGAGCGAACACCATCCCGCTCAGCGTGACGAGTGCCGCCAGTCTCCCGAGTTGTCGACCCATGCCGCCTCCCTGTGTTGTGGCTCTTGGGCCCGGTTGTCTCTGTATTGTAGGTACGTAGGAAGAGCGTAACGGCTTGTCTAGACCTCGTCCCAGGCACCACAATTCTTGACCACCGGTGCCCTCGCCCTCCCCGGGGCCCCGCCCCGATCACCCGACGACCGGACCCCTCCGGCGGGCCCCCGGCCCTGGGCGATCAGCTGCCGGTGCGCTGGAGCTCACCGGCCCAGCTCGAGGGCACCGGGCAGCAGGGCCGCGACCCCGCCCCCCGACAGGATCCGCTCAAGCAGCCACAGCTCGCGCACTTGATCTGCGTCGACCCCCGGGTACAGCTCGAGCTCGAGCTCGACGCGGCTGCCCTCGAGATCCTCCATCAGCAGCTCGATGAAGCCCTTGCGCTTGGGCCACCGCACCACCCCAGCGCCCTGGACCTCGGCCAGCTCCTCGGCCTTGGTGATCGCCACGTCGAGGCCCCCCAGGGCGTCCACCAGCCCGCGCTCCAGGGCCTGCTCCCCCGTCCAGACCCGCCCCTGGGCCACGGCGTGGACCTCGTCGCGGGTCATGCCGCGTCCGTCGGCCACCCGGGAGAGGAAGCGCTCGTAGAAGTCCAGGAGGAAGGCCCGGTAGACCTGTCGACCGGCCTCGTCGAACCCCGAAGTGGGTGAGAACAGATCGGCCTGGGCCCCCCGCTTGAACGTGGTCTGGGTCAGACCTAGCTTCTCGTAGGCCCCCGAGAGGTTGATCTTGCCCCCGAACACGCCGATGGAGCCGGTGATCGTGGCGGGTTGTGCGACGATCCAGTCGGCGGGGGCGCTCATGTAGTAGCCCCCGCTCGCCGCGGCGTTGGCCATCGAGACCACCACGGGACGGCCTGTGGCCCGAGTGCGCTCGATCTCCCGCCAGATCATGTCGGACGCGAGCCCGCTGCCTCCGGGGGAGTCGATCCGGAGCACCACCGCGGCCACGTCGTCGTCGCCCCGGATCTCGGCCATCCACTTCGCGAAGGTCCGATCCGCGAGGGCCTGGCTGCCAAACAGGCCGCCCTCGGCCTCCCCGGACACGATCGTGCCCGCAGCGTGGACCACCGCGATCTGGGACGAGGCAGACGACCACTCCCCCCGGAGATCCTTGAGATACTCCTTGAGCGGGGTCAGCTGTTTGTCCTCGTCGGGCTCCCTCGACTCGCCCCGCTGTGGCTCCTCCAGGGGCTCCTGCAGCAGCGCCAGCCACTCGTCCTCTGTGGCACGGGGCACCCTGCGGCGGACCTGATCGGGGAACGCCAGGGCGTCCACAATGCCGCGCTCGAGCGCGCTCTGCGGGGAGATGGAGGGCTCGTCGACCCAGGCCTGGACCTGCCCCTCCCCGACCCCACGGCCCGTGGCCACCTCTGCGACCCACTGGCCCCACAGCGAGTCGAGCAGCGAGTCCATCGCCTCGATGGCGGCCTCGGACGGCTCGGAGCGCTCGTAGGGCTCCACCGCCGTCTTGAAGTCGCCGACGTGCTCCATCTCAGCCTCGATCCCGAGCTTTTCGAAGGTTCCCGCGTAGTAGGTGGTGGACGCCGCGACCCCGATCACCATCCCGACCCCCGACGGCGCGAGGACGATGTGCTCACAGGCGCTGGCCAGGTGGTAGCTCGAGGTGCTGTAGGTCTCGGCATAGGCGACGCAGGGCTTGTCAGCCTCCCGCAGCGCGATCAGGGCCGAGCGGAGCTCCTGAGTGCCGGCCCACCCGATGCTGGGGCCGTCGAGGTGGAGGTACACGCCCTCGATCCGATCGTCCTCGGCGGCCCGGCGGATCGCGGCGGCGATCTCCGTCACCACGGGAGGGAAGTCGTCGGGCTCGAGGAACATGCCGCCCGAGGCGGGTGCGTCGGAGATCCGCCCCACGAGGGGGACGTCGAGGAAGCTGCCCTCGGTGACCTCCCCCAGATCCTCCCAGGCCACCAGGTACAGGACCACCGCGAACGAGCCGGCGAACACCAGCGCCCCGATCAGCGAGAGCGCCACGAGCACCCGGGTGGACGTGGAGTGTCGGGTCGGCGGTGGGGATGGGATCATTGGGGAGGGGGCCGCCGGTGGCTTCGGGGCGGGGGCGGCGGTGGAGGGCTCTGGGCTCAGCTCGTCGGACATGGGGGCCTCGGGGCGGTGCCGTTCCTGATATCTCCTTCGACCCTCAGGCTGCCTGTACCTCCTGGATCGGCCCGATCGCAGCGATGACCTCAGCGACACGCCCGCGCCTGCCGCGGCTGATCGAGCGCGCCACCCGGGGCCGCGCCACGTGCCGGAAGCCCTGGGCGCTGGGGTACAGCTCGTCGCGGACCAGGGGCAGATCGTGGTTGGACAGCACGACCCGGGCTCCCTTGAGCGCGGCCTCGCGGGCGATCGCGGCCAGCCGCCGCTGCTGCACCAGGCCAAAGGGGCTGCCGCAGTACCCGGTGAAGCACGCTGTGGCGGTCAGGGGCACATAGGGCGGATCGCAGTACACCTGATCGCGGCCGCCGGCCCGGGCCATCACATCCTCGAAGGAGGCATGGTAGATCTCAGCCCCCTCCAGCAAGGAGGAGACCCTCTGGAAGTGCGCAGCGTCGGGCAGACTCAGCCGGGCGTAGCGCCCGATCGGGACGTTGAACCGCCCCTGTCGGTTCTCTCGGTACAGCCCGTTGTACCCGGCCCGGTTCAGCCAGAGGAGCCGGGCCGCGTGGGCGGGCCCCACGAAGGGCCCTTCGTTGTAGGACTCCCGGATGTCGTAGTAGCGCTCCCGCCAGTCCTCGCCGGGCAGCCGCTCCAGCTCGGCCAGCACGTCGTCGACGCGCTGCTGCACCGCACGGTGGACCTCCACCAGCTTGGCGTTGGCGTCCGAGAGCACCGCCGGGCCGACCAGGCCACGTGCACGCAGGTGGAGATAGACCGCCGCAGATCCCAGGAAGGGCTCAAAGTAGGTGCCCTCGCACCGGCCCTCGAACACCTCGGCGATCTGGCCCGCCAGGCGACTCTTCCCACCTGCCCACTTCAGCACTGGCTTCATGTTCGTCCCCGACTGAGATCGCTTTGGGTGGGCCCTGAGACCGGACACAATCCGACCACAGAGCAGGCCCGCCGCGACCTGAAGGTATCAAGAAAGCTCCACAAACAACGTCTGCTTCCACCCACATAGCCCCTCTGTCATTCGCGCATAGTGGATCTTGCACCTCGACAATCGATCCATTCGTTGATCTCGAGATGGTTCACCTCGGCGGCATCCCGTCGGTGGGTGGCTGTGGGCGAGCGGGTCCGTCCCCGGGGCCAGGGCGTCCAGCGACCGCCCCCGGGCAGCCCCTGTCCGGGCGTCAGCCTCCGGTCTCTGGGCTCCCATGAGGATCTGAGCGGTGCTCGTCGCCGGGTCGGGCTACAGACGCGCTCGAGGAGGTTCACCCATGCAGCAGCGCTGGTGGATAGCAGTGATCGCCGTCCTGGGGATCGGGCTCGCGGTCTTCTTGTTTCCCCGCCCCGACACGGGCGAGGACATCCCCGAGGCCGATCCGACCAACACAAACCCCCTGGACTTCGACGCGGGATCCCAGGGCACCGTGCGCCCCCCCCGGGACCAGAGGGCCAGCAAGCCGGGCAAGAAGGGCAAGGGCGTCAAGGGCGTCAAGCCCGGCATGGAGCGCATCATGGAGCTCCGCAACCGCCCCGACGCGGTGTTCGCCGGCAGGCTCACCGCGCCGTGGTCCGCCATCCGATACACCCTGATGCAGCAGCAGGACGAAGACGCGAGCATCCTCGCCGACGAGATCGGCAAGGTGCTCGCCGATCTGCAGATCGCCAGGCGGGATCCAACCAAGACCCGGGCGTTCGACGAGCTCGAGGACAACCTCGCGGATCTCGAGGAGAAGGTGCTGGCGTCGCCCTGGGCCGACGACGAGACCATCGCTGCGAGCCTCGATCGACAGAACAGCATGCTCGACTCCTTCCACGAAGCGGACGCGAAGGAGCGGGGGGAAGGTATCGAGGGCGAAGGATCCCCCGAGGAGGTGGAGCCATGAGCCTGGCGCGTCGAGCCTATGTCCTCGGGGGCCACATCACGCCGTTCATCGGCAAGAAGCACCCCGACTTCATCTGGAAGCGGCACCCCGACTTCGGGACCCGCGACAACCCCACCCTCGAGGACTACATCCAGCGCGCGGTCGATGGCGCCCTCGCGGCGACGAACACCCCCGCCGCCGACGTGCAGAAGGCATGGATCGGCAACTTCGTCGGCGAGCTGTTCTCGCGCCAGGGCCACCTGGGCGCCGCGGTCGTGGGCACCCACCCGGATCTGCTCCACAAGCCGGTGATGCGGGTCGAGGGCGCCTGCGCCTCAGGGGGGCTGGCGTTCGCGAGCGCCCTGGAGTCGATCCAGGCCGGCACCGACGTCGCGCTGGTCGTCGGGGTCGAGGTCCAGACCACCGAGAGCGCCCGCACCGGCGGAGACTACCTCGCCCGGGCCTCCCACTACGCGCGCCAGCGCGAGCTCGATGACTTCACCTTCCCCGCGCTGTTCGCCCGGCGGGTCAAGGCCTACCAGGAGACCTTCGAGGTCACCGACGAGGACATCGCACGGGTCTCAGTCAAGGCCTACGCCAACGCCAACCGCAACCCCCTGGCCCACATGCAGGCGGTCCAGATGGATCTGGCCACCGCGTCGACCGCCGGCGACCGCAACCCCGCCTTCCTGAGCAACGAAGCGCTCGCGCCCTACATGAAGGTGAGCGACTGCAGCCAGGTCTCCGACGGCGGCGCAGCCCTGGTGCTGGTCAGCGAGGAGGGCCTGCGGCGGCTGGGGCGGCCGAGGTCCGACGCGATCGAGGTCGTCGCGCTGTCCCACACCACCGGCAACCTGTGGGAGGACTCCGAGCCCACCCGCCTCGACACCACCGCCGTGGCGGCGCTGCGGGTCATGCAGGACGCGGGGATCACCGTGGGGGAGGTCGACGTGGCGGAGGTCCACGACTGCTTCACCGTCACCGAGCTGCTCATGATGGAGGCGATGGGCTTCTCCAAGCCCGGCGCGGCCGCGGCGATGGTCGCAGAGGGACGCACCGAGATCAGCGGTGATCTCCCGATCAACACCGGCGGTGGGCTCGTCGGCTTCGGGCACCCGGTGGGAGCCACCGGCGTCAAGCAGATCGTCGAGATCTGGAGGCAGATGAAGGGCCGGTGTGGCGACTACCAGCTCGCCAAGATCCCGAGCACCGGCCTGACCATCAACATGGGGGGCGACGACAAGACCGTAGTGGCGAGCGTGCTGCGCAACCATTGACGCGCCCGGCTGCCATCAATAAACAACCCCCTCGCTGTCGCCCCAGGGCGGCGTTCACCTCGAGAGAGACCATGGCCACCCTCACCAAGATCACCAAGTTCCGTCGCAAGCTGCGCAACAAGCGCGCGGGTCGCGACCGCAAGCGGCGGCTCAACGCCGAGGGCACGACCCCCTCGTTCCCGATCCACACCCCCGAGATCGACGCAGCGGCGCCCCCCGCTCAGGTCTCCCCGAAGGCCTCCCAGGGTTAGCCCACACCGGGCAGGGTGAGCCCACACCGGGCCCCACGACACCCAGCCCGCCGGCGAGCCGGCTGCAGCCGGACCGGCGGCGTGGCCCGGGGGCGAGCCCCCGGACCGGCGTCTGTGGCCCCTCATCGGGCCCGGCGTCTGTGGCCCCTCACAGTCCGCCGGGGCGCAGTCCGCCGGGGCGCAGTCCGCCGGGGCGCAGTCCGCC
>DRPG01000694.1 GCA_011376105.1 Deltaproteobacteria bacterium
CCAGGTGGGGGAGCTGATCGACATCGTCGAGCCCCCGCCGGTGCGCACCCTGGCCGGCAGCCCCTGGCTGATCGCGGGCGGCCTGCTGGCGATGGGGCTCGGGATCGCCACCTGGCCCCGATCGAGGAGCGTGTCGACGGCCGAGGCACGGAGGCAGCCTCCCCACCTCGAGGCCATCGGCGCGTGGGAGCGGATCCGGCTCGACGAGATGCTGTCGGACGAGGACAAGGCGCGGGAGCTGTCGGTGCTGTTCCGGCGCTACGTCGAGGCGGTGTTCGGCTTCGAGGCCACGGCATGGACCACCAGCGAGCTGATGGAGCACCTCCGCTCGCTGCCGCTGCTGCCCCAGGGCAACCTCCCCCGGGCGAAGCGGCTGCTGCGCGCCACCGATCGGATCAAGTTCGCCGAGGAGCGCCCCTCGAGCGAGCTGCTCGAGGAACTCGACGCCGATCTGCGCGCGTTCACCGACGCCACCGCCCCGAGCTCCTGGCAGAGCGAGTCCCCCGAGCCTCCACCCCCCGCCGAGCCCGAGCCCACGAAGGTCGCTGTGCCGCTGTGGAGCCACCTGCTGCTGGCCGGTGGGCTCGCGGCGCTGGTGATCGGCGTCGCCGAGCTGGTGATCGCGCTCACCGGGGCGCTCGAGGGCATCCAGCCCCTGCTGCGCACCGCGGTGATCGTGATCGCCGCCGGTGATGTGCTCGCCCGCCGCCTGTGGTGGAGGCCATGATCGAGTTCGCGACACCGATCGCCTTCGTGCTGTTGGTCCCGGTGGTGTTGCTGCCCCTGCAGCGCCGGCTGACGGGGCGGAACGTGCTGGCGGTGCCGGGCCTGGCCACGGTGCGCCGGGGCTGGAGCCTCCGGCTGCTGCTGGCGTGGCTCCCCAGCACCCTGCGCCTGGCTGCGCTGATGCTGATCGTGATCGCCCTGGCGCGGCCGAGGCTGACCCGCCGGGACGTGATGGTGGAGTCCGAGGGGCTCGACATCATCCTGGCGGTCGACACCTCGGGCTCGATGCGGGCCGACGACTTCAGCATGGGGCTGACCCCGGTCAACCGGCTGCAGGTCGCCAAGGGGGTGATGGCGGAGTTCATCGAGCAGCGCCCCCACGATCGCATCGGCGTGGTCGTGTTTGGCGAGGAGGCCTACACCCACGTCCCGCTGACCCTCGATCACCACACCCTGCTCGAGATCATGGATCAGATCGAGCTGGGCGTCGCCGGTGCCCAGGGCACCGCCATCGGCAGCGCGCTGGCGGTGAGCGCCAAGCGGCTGAAGGATCTCGATGCTCCGAGCCGGCTGGTGATCCTGTTGACCGACGGCCGGAACAACGCAGGCCGGATCAGCCCCCTGGAGGCGGCCCAGGCCGCCGCGGCGCTGGGCATCGAGGTCTACACCATCGGGGTCGGCGATCAACAACGCACCCTGTTCGGGCTCCTCTCGGACGGCCTCGACGAGGATGGCCTGACCCAGATCGCCGAGATCACCGGCGGGCGCTACTTCCGCGCCACCAACACCGAGAGCCTCAAGGAGATCTACGAGACCATCGATGAGCTCGAGCCCTCGCCGGCGGAGGTGATCCAGCTGGTGGATCACGAGGAGCGGTTCCGCCAGTTCCTGATCCCTGCGGTGGCGCTGCTGGGGCTGCAGCTGCTGCTGTCCGGCACCTGGCTACGGAGGGGCCCGTGAGCCTGGCAGAGCCCGGATGGTTGTGGATGCTGCCCCTGGTGGGGCTGCTGGCCTTGATCCTCGTGGTGAGCGGCGCGCTGCACCGCAGGCGCCTGCGCGCCTTCTTCGCCCGCGAGCTGATGACCAAGATCCTGCCCAAGGGTGTGCGGTGGCGCAGGATCGCCCGCGACGTGTTCGCCCTGGTGGGCCTCGCCCTGCTGCTGGTGGCCCTGGCTGAGCCCCGCCTCGACAAGCAGATCCGCACGGTCCAGGCCACGGGCACCGATCTGGTGCTGTTGTTGGATCTGTCCCGCTCGATGGACGCCCGCGACGTCGACCCAAGTCGCCTCGAGCGCGCCCGGCGCGAGATCCGCGATCTGGGGCGCCTGGTGGCTGGTGATCGGGTCGGGCTGGTGGTGTTCGCCGGGGGCGCCTACCCCCGCCTGCCCCTGACCCAGGACTTCACCGCTGTGGATCTGGTGGTCTCCGAGGCGGACACCGAGTCCTTCGAGAGCCAGGGCAGCGATCTGGCGAGCGCGATCTTCGTGGCGCTGGAGCTGCTCTCCCGAGCCCAGGAGCAGGCGGGCCAGGCTATCGTCGTCCTGTCCGACGGCGAGGTCCACGACGGGGATCGCGCCCGGGAGGCGGCCGAGCAGGCCCGGGCCCAGGGGGTCCCCGTCTATGTGATGGGGATCGGCCTGGACCCTTCGCCCATCCCGCTGCCCAACGGGCAGCTCCTCAAGTACAACGGCCAGCGCGCGATCACCACGCCGGACTTCGAGATACTCGAAGAAGTAGCACGGATCACGGGCGGTGCCTTCGTCATCTCCAACGCTTCGGATCGCGACATGCAGGGGCTGTACACAGAGATCAGGAGGAACGTCCAGGCGGTGGAGCGGGGGATCCACCAGCGGGAGACCTGGCGGACGGCGTACCAGTGGCCCCTGTCCGTCGCCGCCGTGCTGCTGCTGCTGTCCGCGTGGCTGGGGGACGGCCGGAGGCTCTGGGGCACGGCCCTGGCGCTGCTGGCGCTGTCCGGAGCAGGCTCGGCCCCGGCCCGGGCCAACCCCCTGTCCGACGCCGACGCCCACTACCGCTCGGGCAGCTACGACGAGGCGGTGGAGCAGCTGACGGAGCTGTCGCTGGAGCGCCCCGACGATCCCGAGATCTTCGAGCGGCTCGGCGCGGCCCGGTACCGAGCCTCGGACTGGGAGGGGGCCGCCCGGGCCTTCGATCAAGCCGCGCGCCTGCGGAGGACGCCGGTGGAGGCGCTGTTCAACTCGGGCAACGCCCACTATCGATCGGGCCGGCTCGAGCAGGCGCTCCAGCGCTACGATCAGCTGTTGCAGGAAGATCCCGAGCACAGCGGAGCCCAGCGCAACCGGGATCTGGTGGCGCGGGAGATCGAGGAGCGCAGGCGCCAGCAGCCGCCTCCGCCTCCTCAAGACGGCGGGGAGGGGGAGGAAGAGTCCGAGGCGTCCTCAGCCCCGGAGTCCCCGGGCCAACAGGGCCAGCCCCAGGGAGGGCAGCAGGCCGGTGAGCAGCAGGCCGGTGAGCAGCAGGCCGGCGAGCAGCAGGCCGGCGAGCAGCAGGGCTCCGAGGCGATGGGAGAGGATCAGCAGGCCGGCGGGGAGCCTCAGGAGGGCACCGCGCAGGGCTCCGCCGATGACCCCGAGGAGCCGGGGACCTCCCAGGCCGTCGCCCCCGGCGAGGTCCAGGAGGAGGGCGGAGAGCAGGGCTCCGCGTCGGCCGAAGGTGGCAGCGCCGTCGATCCCGCCGCCCCGATCACCGAGGGCCAGGCCCACCGCCTGCTGGATGCGATCGAGGAGGGCATCCAGCGGGTGACCGTCCAGGGCCGCTCGGGGGACAAGCCATGGTAGCGCTGGTGGCCAGCGCGGTGGCCCTCGCCACCCAGGTGCAGCTGCGGGTCGAGCCCAAGCAGCTGGCTCAGGGCCAGACGGGCACCGCCCAGGTGCTCGTGGTCACCGGCCGGGGCAGCCCGCGGACCAACTCGTCTCAGCCTCCGACGCTGCCGGTCGGTGATGGCCTGCAGATCAGCTACTCGGGCCAGGCTCAGCGGTACCACAGCGTCAACGGGCGGGTCACCCTGATCCATCAGTTCGACTACCGGATCGCGGCCCTGCGGGAGGGCAGCTGGCAGCTGGGGCCCGTCGAGCTACCGCTGATCGACGGGAGCACGGTGAGCGCAGACGCCGTCGAGATCGTCGTCCGACCCCGGCCTGAGCTGGGGGCACGGCAGGAGGTCCACGTCGAGGCGGGCTTCAGCGAAGAGACCGCATGGGAGGGGCAGGTCGTCCTGTACCGCTACCGGTTCGAGAGCACCCTGCCGGGGGCCTCCGCCAAGTGGCGCCTGCCCGCGTTCGATGGCCTGCGTGCCACTCAGCAGGGCCAGCCCGCCCAGTCCGCCTATGTGATCGACGATCCCGAGGGCGCGATCCACATCCAGGAGGGCGTGGTCCCGCTGATCGCCACCGGCACCGGACGGCGGGATCAGGGCGTGGCGATCGCCACGGTGAAGACCCCGATGGGGCGTCCCGATCCCTTTGGCTTCCGACGGGTGCGCAGCGAGCCCTGGGTCACCGATCCCGCCGTCCTCACGGTGGAGCCCCTGCCACCGGCACCGGACGGCTTCTCCGGCCTGGTGGGCGACTTCGTGCTGCTGTCGGACGTCGATCGGGAGAGGGCGGTGGTCGGGCAGTCGATCACCTGGACCCTGCGGATCCGGGGGGATGGCTCCCTCGAAGGCTTCTCCCTGCCCCCCTATGAGACCCCGATGGCGAGCGTCTACGAGAACGACGCTCAGGTCTCGGCCCGGGTGGAGAGCGACGCCTACGCCGCCACGGCCACCTTCCGGCGGGTGCTGGTGCCCACCGAGGAGGGAGAGCTGCGGCCCCCTCCCTTCGAGCTCGTCACCTTCTCCCCGACGGCCGGCGCCTACGAGACCCACCGGGTCGAGCTGCCCACCATCACGGTGGAGCCCGGGCGGGAGGGCGTGGGGGAGGTCACCTCGTTCTCGTCCGGGCTGCCCGCGCCGATCGTCGATCCCACTGAGCTCGCGCCCCGGCCGGTGGTGACCTCGGGGATGGCCTCGATCCCGCCCCTCGATCGCTTCATGCCCCTGTTCCTCGGGCTGGTGGCGGCCCCGGGGGTGGGGGTGATCGGAGTGGAGCTGTTGCTCGGGCTCCTGACCCTGTACCGCAGGCGCCGCAGCGAACGCGTCGTGCAGATCACCCCGTCGGAGCGGATCCGGGCGCTGCCCGCCGATCCCGATGAACGGCTGGCGATCCTCGATGAGCTCCTGCGCGCCGTGCAGATCCCCGGCCCCGATCCAGAGCTGGACGCGTTGCTGCGTCGGCTGCAGCGGGTGCGCTTTGGCGCGGGTGAGCCGGATCCGGGGCTGGAGGCTGCGATCATCGAGGTGGTGCGGCAGCGGGGGGTGACATGATCGGGCTGTGGTGGGCGGGCCTGGCCCTGGGGGGGGTGGTCAGCGACGGCGCGGCGGCGCTGGAGGAGGGTCACCTCGACGAGGCCATCGAGATCTGGAGCGCTGCCCGTGGGGGGCGCCTGCGGGCCTCGGGGATCATCGAGTACAACCTCGGCACCGCCTGGTACCGCAAGGGGGACTGGCCCCGGGCGATCGCCCACCTGCGGGCGGCGGCCCGGCTGCGCCCCCGGGACGGTGCGATCCACCACAACCTCGCCCTAGCCCGGGCCGAGCTGGGCGCGGTGCCTCCCCCCGCCGCCCTGCCCGCCGCCTGGATGGCGGTGCTCACCCCCGGAGAGCTGGGGGTGCTGGGCCTGCTGCTCACCAGCCTCGGCTCCGTCGTGCTGGTCGGAGGGCGCCTGGCGGGGCGGGGACGGGCTCCGGGGCTGGGGCTGCTCGCGGTGGGCCTCGTCGTGGGTGGGATCAGCAGCTGGGGCGGTGCACAGCTCGCGTGGCACCCCATCGGGGTGATCGTCGACGGAGAGGCGATCCTGCGGGACGCGGCCTCGGTCAACGCAGGCGAGCGCCTCCGCCTCAAGCCTGGCACAGAGGTCAGGATCGAGCGATCCTATGGAGGGTTCCTCTTGGTGATCGACGGCCGGGATCGGCGGGGCTGGCTGACCGAGAGCGCCGCCGCCGTGGCCTGGTGACCCAACAAAAACAACACCAGCTGCCGAACAGGAGGCTGAGGCCAGACCGGGTTTCGGCTCCCTCGGAGGGCCGGGCGACGTAGCACGGGGGATCGGGTTGCGGCACAATGGCACGGTGGGTGCAACCCTCCCAACGAGGACGGCGACATGTCGCTACGCTTCGCCAGCATCGTAGCCATCGCAGGACTTGCGTCCGCGGCGGTGTTTGTCCCGTCCAGCGATGGGCTGCGGGGACAGGCGGGGGGC
>DRPG01000695.1 GCA_011376105.1 Deltaproteobacteria bacterium
GTCGCTCGCGATGATCGGGTCGCTCGCGATGATCGGGTCGCTCGCGATGATCGGGTCGCTCGCGATGATCGGGATGGGCACGTCCACGGGGCCTGCGGCCCTGGCTCCGGCCCGTGAAGGAGGAGGGCTCGGATCCTTCAGGGGCTGGAGGGCTCGAACGTCGGGAGCGGTCGGGTCCCCGGGCTCCGGCCGGCGATCGGTCGACCTCCCCTCCAGCAGATGTCAGATCGGAGCAAGATCCTCGTGGTGCCCTGCCCCCGGAGGGTGCGCCGGGGGTGCCCGGGCGGTATCGTCGGGGCATGGAGCCCTCGTCCGATCCTCCTCCCACCAACACAGCCAGTGATCTGAGCACCGCGCTGTGGAACAACATCATCCCCGGCACCCCCAACCGATCCGCCGTCGGAGGGTTCGTCGGTGGCGAGGTCTTGAGCGGGGTCGCGGGCTGGAGCGCAGGCCTGGCCGGCTCCTGGCTGGTGGGGCAGTTCTTCGTGGCGCGTGGGATCCGCAACCTGTGGGGGCTCGCCGCCCGTGGCGATCGCACCGTGGTCTCCCCGCAGACCTACGAGTGGCTGGGCACGATCTCCGAGTATGTGGTGGGGCTGGTCGTCCTGCTGCTGGTGCAGCACGTGATCGGGGGCACGCTGCGCGAGTATGCAGCCCTGCGACGCGACAGGGGGGCCCCGGCTCCAGCTCCCGCGGCTCCGTCCGCTCCGGGCCCGGAGGTCGAGCGCGTGGGCTCGGGCGCCTCAGGGCCGGATGTCGAGCCTGACGATCGCCGCTGAGGTCCTCAGGGCGGGATCCGACAGCAGGCTGATGCTCGCGATCCGACCCACCAGCCGGCCCGCCACCCGGACGAAGCTGCAGTAGCTGAGATCCGAGGCCATGGCGCCCGCGTCTGCGCTGGGCCTGAGCAAGACCGTGCAGACGACTGGATCGTGGCTTACCTGGACGTCGGACCAGGTGAAGTAGCGGACGGGATCGAGGTTGCCGGCACAGACCTCGACCCCGGGTCGATCGGCGACCGCGCCCTGCTCGAGCGGGGTCGCGATCCGCTTGAGGATGCTGGTTCCCGGCGGGGCGTGGGCCTCGACCTGCGAGGCGGCGCCGGTGGGGGGGGCGTGGACGGGGGGCTCGGGGAAGCCCCGGAGGAGCAGCCCCAGGGCCACGAGGGTCTCGAGGTAGGGGGTGCTCCAGCCGCTGAGGTAGAACGTCGTTGGATCGATCCGGGTGCCCTCGAGGGTCCTCGCGTGGTGTAGGTTGGCCCCCCGGAGGTTGGCCTCCGCGAGGTTCGCCCGGGTGAGGCTCGCGCCGCGGAGGTTGCTCTGTTGCAGGTAGGCACCCTGAAGATCGGCCCGCATGAGGTTGGCCCCCGACAGATCCGTGCCCGACAGATCAGCCCACTGTAGCGCTGCGCCTTGAAGGGTGGCCTGGGTGAGCCTGGCGGCCTTCATGCGTGCGCTCTGGAGGTTCGCCAGCAGCAGGTTGGCCTGCTGCAGGTTGGCCCCCTGCAGGTTGGCCTGCCGCAGCTGAGCGAGGGGCAGGTTCCCCCAGCTGAGATCGACGCGCTGCAGATCGACGCGCTGCAGCTCGAGCCCCTTGAGGTGGGCCCCGGAGAAGTCGAGGCCCACCAGGGAGCTCCCTGTCTCCAGGTACCGCAGCAAGAGCGCGCCCTTGTCCCTAGGGGACATGTCGTCGTGGGGTCTGGGCAGCGGTCCCTGCACAGAGGTCTCCATCCCGTGGGGTCGACAGTGCACTCAGCGAACGTACCCAGCCTGCGGATCCAGCTGCGTGTCCCCGGTGGGTACAGGGCATGGATCAACGCGGCTCGCCGGAGGAGGGCGGCCGCTCGCCGAAGGAGGGCGCGGCTCGCCGGAGGAGGGCGCGGCTCGCCGGAGGAGGGCGCGGCTCGCCGGAGTGGGGGAGCGCTCTAGCCTGGTGTGAGCCCTCCGCCGGAGGGCAGATCCAGCCACGGCGAACGCAGCGGACGCAGCGGACACAGCGGACGAACGTCCGGATCTGGTGGGGCCTCACCCCGGCCTGGCTCGGAGCTGCTCTAGACCTAGACGATCGAGCAACAACGATCTAGGATCGGTCGCTCGCGCTGCCTCCTGGCGTGGGGAGGTTCGACTTGAAGCAGCTCTCGCTCTCTCGCTCTCTCGCTCTCTCGCTCTGTCTCTCCGCCTGTTCTGAGTACAGCCTGTTCGCTGGTACAAGTGGCAACGACGGCGCCGCTGGGCTGATCTTGATCGAGCCACCGATCCTCGACTTCGGGGTGGTGGAGTATGGCTCGGGTGCCGAGCAGGGCTTCATCCTGGCCAACGTCGGCGGCGGCACGCTGGAGATCGCGTCGATCGCCAGCAACCACGAGGCGTTCACCCTCGATCTCGAAGAGGTCGAGTCCCTCGAGCCCGACGAGGTGATCGAGGGCACGGTGACCTACCAGCCCCGATCCTTCCTCGACGCGGGCCGGCTGATCGTCGAGAGCAACGATCCCGAGGCCCCGGTGTCCGAGGTCAAGCTCTACGGGGGCGGCGGCGGAGACGCGCCGGTCGCGGTGTGCAGCGCCAACCCCGATCCGGTGGCTGCGATCCATGAGACGGTCTACTGGATCGGGTCAGGCTCCTTCGATCCGGGTGGTGGGGGCTTGAGCTACGCGTGGAGCCTGATCTCCCCCCCCGCCGGGGCGAGCCCCACCCTGCCCCTGGAGGATCCGAGCTACTCGGATCGTGCGTTCATCGCAGACGTGGTCGGGACCTACACCGTGCAGCTGGTGGTGACCAACGGCGAGGGCGTGTCGTCCACACCGTGCACGACGTCGTTTGAGGCGATCCCCGCCACCGATCTGTGGGTCGAGATGTTCTGGCAGCGTCCCGACGACGACATGGATCTCCACGTGGTCCGGGGCAACGGCGACCTGCGCACCGATCAGGACTGCTACTACGCAAACTGCCGCCTCGATGGTCTGCCCTGGGGACCCGCCGGCGCCGTCGCCGATCCGATCCTCGACATCGACGACATCCCGGGCACCGGGCCCGAGAACATCAACATCGACGCACCTGAGGACATCGTCTACCACGTGTGGGTCAACGACTTCCCGGGCAGCTCCCGCACCGAGCCCAACGATGTGACCGTGCGGATCTACCTCTCGGGCTCGCTGGCCTACGAGCAGACCAAGACGATCTCAGGCGAGGACGACGACGTACGGTTTGCCGACGTGGACTGGGGCGACCAGCGCATCGATCCCCGCTGAGCTACCCCTGCTCGAGGCGCCGGAGCACGAAGGCCGCCAGCGCATCCACCGTTGGATGATCCTGGGCGACCCCAGGGTACAGGGACAGCTCAGTGGCCTCGGCGATCGCCTCGCCCAGCTGCACCGCGGCGACGGAGTCGATGCCCAGGCTGCGCAGGGGGGTGTCCGTCGCGATCTCGTCGGGGGACAGCCCCACCCGCCCGGCCACCAGCTCCTGGATCCGCTGGACCAGCCGAGCGGTCCGGGCGGCGCCGGTCAGCCGGCGCAGGGCGAGGGCCAGGGGGAGCCCGGGGGCGGTGGGGGCTGGAGCGTCGGTGGGGGCTGGAGCGTCGGTGGGGGCTGGAGCGTCGGGGGGGGGATCGGGATCCGGGGCCGGGCCGGTGGCCTCCCACCGGGTCAGCAGCGGTAGCTGATCGGCGAGGAAGGCTCGGCGGGCCTCAGACCGCTGGATCTTGCCGCTCGAGGTCTTGGGGACGGTGCGGGGGGGCAGCAGGCCCACGATCGAGACCGCCAGCCCGTGTCGCCCCACCGCCTCGCGGATCGCGGCGATCACCACCTGTGGATCGTCGATCCGATCGGGATAGACGTCGGTCAGCAGCACCACCCGCTCCCCGTCCGGCCCGGGGACGGAGAACGCCGCAGCGCAGTCAGGGCGGATCGCAGGGTGTTGCCCCTGCACGCTCCACTCGAGATCCTGGGGGTAGTGGTTCTCGCCCCGGACGATCAGCAGATCCTTGCTCCGGCCGGTGACATACAGCGCACCGTCCACGATGAACCCGAGATCTCCGGTGCGCAGCCAGCGCACACCGGGCTCCGTGGCGAGGATCCCGCCGAAGGTCCGCTCGGTCGCTCCGGGATCGTCGTGGTAGCCGTCCGCCACCGATGCGCCGGACAGCCAGATCTCGCCGACGCGATCGGGGGGCAGCGGCGCGTGGGTGTGGGGATCGACGATCTGGATCCGCATGTCGCCCGCGGGCACTCCACAGCAGGCCACGGCCGCGACCCGCCCCCCCGCCGCCGGCACGATCCGATCCGCCTCGAGGGCGGCGGCGTCTAGCTCGAGGAAGGCCATGCGCCGCCCGGGGCCCTCGGCGGTGACCTTGGCGGTGGCCTCGGACAGGCCGTAGGAGTGGGAGATCGCGTCGGCCGGGAGGCCGAGGGGGCGCAGGGCCTCGACGAAGCGCTGCTCGGTGCTGCGCCGGATGGGCTCAGCGCCGTTGAGCGCGACCCGCCAGCGCCGCAGATCCAGCTTTGCTCGCTCGGCCTCGGTGGTGCGGAGGATCGCGAGATCGAAGCCAAAGTTGGGGGAGATGCTGTGGGTGCCGCCGAGCCTGGACATCGCCGCCAGCCAGCGCAGGGGACGCTGCACGAACGCGGCCGGATCGAGGGTGACGGAGACAAAGCCCGCAGACAGGGGCATCAGCACCCCATACACCAGCCCCAGATCGTGGTAGGACGGGACCCAGCTCACCAGCACGCTGTCTGGATCGAAGCGGTAGGCTTCGTTGAGATCGGCGCAGTTCGCGAGCAGGTTGGCGTGGCGGAGGACGACCCCCCTGGGGGCCGTGGTGGAGCCCGAGGTGTACTGCAGGTACGCCACGGTGTCGGCGCTCAGATCTCCGTCGTCGGACCAGCCCGCCGCGGCCTCGTCGGGCAGCGTGTCCGTGGCGATGATCTGGAGCCGATCCAGGCCGGCGCCGGGGCCGGCCAGCGCCGGGTGGGTCGGCGCCGGGTGGGTCGGCGCCGGGTGGGTCGGCGCCGGGTGGATCAGCGCCGAGTGGGTCAGCGCCAGCCGGGCACCACAGCGCTGGATCATCGACGCCAGTCGTGTGCTGCGGCGGCTGCCCCGATCGGCGTCGGGGGGCGGGGCGGGCACCGCGACAGCGCCGGCCCGCATCGCGCCGAGCAGGGCGGCCACGAAGTCGAGGCCCTGGGGATAGAGCAGCATCACCGGCTGCCCCCGGGCCCCGGCCCCGGCCAGGGTGGCGGCGATCGCCGCCGAGCGCCGCTCCAGCTGCCCCGCCGTCAGGCTCTGCTCGAGCTGCTCTCCGTCGACGAGGTGTCGGTACAGGACGCGATCGGGATCGGTGCGGGCGCGGGTGAGCAACAGCTGGTGGATGGTCTGGGCTGGCTCGGTCAAACACCCCCCTACGGAGGCAAGATCCTACCCCGGGGTCCGGGCGCCAGCCACATCGGAGCGGTCGGGCTACAAGCGCCCATGGGTATCTCCTGGCCTCGTGCGATCGCGGTCGTGCTCCCCCTGCTGCTGAGCACCTCGTGGGCCCTGTGGCTCGTCCGCCCTGAGGGTACGATCCGCACCGCCAGGGCACGCCAGCTCGATCGCAGGCTGGCACAGCGGCCCCCTGAGCTGTTGCTGCTCGGCAACTCCACCGCCCGGCGCAACATCGATCCCCGGGCCCTGGGGGAGGCGCTGTCCCTGTCTGTCTTCGACGCGTCCGAGCCGTCGACCATGGCGCCGACCTGGTACCTGATGCTCAAGCACCGGGTGCTGGGGCAGGGCCACCGGCCCCGGCTGGTGGTGATCGCCAGCCTGCCCAGCAACATGCTCACGATCCGACCGCCCAGCGATCGGCTCTATGGGCGCGCGATGGCGCTGAGCGACGGGCCCGATCCCGTCGCCGAGGGGCGGATGGCGGGCGGCGCCGCGTCTGTGGCCTGGGCCCGGGCGAGGGCCCGCAGCGGCGAGCTCCGCTCGGGTGTCCTCGATGGCCTGCGGGATCGTGCCGTCGGGCTGGTGTTCGCCCCCTGGGGGGCGGGGCGGCTCGCCGAGCGGGGCCGGGCGGTGGCCGATGCAGCGTCCGCTGCGGTGCTGGGGGAGGGGGGGCAGATCGCGGAGGGCCTGGCGGGTTGGGTCGGGCCCGACGCTGAGGCTCACGCGATCCTCGGGCCCCCCGGGGCCTCGTTCGTGGCCGACACCGTCGATCTGATGGAGGACCAGGACGGCGCCCTGGTATATGTCCAGCTCCCGATCCGGGAGGAGAGCCAGCGCCGGATCCCGGCGGTGCTGGAGCGCACCCGGGCCCTGGTGGCCTACCTCAACGCCCGCGAGGTCCCGTTCGTCGATCTGTCCGAGCTGGCGGTGGGGCCCGAGGACTTCGTCGATCCGGTCCACATGACGCCCGCCGGGCGCCAGCGCGTCACCTCGGCGCTGGTAGAGGCGCTGCAGCAGCGGGGGATCCTTGAGGGCGCTGCGTTTGAGCCCAGCCCCCTGCCCTCGCCCCCGGTCCGGATCGAGGGCGAGGGGCGACCTGCTCCGCTCGCTGGGGCTCTGGAGGGGCAGCGCTGCCGCTGGCGCCTGCTCGAACCCGGGCTGGGGGTGGTCTCGGGCGAGGTCCTGGAGCGGCTGGCGGTGCCGGGCTCCCCGGCGCAGGTCACGGTGGACGGCGTCGCGCTGGCGCCCGGGCCCCCGGTTGCAGAGGCAAGCTGTGCAGGTACCTTCTGGGTCTCCGGCGAGGGGATCACGATCGCGCCGCCCCGTCCGCTCGACGATCCCTCCTCCCTGCAGGTGTCGCTGCACGATGCTGTCCCCGTCGAGGTCGCGGTGGATCCAGAGGGGGCACATGGGGCGGTGACCCCCCGGCACCGGGGGGTGCTGGCCTACTGGGTGCACCCCGGCACTGCGATCCAGATCGTGCTGCCCCCGGGCCCCCCCGTCCGCCTCGAGACCTCCGCCCTGGTGTTTGGAGCTGGCGCCCCGGTGCTGAGCGTGGACGGCCAAGAGGTCCCGCTGCGGGTCGACGCGGCGGTGGTCCATGGTGTGCTGGACTCTGCTGGAGGGGGGGAGGGGGCCACGGTGCGGTGGGCCTCGCCCGAGGGGGGCCCTTGGCTGCTGATCCGCGACCTGGTCGTGGACGACGGGATCGATCTCCGCTGGGTGATCGGCTCGGAGCGGACCTCGGCGCCCTCCGCGGATCTGCTGGACGAGGCGCGGACGATCGTGCGCTATGCCGCTGCGGCCCCTCCGATCCAGCAGGGCCCGATCACGGTGCAGCGCGACGGCACCGGCTGGATCGAGGTCTCCGATCCTGGGTGGCTGTCGCTGGCCGATCTCCAGCCGATCCTGGGGCACCGCAGCTGCCTCCCGGTCCAGCTCGAGGCGCCCGGTGGCACGCTGGAGGTCCGGGCCCGCGCCGGCGCCGCGACCTTCCGGGCCCCGCCCCGCTGGCGCCAGCAGGGGGCGCCCGCCTCGGCGGCGCTGGCCTGGCACCCACAGCGGCGCTGCACCTGGTGGCCCGCCGAGGTCGAGGACGCCGAGGTGGGCTTGACCCCCGCCGAGCGCAGGAGGCGGCCCAGGCGCCGCAAGGGCCCGCCTGAGTCGTTCTTTGCCGAGCAGGCCCGGGTGCGGTGGCTGCTGCCGGGCGACGAGCTCCACTTGCGGCGGCGCTCCCTGATCCCGATGCACGGCAGCGCACGCCGCCTCACCCTAGAGGGGGTGGCCCCGTCGGGGCCCAGCACCCTGCGGATCGAGGTCCGATCCGGTGCTGAGGTGCTGCTGCAGACACAGCTGTCCGCTCAGCCCGGGGCCTGGCTCGACGAGGGCTGGGACCTGGCTGCGCCCCTGTCCCCCCGGGCACCGGTCGAGGTGATCCTCGGGGGCTCGGGGCTGTCGATGATCACCGGGCTGCGGCTGCTGGAGGGCGCGGACTGATGTCCTTCGTCCAGCACGAGTTTCTCTGGTTCTTCCTTGCGGTCTGGCTGGTATACTGGCGCCTGCCCCGGCGGGGGCAGAACCTGCTGCTCGCTGTCAGCAGCCTGATCTTCTATGGCTGGGTCACCCCGTGGCTGGTGCTGCTGCTGCTGTACTCGGCCGCCCTCGACTACTCCTGTGGCCGGCTGATCGCGGACCGGCCGGGCCAACGCCGGCGCTGGCTCGGCCTTAGCCTGGTGGGCAACGCGCTGCTGCTGGGGACCTTCAAGTACCTCGACTTCCTCCTCGAGAGCGTCTCAGCCGCCTTGGTCGCCCTAGGGCTCGGCGAGAGCACCTATACGTTGGGGATCCTGCTGCCGGTGGGGATCAGCTTCTACACCTTCCAGACGATGAGCTACACCCTCGACGTGTACTGGGGGAAGCTGGAGCCCAGGCGGGACTTCCTCGACTACCTGGTGTTCGTCAGCTTCTTCCCCCAGCTGGTGGCCGGGCCGATCGAGCGCGCGGGCCGGATCCTGCCCCAGATCGAGGCTCCGCGGTCCCTGACGAGCGCTGCGATGCGCTCGGGGCTGTCCCTGGCCCTGTGGGGGGTGTCCAAGAAGGTGGTGATCGCCGACACCCTCGCCCCCTATGTCAACGCGATCTATGCCGCACCGGATCCGGCCCCGCTGCTGCTGTGGACCGCCGCGGCGGGTTTCATGGTCCAGATGCTGGCCGACTTCTCGGCCTACAGCGACATCGCCCGGGGCACCGCCCGGATGCTGGGCTTCGAGCTGATGCGCAACTTTCGCCACCCCTACCTTGCGCGGTCCCCCACCGAGCTGTGGGAGCGCTGGCA
>DRPG01000696.1 GCA_011376105.1 Deltaproteobacteria bacterium
CGGCGGGGTAGGCGCGCTCTCCCTTGGGATGGGCCGACGCGAGCACCACCGAGCCGTTGTCGACGGCGTTGGCGACGCACTCCCGCAGCAACAGAGCCTTACCCATGTTTGGCGTGCCCAGGGAGAGGTTGATGACCGCACAGCCTGACTGGGCGCTGGTCTCGATCCCGGCGGCCATCAGCTCAGCGGAGGTGCGCAGGCGCTCCCCCATGATCTTGACCCCCACCAGGGTGGCCTCCGGCGCCAGCTTGTGCACCGCGGCTGCGATCTCAGTGCCGTGGCCGTTCTGATCCTCGAAGTCGTTCGACAACGCCGCGTGGCCCGTGGCCTCCAGCTTGATCGACCATCCTTCGATGGTGACGCCGCCGAGGCGCGGGTCGGTTGGATCGATGCCGGAGTCGATGATCGCGATCCGGATCCCCCGACCCGTGTGTTCGTTTCCCCTGAAGCGCATGACATCCCGTAGATGGGGTCAACATAGGCGCGGATGGCCTCAGACAGCAACCCCCCCCCCCCTGATGTCGGATCATCGAGCCTGGGCTTTCGTCCCGAGGGTGACGTCGTGGCTACCCTGAGGTACGAACCGTCAGGGAGGTGTGTGACGGAGGTCGTAGACCGGATCCGAGCGGATCTCGAGGCGCTGGCGGGGGTGGCTCACCGCTACGCGGGCACGGAGGGGGAGCGGGAGATGCTCCACCACGTCCGCAGCCGCCTGCCCGAGGGTCACCCCTCACGGATCGAGGGCTTCGTCGCCTACACCTCTCCCTCGATGGTCCTCGGGATCCACGCCCTGGCGCTGCTGATCAGCGGAGTGCTGGGGCTGTGGTGGCCCCTGGAGGCGAGCGTGGCCTGTGGGCTGGTCACCGCGAGCCTGGTGCTGGAGGGCTCCGAGCGGTTCTCCCTGCTGCGCAGGCTCCTGCTCAAGTCGGCCTCCTACAACCTCGTGTGGCGCAGCCAGGTGCCCAACGCGCTGGGCACCCTGGTGATCTCGGCCCCCCTGGATCGGCCCCGGTGGCGCCTCAGCCGGCCCGGCTGGCTGGTGAGGCCGCTGCGGCTCGTGGTGGTCTCCGCGGGGGTGGTCACCGTGCTGGTGACGCTGCGCGCCCTGGCCGAGCCCTGGGGCCGCCCTAGCCAGGGGATGTACGCCGTGGCTTTGCTGGTGCTGGCCACCACCGTCGCCCTGGGCATGGTGGCCCACCGCCGGGCGTCGCGGGCGGTGGGGGGAGCGAGCGGCTGTGCCGCCCTGCTGGAGCTGAACCGGCGCTTCTGCGACGCGCCCCCTCCGGATCTCGACATCTGGATGGTGTTCACCGGCTGTAGTTATGCCTACCAGAACGGCATGCACGCGTTCCTGGCCATGCGCGGGGGGCGGCTGGCCGAGCCGGTGTTCGTGCTCGCGCTCGCAGACCCCGGCAAGGCACCGCTGCAGGCGATCGTGTCCGAGGGCCCCCTGTGGCCCGAGCACCACCGATCCACCGGGCCCGCGCTGGTGGAGCGGCTGCGCTGGGCGGGGGTCGACATCCCCTCGATCGACACCGCCGGTGCGACGGACGCCCGGGCGGCCCTGCAGTGGGGCTACCGCAGCCTGGCGCTGTCGGGGGGTAGCGCACCGACCCGGGCCGAGGACACGCTGCGGGCGGTGGAGGTGGCCGAGGCCCTGTGTCGGCTATACGCCGAAGATCTCCACCACGTGCCAGAGCTGCGTCCCGCCCTGCGGGGCCTGCTGGAGCCCCCCGTCGGGGAGGGGGTCGGCCCCGTCGGGGAGGGGGTCGGCCCCGTCGGGGAGGGGGTCGGCCCCGTCGGGGAGGGGGTCGGCCCCGTCGGGGAGGGGGTCCCCGAGCCGGTGCAGCTCGCCCCGGAGCGCACGAGCCCGCTGGTCAGCTGACGATCGAGGGCCCCCGGGGGCCGTATAGCCTGCGGGCCAGCTCCCCCAGCCAGCGATCCTCGGGGGTGTCCTCCAGCGCCAGGTGGCCGTCGATGACCCCCTGTGCCAGCCGGGCGATCGCCGGGGTCGGTGCCTCGCTGCGCTGGAGGATCTCCAGCAGCACCGCATGGGGCGGGGTCGCGCCGGTCTGGGCACTCCACGCCAGCGCACGCTGCTCCATCGCTCGATCGCCGGGGAGCGGGACCTCCTCCTCCACCGGGGGGCCCAAGGCGTTGATCGCCGAGACGACGTACTCCTTGCGCTCCTTGTAGGGCCGGGCGGCGAGGACCTCGGCGGGGATCGGCCGCCCGATCCACACGTCGAGCTGCCCCAGATCCACCGGATACTCCAGACGCCGCTGCAGCGGCTCGACCGGCAGGGCACCGACGAAGCGGATCGGGACCACCGGAGAGCGGACATAGATCGCCATGTCAAGGAAGGCCCCGCTCATCTTGACGACCGGCGTCCGGGCGGCCAGGGCACGGGTGCCCTCTACATGGACCATGACCGACTTGCCCGGGCCGGTCATCTCAGCCGCGAGCTCAGCGATGATCCGGGGCAGGCTGCCCTTGTCCTCGCGATCGAAGAAGGTGATGACGCGGGGATCGGCGGCCCCGGGGTAGCTGAAGCAGTGGGCGATCAGCTGACCGAGCCAGCTCTGCTGGTGCTCGGCCTTGGCCACCGTGACCGTGCTCACCTGGTTCAGCCCGCTCGCGAGGATGCTGAATAACAGGGACTCGACCCCCACCTGGTGGTTGCCCAGGTACAGCAGGCTCTGCCCCCGCACCGCCTCGTGGGCCTCCGGATCGACGAGGTGGACCCGCCGGACGAAGCGACGGATCAGCCCATAGTAGAGATCCTCGACCGGCCAGCGCCCCAGCCCAAAGTAGCGATCCCAAAACTCGATCACCGGGCCCAGCTCGAGGGTGGGCTCGCCCGTGCTGTGGACCACTGTCTCCGCCTCGTCGGAGGTGACGGTGAGCGGCCACCGGGTCAGGGGCTGAGCGCTGGAGATCGCGCTGTGATCTCCAGGGCGGACGGTGTGGGGATGGACCCCGGCCTGCTGAGCCACGTGATCCTTGATCGCGACGTCCCGCACCAGCGCCGCCGGATCC
>DRPG01000697.1 GCA_011376105.1 Deltaproteobacteria bacterium
CAACGCTCCGGGCGCTGCTGACAGCCTCAGCAACGCTCCGGGCGCTGCTGGCGAGGCCCCACGCTGAGGCCCCCGGAGCTCCCAGGACCCCCAAGACCCCCAAGACCCCCAAGACTCCCAGGACTCCAGCGACCGGGCCGGGCGGTGGGCTCACGGGCGGTGGGCTCACGGGCGGTGGGCTCACGGGCGGTGGGCTCACGGGCGGTGGAGCCCCAGCGCAGCCTCCTGCTCGATCATCGCCTTGCGCAGTCGCTCTAGGGCGTCCGCGTCGTCTTGGGTGAGCGTGTCGAGCGGGAGCCAGGTCTCCTCGAGGGGGCCGGGCCCGAGCCTATACAACATCTCTCCCTCGGGGAGCAGCACCAGGTGGTGGCTCGCATCGCGGACGGCCCTGAACTTATCGACATAGGGGCCCTCCCCGTTGGGGAAGAACTTCTCGGTCCACAGCACCCCGCGCCCGCTGGGGTAGGCTGGATCGGCGAGGTAGGGCAGCAGGGACAGACCATCTCGCTCGATCCCGTCGTCCAGCGAGGCCCCGGCGAGGGCTGCGACGGTGGGCAGCACGTCCACCACGTGCACCAGCGCGTCGCTCACAGCGCCGGGCCTGGACACCAGGGGCCCGGCCACGATCAGGGGCACCCGCGAGCCCCCCTCCATCCAGCCCCCCTTGGACTGCCAGACCGGGACCGGAGGCTCCACCACCTGCTGCGGGGTGCCGTTGTCGGCCAGGGCCACGATCGTGGTCCGATCGAGCTGATCGGGGGGCATCTCAGCCAACAGCCTGCCGATCTCGGTGTCCATCGCGGTGATCGCTGCGTCGAAGGACTCGATCTCGTCCAGTGGGGGCGGACCTGTGAGCAGCTGCGGGGGCGGGACGTCCCACGGGCTGTGGGCGGCGTTGTAGGCCAGCAACACGAACCAGGGCTCCCCTAGCTCCGTCATCAGCGCCAGCGCATCGTCGGTGGTCTCGGTGGTGGCGTAGGTGGTCTCCCACGACAGCACCCCGTCGGTGTTCTTCTCCCAGAAGTAGTAGCCGAGGGGGAACGTGGCATCGCTCCACAGCCGAAGCCGGGCCTGGAGGTTGTCCATCGAGCCCATGTGGCGCTCGAAGCCCTGCTCCGCGGGGTGGAAGCGCCACGGCCACAGCAGCGGGGCGAGGTGCCACTTGCCTGCGAGGGCCGAGCGGTAGCCCAGGGGGCTGGTGGCCAGCACCTCGGGGATGGTGACCTCCGCGTCCGCGAGGGCTACAAACCCCCGCATCTGCAGCACGCTGCCGATCCCGGTGCGGCGTGGGTACCGACCGGTGAGCAGCGACGCCCGGGTGGGCGAGCACTCAGGCAGGGCCCAGGCGTTTCGGAACAGCACCCCGCGCTCGGCGAGCCCGTCGAGGTTCGGGGTCGGGGGCGGATCCGAGCCCACCCCATACAGCCCCACGTTGTCGATCCCCACGTCGTCCATCAAGATCACCAGCACGTTGCCCCCCTGTGGGGCGACGGTGACAGAGCGGGGCTGTACACGCTCGTCGGCGGCGCTGCAGGTCCACGTGCCCCCGACCACCTCGCGGGCGGGCACCACGACCCGGCCTGTGCCCCGGGCCCTGAGCTGATCGCCGAGGGACCAGCTCAGGGTCATGGACGTGGACACACTGCAGACCAGATCCTCCAGCCCGGCCACGCCGGAGACACCGCTCACCTCGAGCACCTCGGGTGGCCCCACCGCTGGGGTCGGGATCGTCTCAGGGGCGCAGCTCCACAGGATCGTGGACAGGATCCAAACAAGGGCTCGGACGGGGCGAGCCCCCCGGGAGAGGGCCCGGGCAGGGCTCAGCTGGGTCTCGATCCCTGTGTCTGCGGTGGTGAGCGGGGCGAACGGTCGCTCGAAGGGATCCCCCCCCGGCTGATCCACGACCCGATCCTGGTTCATCAGGGAGGGGCCGGGGCTGCTGGAGAGCTCTACCCACCCCCCCGGCGCCGGCTCCTCCCCACACCGGGGATCCGTCGCCGGTGGGACGAGATCGGTGGCGGTCAGCAGCTGCTCGGACAGGTAGCTCCAGGACGAGGAGTAGCGCACGGGCGAAGGGGTCTGCCCGAGGGACGCGCTCCCCTCGTCGGATCGGAGGTAGGACATGGCCCCCGCGGCGTCGTTCTTGGGCTGCGCGATCTGCGGATCGGGGGCGCTGGGCACCGAGAAGGAGCCACAAGGGGTGGACAAGTTGTTCCACAGACGACAGCCGGCGCAGGTCGCGCAGCGGTCACTGAGATCGGGGAACGCCACCCCGCCCTCGGCCACGACGAAGCCCGCCGGCCGGGCGGAAGCTTTGGAGGTCGCTCGGGGCTGCGGGGCTTTGGTGCCGGACGAGGCCGGCGTAAACTCGGTCAAAGAGTCAACACAACCCATGAGAGACGACAGCTCCATCGCGGCAAGATAACAGCCCGGGGCGTGGGTCTGAGAGCTCTCAGACCCACGCTCCTCACCAACCATTGGCGCGCTCCCAGATCTCTTCGATCGTCGTGCCCTGATCGACGACATGGTAGCGATCGTGGGCGGCTGCGGTCATGCAGGCGTGGTTGGGTAGCACCCGCACCCGATCCCCCACCGCCAGGCCCAGCCCCGGGGTGGCCCGGATCAGCCCGTGCTCCTGGTGGACCTCGTGCACGATCGCGTCGGTGGGGTCTCCGGACAGCGTGCAGATCCGCCCATAGCCCGCGTCGTGGTCGGTGGCCGCGGTGCTGCGATCCTTGGACAGGGCCAGCCCCCCTGCGTCGATCACGATCCGATCAAGGCTCCGATGGATCACCGTCGCCAACACGCTCGCGGCGATGTCCTCCAGCGCACAGCTGCCGATCGCGACCTGGAACAGATCCCCGAGCAGGTACACCCCCGGACGGATCTCGGTGACGCCCTCGAGGGAGACCGCGTGGCTGGCGGTGGGCGTCGAGCCAACGCTCACCACCGGGCAGGGCAGGCCGGCGGAGCGCAGCACATCGGCCGCCACCACCACCGCAGCGCGCTCGATCTCGGCGACCTCCACCACCTCCACCACCGAGCGACACCGGTAGCTCTGGCCTGCGTGGGTCAGCACCCCCGCAAGGCGATCTCCGAGGATCGTGCCGATCGCCAGCATCGCGTCGGATCCGGGTAGCACCCCGGTGCGGTGATCACCGCTGTCGATCTCGATCAGCGCCCGCAGATCCGAGGGGTGGGACGCGATCGCAGACGCGACCTGAGGATCGTCGGTGAGCAAGATCAGAGAGACGCCTCGATCGAGCAGCGCAGCCGCACGATCCAGCTTGTCGGGCGTCGCACACACGGCCCAGACCAGATCGTGGTGGCCGTGCTCGGCGAGGTACTCCGCCTCCCGCAGGGTGGAGACCGTCGCGCCCCCGCCCGCGTCGGCGATCTCGGCGATCGGAGCAGACTTGGTCGTCTTGAGGTGAGGCCGCAGGGAGACCCCGAGGGACGAGGCCCGGGCCCGCATCCGCTCGGCGTTGCGCACCAGCCGCCCCCGCTCGAGGACCAAGGCGGGGGTGGACAGCTGCCCCAGGGTCTTCACCGGCCCACCAGGTATGGCTCGGGGAGGAACACGGCCCAGGACGAGACCTGCCCACGGCCCGCGACGGCGCTCCAGACGATCCGACCCGACGGGGTGATCTCGGTGGCCCCGCCACAGGATGACCCGCTCGTCAGGCGGTTGCCCCCTGTTGATCTCCGGACGTCCCCATAAAAGCCTGACAGGCACCCCCGGGGCTCAGAGAAGCGAGACACCGACTCGGCCACGCATGCCCCCTCGTCCCAGAAGCGCAGCCCCGGAGGCCTGAACGCATCGGAGATCAGGCGGGAGGGATCTAGAGGGTTGTGCATGTCGCTGGCTCCCATCGGCCCCTAACGCTCGGAGCCCCGGACGACCGGCTCCACCCCGCACAGCGGCCACAGCGGCCACAGCGGCCACAGGAGCCTCGGGCGATCCAGAGGTGGACGTCCAGGGGTCCTGCCCCCCGCTGTGGGCTACAAGACCAGGGTGTGGATCCTCTCTTCTGTCGCGATCGCCCACCCCGTCGGGGAGCGTGCAGCGACTCAGATCACCGCGGTGGTGGTGTACGCCGACCACGTCGAGATCGACTACGTCGCAGAGGTGCCCCACGCCCTGATCCGGGCCGGGGCCGCCCACCGGGGCGCCGATCCCCTGGAGGCGATGGCCACCGAGCTGGCCAGCGGCCTGCTGGTGGAGATCGACGGTGTGCGCGTCGAGCCGACGGAGCGTGGCTTGGTGCAGCCCCGCCCCAGCGCAGCCCACACCTGGACCTTCACCCGACAGCTGTCAGCTCCGCTGCCTCGAGGTGCGCACACCGTCGAGGTGTCGACCAGCAATCTGCTCGACGCCCACAACTACTTCGCCCAGCGGCTGGCGCTGGCGGACGGCCAGCGTGCGCTGGCGTGCACCGTCGCCGAGCCCCCCCTTAGCTGGAGGCACGGAGACGAGCACCGGCGTGTGGGGGTGGCCCTCGGCCCCCCCGCGCCGGGCTGGCTGCGGTGGCTCTCAGCCGAAGACCGAGTGCTGGACTGTGCCGAGGCCCGGGCACCGTCTCCCCGGGAGGCCCTGCTCGGGCCCAGGCTCCACCCCGCCTCCTGGGGGGTGTCATCCGCCCTGTGCCTCGCCCTCGGGCTCTCGGCGGGCCGGGGCCGGCCGGGCGATCAGGTGGTGCTCCTGCTGGGACCGCTCCTGGTCGCCCTGCCGCTGCACGTCCGCGCCGACGCCCTCTGTGCAGCGCTGATCCTGGTCGCGGGCTCGGTGAGCCGCCGGTGGGCTCCGCTCGCCGGGCTGGCTGCGGTGTCTGCGCTGGCCGGCGTGGTCCCGACGGTGCGGGCCTCGCTGCTGCTGGTGGGGATCGCTGCGCTTGGGTCGGCCCTCCGGCAGGCTCCACACTGGTCGCTGTGGATCTGGCTCGCGCTGAGCACAGCGCTCCTCTGGGCCCGGGCCCTGTCTGGCTGAAGGGCTGGAGGGCTGGAGGGCTGAAGGGCTGAAGGGCTGAAGGGCTGGGCCCCTGGGATCGTCCAAGCTGAGGGTCGTGCCCGGAGCCTCCATGCTGAAGCTGCTGTTCAAGCTGTTCGTCCTGCTCCCCCTGAAGCTGTTCGTCCTGCTCCCCCTGCGGCTGCTGTGGCGCCTGATCCGCTTCGTCCTGTGGCTGCTGACCCTGCCATTCAGGCTGCTGCTCGCGCCCCTCCGCGGGTAGCGCCCCTCCACGAGCCGCGTCCTTCTGCGGGTCGCTCCCCGGGGGTGCTCGCCCTCAGCGGGACAGGCGCAGCCCCAGCGCCTCGGCCACCTGCTGGAGCGCGCTGACGTCGGCCTCGACGAACCGCTGCTGGGTCTCGGGGTTCATCACCTCGATCACGCCGAACACCTGCTCTCCCCAGCAGACGGGGACCACCACGATCTGTTTGGTGGTGTAGCCGGTCAGCGCGTCGACCTCGTCGCAGTGGCGGGGATCGGCGTGGGCATCCTTGATGACCACGGTGCGACGCTTCTCCATCGCATAGCCGGCCACACCGGTGCCTCCGGGCAGCCGCACGCCCTCCAGCTGAGTGCGATGGGGGCCATCGACGGCGCAGAAGCGCAGATAGCCTCGATCGTCGAGGATCACCGCGCCGCTCTCAGCCTCGACCCGGCCCAGGGAGGCGGACAGGGCGAGGCGGCAGGCGATCTGAGTCGTCTCAGCCAGGGCGATCCCATCTAGCGCATCGACTGAGGAGGCCTCCCTCGGGGGGACCTCGAAGATCGGGATCGCCTCCTCGGCGGTGGGCTCGGGCTCTCCAAACAGCTCCTCCTCTCCGGAGGCCTCCCCGGGCTCGGGGAGCACAGGCGCCAGCCCCGCGTCGAGACCGACCTGCTGCACGATGTAGCCCGTGCCACTGGCGATGTCTCTGGCGATGACGGTGCCGTTGGGCAGGACCTCACACGCCAGGCGCTCCAGCTCGTCGACCCGACCGATCTCCTCGAGGCCCCGACCTAGAGCTATAACCCAGTTTCTTCCCTTAACCTCCACGCCAGCCAGACCACGCGCGGTGACGCTCCAGCGCTTCGACATGTGACCCGTCTCCGTCTGGGGCATAGCCTGGTTCACGGGGGATGGCCCCCATGCGGCGCAGCACAGGGCAGGATACGCCGCGTGAACCTATGGGAGTGGCATGGAGCCAGCCGACCGGATCGAGACCCCCGACGCCATCGGGCGCTTCCGCCGCTGGGCGGCCATCGCTGTCGGGCTGGCCACCCTCGGCTACCTCGCCTATGCCC
>DRPG01000698.1 GCA_011376105.1 Deltaproteobacteria bacterium
GCGGGGCCCACGCTGCTCTCAGCGGGGCTGTCGGGCCCGGTCTACCTGGCGACGATGTCGCTGTCGTCGCTGTCGATGCACGCAGGGCGCCTGGCTGCGCTCGGAGCCGGGGGGCTGGTGGATCGGGAGATGCTGGGCCTGTCGCTGCTGCTGGCGCTGACGATCACCCTGGGCAACACGCTGGGGCGCTGGGTCCGCTCCCGGGTGGACGAGGCGAGGCTCCACCACCTCGAGGTGGCCTCCGCCGTCGCGCTGGTCGGGATGTCCCTGCTGGGGGTGGCCCGGATCGTCGGCGGGTGAGGCTACTCGCCCGAGGTGCCCCCGAGGGTCAGCTCAGCGCCCCCGGCCTCGCAGGTCTCAGACAGGCCGCTGAGCTTCGAGGTGCACAGCAACAGCGCCCCGATGTCCCCCAGGTCCTGCCCGTCCCCGTCGCACTCGCCCACACAGTCGCTGAAGGCGGTCAGCTTGTCTTCGTCCTCGGCGGTGCAGCCCTCGAGGCTGGCCTCACACGAGGCGACATCCAGCGTCTCTCCGCAGGACTCGGCGATCTCGCTCGCTCGCTCGCAGTAGCTCGCGCCTCCGCAGCCTGTGGCCAGCAGCAGCAGGGAGATCAGGACAGGACGAAACATGGCTCCTCCACATGGTGGTGCGCTTCGACGTCGGGGCGCCCGCTCTATTCAGGCCGGGGTGGACGCCCCCCCGCGCAGACGACCGAGGCCTCCAGCGCGTTCACCTGCGGTGGCGTGCCGGTGACGCGGCATCCGGTGCGATCACCGGCCCAGGGCCCCAGGGCCCCAGGGCCCCAGGGCCATCGCTACGGCGTCGCTCGACTCAGGGCGGTCTCCGCCCGCAGGCGGGCCAGGGCCATGATCGTGTGCTGGGGGTTGACCCCGAGGTTGGTCGGGATCTGCGAGGCGTCGGCGATCCACAGCCCCTGGTGGCCGTGGACCCGACCCTCGCCGTCGCACACCGAGCGGGCAGGATCGGCGCCCATGGGGCAGCCTCCGAACAGGTGGGACAGCACCGCGACCCAGGCCCGGGGATCGAGGGGGGCGTCCTCGATGGTGTGCAGCGCGTCTGCGTCGATCTTGTACGGGAGCCCATGGATCCCGGGGATCACCCACCTCGCGCCCGCTGCAAAGTGGGTCTGGGCCAGCAACACCGCCGCGGTGCGCATCTTCACCATGTCCGCCCGATCGAGGGTGTAGCGGACCAGGGGCCCCAGCGGCCCGGGGTGGATGCTGCCCACCGACTCGGCCTTCACCGCCATCACCCACATCGCCAGGTGTCGGAAGTCTTCGAGGCGCTCGGCCAGCACGGCGCCGCCCCCCTTCAGGCGGCCGGCCACCAGCTCCAGCGGGATCGACAGGGACTCGAGCTTGAAGCCTCCGGTGTCCCGGTGGGCCAGGCTCGACCAGCCCTGGGTGGCGCCGATGTGCATGTCTACTGGATCGTCATACCAGCCAAACAAGCCGGTGCCCGGGTGGGCATGGAACTGTCGGCCCAGGCTCCGGTTGCGGATCCCCGATCGCCGCAGCAGCAGCGGGCTTTGGATCGCAGAGGCCGCGACGAACACGCCGTGACGGGCCCGGACCTGGAAGCTCGCGCCGGCGCGCCGGGTCCGCGGGTGGCGGAAACGGCCCCGGACCCCGGCGGCGCGGTTGCCCTCGAGGACGATCCGCGCCACCGGTGCGCAGGAGAGCACGACCCCGCCCCGCTCGAGGGTCTCCGGGATGAAGTTTAGGTTCAGGCTCTGTTTTCGTCCAGCCCTACAGCCCTGGAGGCACTGGCCCGAGCCTGCACAGTCCTCGACGAACCGGCGGGTGGGGTGGCTGTCGTAGCCCAGCGCCGCGGCCCCCCTCAGGGCCAGGACGTCGCTGCGCCCCACCGCCCGGCCGGTGGCCCTGGAGGCGTGCAGCTCGACCTCGAGCGCGTCCTGGATGGCGCCGATCCGTTCGGCCATCGGCCCGCCGCCAACCCCGTGCTCGGCGGCCCACCGGACGAAGACGTCGCCGGGGGTGCGCACACAGATCGCAGAGTTGATCACCGTGGTGCCACCGACCGCCTCGCCCTGGACGACGGGCCACTGGGCGCGGCCTGCGGTGGCCAGCCCCCCGAACGCCGGCATCAGATCACGGGCGCCGCCGTAGGCGCTGCTCGGGTAGTGCTCTGGATCCCGCCACGCGCCGGCCTCGACCACCGCGACCCGGGCCCCGCCCCGGGCCAGGGCCACCGCCGCGGACGCCCCCCCGGCCCCGCTGCCGACCACGATCCAGTCGACCTCGAGCTCGAGAGGATCTCCGGGCTCCCGGAAGGCGTGGTGGCTCATCCCTGATCCCTCAATGGGTGCGCCAGGTGCCGGGATCCTCCGGATAGGGCGGCAGGGCGAGGGCCTCCCGGACCCGGGGGTGGGCCCCCCAGTGCATCCCCATCACCGTCTTGACCATCATCGCCGCCTGACGCACCGGGTACAGCGCGTGCCCCGACATCCGATCGGCGTGGCGATCGAGCAGGGACGCCGGGAGCAGGAAGGAGGGCAGCGGCAGGTAGACGGTCAGCGGTGGTGTCAGCACGAACGCCAGGGACGAGGCGGTGGTGGCGAGCCACATCGGCCAGCTGGCCTCGTGCAGGAGCCTCCTGACGAACGCGTCGAGCTCCAGCTCGCCGCAGCCGGGCAGGGTGCTCGAGCCGGGCATCATCGCCCGGACGGCGGAGCGCACCACCGCAGCGGTTGGATCCAGGCGCCTGTGTGGGATCGTGTGCGCTCGCTCCATCCATCCTCCGGGACCGCCACCTTACCGCACGTTGGACCGCAGAGCGGGCCAGGGACCGAGCGCGGGCGTCTGCTCTGGCCCGAGCCCGGGCTGCCCCCCAGCGTGGGGCTGCCCGAGGGACCCCACACCCGACGAGGAGCTGGCCCGCACGACGATCCTTCCGCGGGACGGACCGAAAATGTCCGGCTACGAGGCTAGGATGAGGTAGAGCTGCAGAGGCTCCTCGTGTGTTGCATCCTGAGCCTGGAGGAAGGCATGGCATTCCAGAAGATGAAGAAGCCCCAATATCCACGTCGCCACTGGTCGATCTCCGGGTACGCCGGATCTGGCAAGTCCAGCTTCGCGGCTCTGATGCGAGGGCCGAAGGTGGTGATCGACGCCGATCATCGCTTCTCCGAGGTGCTGGAGCTGTGCGAGGGCGAGGTCTACGAGCTCAGCGAGGCCGCCGAGGACAACATGCAGCCCTCACGGATCGCGCGGCTGCTCGAGCAGAACATGCCGGGCTCTGATGTGCAGACCATCGTGGTGGACTCGCTGACCGCGATCATCACCCCCCACGTGGTCCAGGCGATGATGGATCGCGAGGAGGGCCGCAGCAACAACATGATGGCCGCCTTCAAGACCAAGGCCCTGGCCATGCGGATGCTGCAGGACACGGTCACCCGCTGGGGCACCGACGTGCTGTGGATCTACCACCTCCAGGACGCCCGCGACGCCAAGGCCAAGGCCATGGTCCGCTCCTCCATCAGCCAGACTGAGCTGGCGCGGCTCACCCGGAGCATCAACCTCCAGCTGCAGATCGTCCAGGAGGGCAACCGCCGCGGGATCCGGGTGGTGTGGGCCCGCCGGGGCCGCTCAGGCATGGTCCTGTGGGACGAGATCGGTCACTGGCAGGGCATGCCGGATCGGATCGAGGAGGAGGTCTACGGTGGGCTGACCGAGGAGGAGCAGGCCGAGCTCGCCGAGAAGACCCCCGAGGTGTTCCCCAGCAGTGAGGTCGCGATCTCCTGGGGTATGGATCAGAACGCGTTCGCCGACATCGAGGAGGCCCGCCGGGCGTACGAGGTGCTCAAGAAGGAGGGCCAGCCCGGCAGCGCCCGCGAGATGGCTGCGATCTGGGTCGCTGAGGTCAACAGTCGCCGGGCGGTGGAGCCCGCGGTGGAGGCCGGAGCAGACTTCGACCCTTTTGACGGTGAGCCCAGCTTCGTGGCCTCGGCCCCCGCAGAGGTGGTCCCCGCGAAGTGAGGCTCGTCTCCGCCGGGGCCATGTCCCCCAGAGCCCCCGGCCCTGGATCGCAGGATCCAGGGCCTCCGCGTCTGAGCCCCCGAGCCGAGCGCCTGCAGCGCCCAGCCACACCCACCAGCGGCGATCAGGGAGCTAGCGCCTCGCGCATCCCGTCGTCCAGCGAGCGGTAGCGCACCCCAAGATCCCGCTGAGCGGCGCTGTTGTCCCACGCGATCCACAGCGGCAGGGGGATGCCGATCAGCACGGGCCCGTGACCCCGGATCGCCCGGACCGTCCGCGCCACCGACAGCAGCGAGCGCGGGGCGTCGGTGACGTTGTAGGCCCGCCCGATGCTCTGCTCGTTGACCAGGGCACCGACCACCGCCGCCGCCACGTCCCCGGCGTGCACGTGGGGCAGCCCGATGCCGGGGACCACCCGGATCCGCTGCTCCATCGCGGCGAGGTAGCGACCGAGGAGCTTGGTGTCCCGCGATCCGTACACCGGCCCGGGGCGGAGCACCGTCGGACGCAGCCCTTGTGCCGTCGCCGCCCAGACGATCTCCTCGGAGACAGCCTTGCTGTCGGCGTAGCCCGGGCGGGTCACCAGGGCCCCCAGATCCAGCCAGCGACGCGGCCAGCGACGCCCCGCAGCGGTGCGCCGGGGGTGGTCCTCGCGGACCGAGCGCCAGGGCAGCCGCATCCGGTACACGGCCACGCTCGAGATGTGCACAAAGCGCGGGACCCCCGCAGCCAGGCTGGCGGACACCACGTTCTGTGTCGCCCGGCGATCGGCGGAGATGAGCGCCTGTGGATCCCCGTCGGAGCCCCCCACCGCTGGGCTGGCGTTGGAGACCAGCGCATCGAGACCCTCAGCCGCGGCCACCAGCGCCTCAGGATCCATCAGATCGGCCCTGCGTAGGGTGACGCCGCGGGCCTCCAGCTCCGCCCCCCTCTCCAGAGAGCGGACGATCCCCACCACGTCAGCGCCCCGATCCAACAGCTCTCGGGCGATGTGAGTGCCGAGGAACCCCGTCGCGCCTGTCACTCCCACCCGCATGCCCTGCAGCATCCTGCCTCCTGGACTCGATCAATCGATCGTTTAGTCCGCGCTGTATGCTGCAGGACCCCGCCCCACCAGGGATCGGCGGTGACCCGTGGTGACCGCTCTCCGGGCAGGCTCCTGGGCTGTGGCCCACCGGACGCAGCCCACCGGACGCAGCCCACCGGACGCAGCCCCAGCCCAGCGCTCTCCGTCTGCTCTCCGTCTGCTCTCCGGGGGATGGCCGTCCCTCGGGCTGGGCGCGACGGGCTGGCTTAGCCCGCGCGCTGGAGCACCACCGACAGCGGGTGGCTGCCGGTGACGGTGACCAGCGTCAGCGCGTCTCCCTCGGCGCGCTCCACCTCGATCCGGGTGGCGAGGACCTCGCCCGCGATGTCGTCGCTTCGGTGCTCGAGGGCATCGAGCAGGAGTGGATCTTCGGTATGGATCGTCAGGGTGATCCGATCGGTGATCTGCAGCCCGTGATCGCGCCTGAGCTTCTGCACCGCGCTCACCAACTCCCGGGCGATCCCCTCTTGGATCAGGGCGTCGTCCAGCTCGGTGTCTAGGGCGACGATCAGCGCCCCTTCGGTCTCGATCACCACGTCCGCCCGGGGCTCGCGGCGCACGATCACATCCTCGGCGGACACGGCCTGATCGAGGACCTGCAGCGTGCCGCCGGCCTGCAGCGTACGCCACTCGTCCACCCCCCAGCCGCCGATCAGGGCGGAGGCTTCCTTCATCCGCTTGCCGTAGCGTCGCCCCAGGGTCTTGAAGTTGGGCTTGCAGGTGAGGATCGCCAGCTCGTCCCCCTCGGGCTGGATCCGGACCTCCTTGACGTTGAGCTCCTCGGCGATCAGCTCGAGGTGGGACGCCAGCGCGTCCCTGGGCTCGGGGGCGTGGTGCACCACGGTCAGTGTGCGCAGGGGCTGCCGGGTCTTCAGGCGGTGGCGCTCCCGCAGCCTGCGGCCCAGCCGGACCACGTCCCTCGTCCAGGCGACCTCGCCCTCCAGCGCGGTGTCGATGATCGCCTCGTCGCTCTGGGGCCAGTCGCACAGGTGCACCGAGTCGATCTGCCCCTCCTGACAGCCCGCGTCCACGACCAAGCTCTGGAACAACACCTCCGCCTGAAACGGCATGAAGGGCGCGAGGATCTTGGTGAAGGTCACCAGGGCCTCGTAGAGGGTGGCGTAGGCGCAGGCCTTGTCGTGTGCCGTCTCGTCGTCGATCGGGCGCCAGAACCGACGCCGGCAGCGCCGGATGTACCAGTTGGTCAGGTCGTCGATGAACTGGAGCACCGGCGGGACCACGTTGTAGAGCTGGTACAGCTCCATCTGCTCGTCCACGTCGCGGATCAGCAGCTGCAGGTGGGACAGCAGCCAGCGATCGAGCTCGGCCCGCTGCGCCACCGGCGGGCGATCCTGAGAGGGGTGCCAGCCGTCGATGTTGGCGTACTGCACGAAGAAGGCGTGGGCGTGGTGCAGCGGCAGCAGCACGGTGCGCACGACCTCCTTGACCCCGGCCTCCGAGAACTTCAGGGGCTCGGCCCGCACCACGGGGCTGTTGATCAGGTAGGTGCGCAGCGCGTCGGCGCCGAAGCGATCGAGGATCTCTTCCGGGGGAGGGAAGTTCCGCTTGGACTTAGACATCTTCGAGCCGTCCCCGGCGAGCACCAGCCCGTTGACCACACAGCTTCGGAACGGGGGGCCGTCGAACAGGGCGGTGGACAGCACCAGCAGGGTGTAGAACCAGCCCCGGGTCTGATCCAGGCCCTCGGCGATGAACTGGGCGGGGAAGTTTGCCTCGAAGGCGTCCTTGTTCTCGAAGGGGTAGTGGGCCTGGCCATAGGGCATCGAGCCCGACTCGAACCAGCAGTCGAACACGTCGGGGATCCGGCGCATGGTCCCGCCACACTCGGGGCAGTCCAGGGTGAGGTGATCGATCTTGTGGGGGTGTAGATCGTCGACTGTGGCGCCGGTGCGCTCCTGCAGCTGGGCGATCGAGCCGATGCACACCCGGTGGGTCTCGTCGGCTCCGCACTGCCAGATCGGGATCGGGGTGCCCCAGAAGCGGTTGCGGCTGATGTTCCAGTCCCGTGCGTCCGCCAGCCAGTTGCCGAACCGCTTGCTGCCCACCGCGTCGGGCACCCAGCGGATGGTCTCGTTGTGGGCCACCATCCGGTCCTTGAGATCGGTGACCCGCACGAACCAGGCCGGCAGGGCCCGGTAGATCAGCGGGGTGTCGGAGCGCCAGCAGAACGGGTAGCTGTGCACCACGGTGTCGTGGCGCAGCAGGCGGCCGGTGGCCTTGATCCACCGGATCAGATCGGGGTCCGCCTCCTTGACGTTGCGGCCCGCCCACTCGCCCATGGTGTCGACGAAGCGCCCCTCGTCGTCCACCGGCTGGACCACGGAGATCCCCGCGCGGCGACAGGCCGCGTAGTCGTCCTCGCCGAAGTCCGGCGCCATGTGCACCAGCCCGGTGCCGTCCCCGGTGGTGACGTGATCGGCGGCGATCACCACGAACGCGTTCTCGTGATCATTGAAGAAGGGGAACAGGGGGGTGTAGCGGGTGCCCAGCAGCTCCGCGCCGGTGATCTCCTCGAGGATCTGTGCGCCCTCACCGAGCACCGCGCTCAGCCGCTCCCGGGCCAGCACAAAGGTCCGATCGTCGCCCTCGATCCGGGCTCGGACGTAGGGGATCTCGGGGCCGACGGCGATCGCGAGGTTGCTGGGCAGGGTCCAGGGGGTGGTGGTCCACACCAGCAGGACGTCGTCGCCCTCGACCGTGGGCATCGCCACGGTGATCGCCGGATCCTGGACCTCGCGGTAGTCGAGGTTGGCCTCGAAGTTCGACAGCGAGGTCGACAGCCTCCAGGAGAACGGCATCACCCGGAACTCCCGGTACACCAGGCCCTGCTCCCACAGGCGCTGGAACACCCACCAGACGCTCTCCATGAACGGGGCGTCCATCGTCTTGTAGTCGTCGTCGAAGTCGATCCATCGACCCAGCCGCCCGACCACCCTGCGCCACTCGGAGACGTACTTCAGCACGTTGTCGCGGCAGGCCTCGTTGAACCGATCCACCCCGTAGCGACGGACGTCGGAGGGGCCCTGGAGCCCCAGCTCCTTCTCCATCATCATCTCGATGGGCAGCC
>DRPG01000699.1 GCA_011376105.1 Deltaproteobacteria bacterium
AGGGTGTGCAGGTGCAGCCCCCGCCGATCCCTCACCTCAGGCTCGATCGTGGCGCCGAGCTGGGGGTGGTCCCCAAGGGACCCCAGCTCCACCGGGAAGTGGACCTGGTGGGGGTGGAAGAAGCGGAACCCCATGTGCTCCAGGGCAGACGCCAGCCCATACTGCAGCCCCAGCAGATCGCTCCCATGGATCTCAGCGCGGGCGCCATCGGCCTCGATCCGGTAGCACTCGTGACAGTCTAGATCCTCGATCAACACCACGGATCGCCCCGTGACCACCCCCGCTTCGGTCTGCACCGACAGCCCAGGGTGCTGAGTGCGCTGCACAAAGTCCCGCAGGGCGATCTCGTGGACCTCGGGCGCCACGATCACGAGCCGGGTCGCGGTGGGGGTGCAGGCCGTGCTCAGGGCCAGGGCGCCGGCCCAGGAGATCGGGATCGAGGCTCGCATGGCCACCTCCAGCGTCGCGGCGACGCGCTGCTACTGTAAGCTCCGGAGGATCCAAAAACACCCGGTGGTCCCCAAAGGGGTCCAGGCCAGCTACCAGCCCTCGGGCACGCTCCCCCGCAGGCAGTGCACCGTGTTTGGAGCCCGCAGGCTCGACCAGGCCGCCCGCCGGGGATCGTCGGGGGTGCCCTCGATCACGCCCTCCTCAGCTGGCCAGTGGGGCACGGCCCCGGGCCGGAGCCGGTGCAGGCCGCTCTGTAGCGGGCCGATGATGTGGGTGTGGCCTGCTGCGGCGCAGCCCATGAGATCGGTGAACCGCCGGGCGAAGTCCTGCCCTCGCCTGGCCCCGAAGGTCTCGCAGGTCCGGAACCACCACTGCCCCTCGGGGGCCATTCGCTCCCGGATCCGCTGCAGGGCGGGGTTCAGCCGGTGGCCCGGCTCCAGGGCCGAGGCATCCAGCACCTCTCCGTCGATCTTCGCCAGCCCCCAGCGCCCGTGCCCCCAGAACTGGACCTCCCCGATCGCCCGATCGGGCTGGACCCGGGCCAGCCAGCCGAGCGCGCCCGACCAGCTGCGGGCCCCCGCCCAGGCATCGAGCCTCCCCAGGGCCGCGTACAGCCGGGCCCCCACGATCCATGAGTGGGTCAGCCCGATCGGCCCCCAGCCCCGGGTGCAGGTCTCGTCGTAGATCATCAAGCGGAGTGCGCCCATGATCCTGCGTAACACCGCCGCTGCGCCCCCAGGCGCCGCCGCCGCTGCGCCCCCAGGCGCCGCCGCCGCTGCGCCCCCAGGCGCCGCCGCTGCGCCCCCAGGCGCCGCCGCGAGGGCCTGCGGGATCGGCCCACCAGAGGTTCGGGTCTGCGGGCTACCGCCGTGCCCCCGCGAGGGCCTGGGCCGCCTCGGCTCGCCACGCAGTGTCTCCCGGCGCCGCTGTGGCCGCCAGGGGGCGAAGATCCACCTGGGTGCGTGCCTGCAGCGGCCCCCCGAGCAGAGCGGCGACGATCTGCTGAGTCAGCGCCTCTGGCTCCTGGGTGGCGTCGAGACGCAGCAGCCCGGGCAGCTCCAGATCGTTGAAGATGATCCGGCAGCGCTGCAGATCTTCGAGGCGCTCAAACAAGTTCTCCTCGACGTCCCGGCGGCGGACCCTGCTCAGGCCGACCTCAGCGGGTAGGTCCAGCAGGACGGTCAGATCCGGTCGGGGGGCGAAGGCCTCGTTGCGCTGCAGCAGCTCCCGGGGATCCAGCCCCCGGCTGCCCTGGTAGGCCACAGTCGACGGGTAGTATCGGTCGACGAGCACCACCGCGCCGGCCTCCAGGCTGGGGATCAACAGCTCACGGACGTGCTCCTCCCGATCGGCGAGGAACAGGGCGAGCTCTTTGTCCGGAGGCAGCCGCCCGGTGGCTGCGGTGGCGCGGATCCGCCGACCATAGACCCCGTCGGTGGGCTCCTTGGTGACCACCACCTGCAGCCCCAGCCCGAGCAGGGCCCGCTGCAGCGCGCGCAGCTGGGTGCTCTTGCCCGCACCATCGATCCCCTCGATCGCCACCAGGATCCCTGGTCGCACAAGCCCCTCCCCTTCCTGCTGGGTAGGTGTACCCCTGTGGTACCCGACCCTCACCCGACCAACCCACGCCCGACCCGGATCGTCCACCTGCCGGGCCCGACCGACTATCACGCGATCCATCAGCTGCAGCAGCGTCTGGTCGCCGCCCGGGCCGCGGACACGATCGGAGACGTGGTGCTGTTGCTGGAGCACGCACCGACGATCACCCTAGGCCGCACCCGGGGCTCCGAGGCCAGCGTGCTGCCCGGAGCGAGCGCCCCGGTGGTGAAGATCGAGCGCGGAGGAGACGCGACCTGGCACGGTCCGGGCCAGCTCGTGGCCTACCCGATCGTGGCCCTGCAGGGGGAGCGGCGGGATCTGCACCGACACCTCCACGCCCTAGAGGACGCGGTGATCGCCCTGCTCCAGGAGCTGGGCACGGCTCCAGTGCGGGATCCTCGCAACACCGGCGTGTGGCTGCCGATCGAGGGCAGCGACCGGCCCCACAAGGTGTGCTCGATCGGCATCGCGTGCCGCAGGTGGGTCACCTGGCACGGCCTGGCCCTGAACGTCGACGTTGATCTCGGGGCCTTCGAGCAGATCCGCCCCTGCGGCTTCGACGCCTCGGTGATGACGCGCCTCGCCGATCACCTGCGGCCCTGTCCCTCCCCGACCCAGCTGGTCCAGCCCCTGGCCGCGCACCTGTGCGCCGCGTTGTCGCTCCCGTGGGAGGGTGTGGTGCACTCCGACGTGGATCTCTAGGCGGCCGGGCACGTCTTCGACGCCCGAGCGCGGGCGACAGGGGCTGCGCCGGCCGGGGCGCCTCGATCAGGCCCAGCTGCCGTCGCGGTGCCCCGGCTCAGAGCCCAGCGCCCCGGGCGAGGCGGCGTAGAGCCGCCCCACCTCATGGAGGATCAGGGCCCCACCTCATGGAGGATCAGGGCCCCGCAGCGGTGTCGTGAGCAGCGCGAGCAGCACCGCTCCATCGCCGGTGGCGAGGCGTGGGGTGTGGGGCTCGGCGAGGCCAGCCTCGACGAGGTAGGCCACCGCCCGGTCTGCATGGATCAGCGAGATCCCGGCGCCGCCCCCTCCGAGCTTCAGGGGCGCGAGGCACTTGAGATCGATCACCCAGGCCCGGCGGTTGTAGCGCTTGGGGCTGGACATGTCGAGCACCAGAAAGTCCCCGGCGCGGGCCTTGGGATCGGTGCGCCAGAGCCACAGGCGGGTGTGGTGGAGTAGGAGGGCGCGGGCAAACGCCCACTCCCGCGAGGACAGGCGCCAGGTGGCGGTCTGCCCGCGGACATCGGGCCCGCCCACGCTCCTCAGGAGGTGGCCCAGCTTGACGTGACCACGGGCAAAGGCCGGCGTCAGCCGGACGGCGATCGGGAGGCGTGGGGACATGGCGTCTGCCAGGAGCGCGACGATCCGCGGTACGCTGCCCCCACAGGAGCAACGCATGGCAGATCTAGAGGTGGAAGACCTGGTTGTGGGCACGGGGGCCCAGGCGAGAGCTGGCCAACAGGTCTCGGTGCACTACACCGGGTGGCTGACAGACGGGAGCAAGTTCGACTCCAGTGTCGATCGGGGACAACCCTTCCCGTTCCAGCTCGGAGCGGGGCAGGTGATCCAAGGCTGGGATCAGGGCGTAGCGGGAATGAAGGTCGGAGGCAAGCGAAAGCTCACGATCTCCCCTGAGCTGGGCTATGGTGCCCGGGGCTTCCCCGGCGCCATCCCCCCCCACTCGGTCCTGGTGTTCGAGATCGAGCTCCTCGATGTGAGCTAGCAGCGCGCAGCGCAGCGCGCAGCGCAGGGCAGGGCAGGGCCACGGGGGTGAGCAGCGGGGCCCGGCTCAGCCCTCACCGCCGGCGATCTCGCCCATGCCCGTCACCCTGCCCTTGCGGACCTCGGGGCGCTCGAAGAACGCCTCGTCGATCTGCAGCCAGGCCTTCGCGCCATCTACACAGGAGACCTGCACCATCTGACGGGGCTCCACCGCCCCCCTGGACACCTCCTTGAGGGGGGGCGGGCTGTCGGGCTTGGCCATCACGTCCGGGCACTCGGCCTCGACCTCTTCCCCGTCGATCTCGTACACACAGAACCCCTCGGACAGGGGGCGCAGCAGGGTGATGATCGAGCCCTTGGTCACCTCATTGGGCCCGATCCGGCGGGTCTCGAGCACCCGATATCTCTCGATGCTCCGGATCGTGGCGAACGCCATCTCGCCCTCGGCCCAGGGGTGGTACAGCCCGGCCGCGACCTGGCACGGCACCGTGGGCAGGCGATCACAGGCGTCGGCCCGGCCCTTGATCTCGAAGGACTCGACCACGTCGACCACCGGCTCGGGGTACTCCCCCGACCATCCCGGCGCCGCGTGGACTCCGGCCACACAGCCCTCTCCCTGGGGCTTGGCGCGGGCGCCACTCTCCCTGTCCGTCCTGTCCGTCCTGTCCGTCCTGTCCGTCCTGTCCGTCCTGTCCGTCCTGTCCGTCCTGTCCGTCCTGTCCGTCCTGTCCGTCCTGTCCTTGCCTGCCCTCTCCCCCTTGGCGCGCTCATCGGCGGCGGGAGGGGGGGCGGTCATCTCCTGAGGCTCTGACGAGGTGCACGCAGCCAGCGTGATCCACAACAACATCTCGCGCTCCTGATCTACGGAGGAGCGCAGGCTATCACTGGGTCGGGCTACAACATCATCAGCAGCGCGGCGACGACGGTGGCGGGGCCGATCACCAGCGCCCCGAGCCCGAACAACAGCGCACAGACGACCACGACGAGGATCCATGGAGGGATCCGTCCGCTGGCCGTGTCCGGTGCAGGGCGCTGGGGCTCAAGGGGCAGAGGATCGGGGGGGAGCGCAGGCTCAGAGGGGGCGAGGTCATCCCTGAGCTCGTCGTAGGGGGCCACGATCGTCATCCCCACAGAGCCGCCCCGGGACCGAGGTCGATCGATGGAGGGATCCTCTGAGATCGATGTGGCGCGCAGGGGTTGAGCAGGGGTCTGGAGCACGTGTCCTCCCGAGAGACTCGTCGGCTCCGATCCCCTGGACTTGAGCAGTTCTTCGGTGAGCGAGGGGGAGCGGGGCCACCGCCCGCTCAGCCCTGGATCAGGGCGCTGTGCTCCTGGGCATCGCCACGATGGCGCCGTCGAAGCCCTGGGCCGCGTTGCTCGCGGCCTCGACGAACGGCCCGGGGACGAGCCCCATCCCCACCACGAACAGCAGGCACAGCGCGATGGCGGTGTTGGTGCCCCAGTCCGGGACGATGGGCTCGATCGGGGTCGGCGGGGGCCTCATGAACATCGAGATCACCACCCGCAGGTAGTAGTACAGCGCCAGCACGGACAGCAGCGCCCCCAGCAGCACCAGCCACTGGAGCCCCCCGGCCCAGGCCGCGAGGAAGATGTACAGCTTCGCCCAGAAGCCGACGACGAACGGGATCCCCGCCAGCGACAGCAAGAACAGCAGCATGGCCATCGCGAGCCAGCCGCTGCGGGCGTACAGGCCCTCGAACAGCGCCAGATCGTCTCCCTCGTCGCCGGTCACTGCGTGCACCACTAGAAACGCGCCTGCGTTGGTGAACAGGTAGGCGACCAGGTAGAACAGCAGCATCGACAGGCCGAGCTCGGTGCCGGTGGCCAGGGCCATCAGCAAGAGCCCCATGTGGCCGACGCCTGAGTAGGCCAGCAGGCGTTTCACCTGGGTCTGGTGCAGGGCGAGCAGGTTGCCCATCACCAGGGTGGCCGCGGCCAGGGTGATCAACATCGGCACCACCCCGACCAGCAGCGCGTTGCCTCCGGCGATCAGCAGCCGCACCAGCGCCGCGATGGCCGCAGCCTTCGGGGCCACCGAGAGGAAGGCGACAAACGGTGTGGTCGAGCCCTGGTAGGTGTCGGGGACCCACATGTGGAAGGGGAAGACGCCGAGCTTGAAGCCCATGCCCCCCAGGGTCAGCGCAGCCCCCAGCAGCAGGGCGGGGTTCGTGTGCTCCCGGCTGTACAGCGCCACCTCGCTGATCATCGTGCTGCCGCAGATCCCGGTGAGCAGCGAGATCCCGAACAGCAGCGTGACTGAGGAGACCGCCCCGAGGAGAAACAGCTTCAGGGCACCCTCGATCGCGAGACGATCGTCGCGGGCCCAGGCCGCGAGCACATACAGGGGGACCCCCATCAGCTCGAAGCACACCACCAGCAGCACCAGATCCCGGGCACCGGCGAGCAGGCTCATGCCCAGCACGCTGGACAACAGCAGCACCCAGTACTCCCCCTGCCTGCGCTCGAACCGCTCGGCGAGCTGGGTCAGGGAGCCCAGAGCGGCCAGCACCCCTGCGGCGAGGAACACACGCTTGAACATCAGCGCGACGGGGTCTCCGACGTAGGCGCCAAAGATCGCGGGGCCCGTCAGCTCCATCGCGAAGGTAGCGAGCAGCGCCGCCAGCAGTGTGTACAGCGCCCCCCAGCCGAGCAGGCGCTTGTCCCCCGGAGGCAGGATCAGATCGGTGACGAGCACTGAGCCCATCCCGATCACCAGGACCAGATCAGCGGCCAACGGCCCGAGCAGGATGTTCACTGGGCCCCCCGCGCCATCGCCTCGAAGATCGGGACGAGGTAGCCCGGCGTCGTGGCGTCGATCATGTCGAGCAGGAACTTGGGCCAGGCCCCGAACACCACCAGGCAGAGCCCGAGCACCCAGGGTGCGACGCGCTCAGTGCCCGTCGCGTCGGTCAGGGACGCGAAGCGCTCTGGGGGCCCGTCACCAAAGAAGATGGCCCGGACAGCCTTCATCACGTAGATCGAGGTGACGAAGGCCCCGATGACGCCGATCACCGCCCACCAGGGTCGGACCTCCCAGGCCCCGAGGAACACGAGGAACTCGGAGACGAACCCAGCGGTCCCGGGCATGCCCAGCGAGGAGAGCCCAGCGACGACGAAGCCGACCGTCACCATCGGCATGATCCGGGCGAAGCCGCCCATCCTTGGGACCCATCGGTCGTGGGTGCGATCGTAGAGGACGCCGACCAGGGCAAAGAACAGCCCCGTCATGACACCGTGGGCAAACATCTGGTAGATCGCCCCGTTCCAGCCGGTGACCGTGAGGGTGGCGGCTCCGAGCATCACCACCCCCATGTGGCTGACTGAGCTGTAGGCGACGATGTACTTGAGATCCTGCTGGGACATCGCGGACATCGCGCCATAGAAGATGTTGACGCAGGCCACGGAGCCCACCACGAAGGCCCAGTGCGTGGCGCCGTCGGGGAGCAGGACCATGCCCACGCGCATCACCCCGAAGGCTCCGAGCTTCATCAGCACGCCGGCGTGCAGCATGGAGACGGCGGTGGGCGCCGCCGCGTGCCCGTCGGGGGACCAGGTGTGGAACGGCCACAGGCCCGCCAGGGTGCCAAACCCCACCCACAGGGCGGGGAACGCGAACCACTGCAGCCAGAACGGCAGGGCCGCGTTGCCGATGTCGTCCATCAGGAACGAGCCTGCGGTCAGGGCCATCGCCAGAAACGAGGCCAGGATCAGCGCAGATCCCACCAACAGCATCAGGGTGAGCTTCATCGCTGCATACTCGCGACCGCCGACGTCCAGCATCCGGAACGCCCGGGCGAACGGGCCCGCCGCCGCGACCTTGCCCGAGCTCCCCCAGATGCCGATCAGGAGGAACATCGGCAGCACGGCGATCTCGTAGAACAGGAAGAAGACGAACAGATCCTGCGCCACGAACACGCCGTAGACCCCGGCCACCAGCACGAGCAGGAAGATGAAGAACTCCCGCGCGCGCTCTTCCAGAGAGAACGAGGCCCAGGTTCCGGCGAAGATGATGATGCCCGTGAGCAACAGCAACGAGGCGCTCCACCCATCGCAGGCCATGGTGTAGGAGATGCCCAGCGCCGGCACCAGCTCGTGGTGCTCGACGAACAGCCAGCCTCCCTGGGGTGCCTCGACAAGGTAGCGCCAAGCGAGCCACGCCGACGCCAGCGCGGACAGGGCAGAGCCCGCCAGCGACACCCCCCGCACCACCGAGCGCTGATCGTCGGGGACGAACAGCAGGCCCACCGCCGCCAGCAGCGGCGTGATCACGATGGCCGAGAGGATGGGAAATCCCTGGTTCGCTGCCTCGAGCATCAGAGCACCACCCACGAGATCATCTGGCTCCAGGCGGCCAGGAGCACCAGCCCCCCGACGACGGCGTAGACATAGTCACCGACCCGGCCCGTCTGCAGGTGTCGGGACCACCGGCCGAGCAACAGGGTCAGCGCACCGATCGCGTTCACCACACCGTCGACCATGTAGCGATCGAACCAGCCGACGCCGGCGGCGATGTTCAGCGCCTGTCGGTACGCGAGATCGTAGGCACGATCGACCAGGGACAAGCGGATCAGATCCCCGAGGGGGGACAGGGCGCTCACCATGCCCCCTGAGCCCCCCGAGGCGTGCACCATCAAGGCGACGGCGAAGCCGACCACCGAGAACCCCAGCGCGATCCCCCCGACGGGGGTGAAGTGTAGCAGGCCGATGTGCGGCTCGAACAGGCCGGTGGTCTGCGCGAAGGTGGCGACGGGCCAACCTGCGGCGACGGCGGGGACCGCCAGCAACATCATCGGCACCCGCATCGACCACCCACCCTCGTGGGCCCGGTAGGCCCGCCGGGAGCTCTTGCCGAAGAAGGCCCGGAGGAAGACCCGGGACATGTAGAACGAGGTGAGCCCCACGGTGAACAGGCACGCCAGGAAGGGGAACCACAGCACCGGCTGCGGTGCGCTGGCCGCCTTGTACAGCCCCTCGAGCACCAGATCCTTTGAGGTGAAGCCCGACATCAGCGGCAGGCCGGCGAGGGCGGCGGCCCCCACCCCGAACGCCAGGGCGGTGAGCTTCATCGGCTTCCACAAACCGCCCATCTCTGACAGCTCGTTGGTGTGCACCGCATGGATCACGCTGCCCGCCGACAGGAACAGCAGGGCCTTGAAGAAGGCATGGGTGGTGAGGTGGAAGAAGCCCCCAAGCACGCTGCCCGCCCCCAGGGCCGCGATCATGTAGCCGAGCTGGCTCGCGGTGGAGTACGCAAGCACGCGCTTGATGTCGGTCTGGATGATCGCCATGCAGGCCGCGAGCAGCGCCGTGAGCCCCCCGACGATGGCCATCGTGTTGAGCACCACCGGGGCTGCCTCGAACAGGGGCCAGGCTCGCACGATCAGGTACACCCCCGCGGCCACCATGGTGGCGGCGTGCAGCAGGGCTGAGACCGGAGTGGGGCCCTCCATCGCGTCGGGCAGCCACACATGCAGCGGGAACTGAGCGCTCTTGCCCATCACCGCGAAGAACATCAGGCCCGCCACCGCCACCGAGGGCAACACCCACGGGGTCTTCTCCGGATCTGAGCCCGCCGCCGCCAGCTGCTCGACCGCCCCGGGGCCCCACTCGAAGGCGCCGGTGTGGTAGTACAACAGCACCAGACCGATGAGCAACCCCATGTCGGCGAACTTGGTGACCCAGAAGGCCTTGACCGCGGCCTTGGCTGCGCTTGGCTTGCGCCACCAGTAGCCGATGAGCAGATAGGAGCACAGCCCCACCAGCTCCCAGCAGGCGAAGAGCTGGAGCAGGTTGGGCGAGACCACCAGCCCGAGCATCGAGAACAGGAACAGGGACTGCCAGGTGAAGTAGCGCCCCCGATCCTCCTCAGGCTCATCGGAGAGGTACCCCAGCGAGAAGATCTGCACCATGGCCGCGACGAACGTGACCACCGCCAGCATCGCGGCCGAGGTCCCGTCGACGGTGATCCCCACCCGGGCCACGGTCTCCCCTCCGGCGACCAGCCACTGACGCTCGACCGTCAGATCGGGATCGAGCCCGAAGATTTGCCGCAGCAGCAAAGCCCCAGCCCCCACCAGCGAGACCAGCGAGCCCAGGACGGACAGGCCCGGGGCCAGCACTCCGTTGCGGCGCACCGGCGCGGCGACGATCAGGAACACCGCCACCACGAGGGGAGCCAGGACGGTGAGCGCAGCAAGTTCGACGGCGTTCATCCTCGCATTTCCTCTGCGACATCGAGCCGGATGTCCCGGTGGGTGCGCTGGAGCAGGATCACCAGGGCCATCCCCACCACGACCTCAGCCACGGTGAGCGCGATCGCGAACAGGGTGAAGACCTGACCCATGGTGCCGGTGGAGAACCGGGCGAACGCGACCAGGTTGAGGTTGACGGCGTTGGCCATGAGCTCGAGGCACAGCAACACGCCGATCGCGTTGCGCCGGGACAGGATCCCGTACACCCCGATGCAGAACATCACGGCTGAGACCGTGAGGAAGACACGCAGGTCGCCGGCGATCAAGGATCCTTCCTCCGGGAGAGCACGATCGCGCCCACCATGGCCGCGAGCAACAGCACCGAGAGCACCTCGAAGGCGAGCAGCTGCTCGGCGAGCAGCACCTGGCCGATCTGCAGGGTGGTGACCTCATGCTGAGGGCTCATCGCTGCAGGCGCCAGCTCGGGGGTGCGCCAGATCGCCGCCAACAGGATAGCGAGCAGGGTGACCGCTGCGACCAGCGCAACAGCCGGCCGCTGGATCGGGTTGGGCACCACCGCCGTGGCGTCCCGGTGGGTGAGCATCACCCCGAACAGCATCAGGGTGATGACGCCGCCTGTGTACAGCACGATCTGGATCCCCGCGAGGAACGGCGCCGCCAGCCAGACCAGCACACAGGCGGTGGAGAGCAGGGTCACCGCCAGCCAGAGCACGGAGTGCACCAGATCGGGGCATCGTGCGACCTGCACGCTGCAGAGCAGCACCAGCGAGAGCAGCGCCAGCAGGAAGAGGGTCCCGATCACGACGCCCCCTCGGCGGGCTCCGGCGGAGACAGCCTGCTCCGCTTGGGATCCTGCATCTCCATCAGCAGCGAGCCCTTGCCCCAGTACAGGGGCTTCTCTCTGCCGTTTGCATACAGTTTATCCATCGTGAGGACGAGATCCTCGCGGCTGTAGCCAGGCTCTTCCTGGACCCGCAGCATCACGATGGCGTCGGTGGGACAGACCTGCACGCACAGCTCACAGTAGATGCAGGCCTGCAGATCGAGGGTGAAGTCCTCGCAGTAGCCACGCTTCTTCCCATCGACCGGCGAGACCCGCTTGCCAGCGGAGGTGACCGTGATCACAGCGGAGGGGCAGATCTTGGCGCACAGATCACAGCCGATGCAGGCCTCCTCCCCCTTGTCGTTGTGGACCAGGGCAAAGCTGGCCTTGTACCGTTTCTCCCGGGACTCCTGGGGACGGATGCCCTCGGTGACCCGCCGCCGGAAGAAGTTCCGGAAGGTCACCCACAGCGCCCGCCCCGAGCCCGTGACGTAGGGGATCCTCACAGCCACCCCAGCGAGACCATCGTGGCGGTGCCCATGACGAGCAACACCGTGATCGGGATCAGGTAGTGCCAGCACAGCACCATGAGCTGGTCCGCCCGAAAGCGATACCAAGACCACCGGATCCAGTAGATCGAGACAAAGAGCAGCCCCGCTTTCAGCAGCAGCCACAGCGGCCCGACGCGCTCGGCGAACGGCCCGTGGGCACCACCGAGGAACAGCGCCACCGCGAGCAGGGCCGCGACGAAGGTGTGCACATACTCTGCGAACAGGAACAGCCCGAACTTCAGCCCGGTGTACTCCACCATCACCCCGGCCACGAGCTCGCTCTCGGCTTCGGGGATGTCGAAGGGGATCCGGTTGGCCTCGGCCAGGGACATCAGGAAGAACAGCAGGAACGCGACGAAGCCAAGGACCGGGAGCCGCCAGATGAGCCAGCCGTGCTCAGCCTGCCAGGAGACGATCCCCGAGATCGACAGCTCTCCGGTGGCGACGACCGCCACCAGGGCAGACAGCAGCAGCGGGATCTCATAGGAGATCCCCTGGGCGACGGCGCGCATGCCCGCAAGCAGCGTATACTTGTTGTTGGACGCCCAGCCCGCCATCCACACCGGGAACACCATCAGCCCCGCCAGGGCCATCACCCACAGGATCCCGATGTCGAGGTCGGCGACCACCAGCTGGTTCTGCCAGCGCCCGTCTTCGCCCCAGGAGCCTGCGAACGGGATCACCGCCGCTCCACCCAAGGCGAGGAACGTCGGCAGCGCGGGCGCGAGGTTGAACAGCACCCGATCGGCGTCACGGGGGACGATGTCCTCCTTCTGCGCCATCTTGATCAGATCCGCGATGGGCTGAAGCACCCCCAGCGGCCCCACGATGTTGGGCCCGATCCGGTTCTGTATCCGAGCCGCGAAGCGCCGCTCCCACCAGCTCGCGAACCCCCCCACAGCCATGAGCAGGTTCAGCACGAGGAACCCGATCACGAGCCCGTGGAGCCAAGGATCTTCGACCAACGCCTCGAGCTGGCTCATCGATCGACCTCACCCATGATCGGATCGAGGGATCCGAGGATCGTCACCACGTCGCTGATCGTGTGGCCGACCAGCGCGTACGGCAGCGCCGCGACGGCGTGCAGGCTCGGGGGCCGGATCTTGAGCCGGTAGGCTGCAGCCCCCTTCTGATCCCCGCCCCCGATGATGTAGGTGCCGAGCTCCCCCCGGGGGGTCTCGATCGCAGAGTAGACCTGGCCGCTCTTCGCCTTGATCGCGATCGGGGACTTCGCTCCGCGCAGGGCCGCGATGGGCCCCGTGGGGATCCCGTCGATCAACAGGTTGACGAGCCGCACGCTCTCCTTGATCTCAGCCATCCGCACCTGGTAGCGCGCGTAGCAGTCGCCGCTGCGCGCCACCGCCACCCCGACGTCGATCTCGTCGTAGGCGTGGAACGGCTCATCGCGGCGCAGATCGTGATCGACGCCCGACGCCCGCAGGTTCGGGCCGGTCAGGCCCAGCTCCATGGCGAGGTACTGATCGATGATGCCGACGTTGCGGGTCCGCATCAGGAAGATCTCGTTGTCGGAGCACTCGGCCTCGTACTCCGACAGCCGCGCTCCGATGGTGCGCATGGCGCGCTTGACCATCGCGTCCCACCCGCTGGGCACGTCGTGGCGGTTGCCCCCGACGGTGTGGGTGTTGTAGTGAAACCGCCCCCCCGTCAGCGCCTCGAAGCAGTCGAGGATCAGCTCGCGCTCGCGGAAGGTGTACATCATGACGCTGGCGCCACCGCCGATGGTGCCGCCGATGTCGAGGGTGAACGTGCCCAGCCAGAGCAGGTGGGATGCGATCCGCTGCATCTCGGCCAGGATGGTGCGCAGCCAGCGCGCCCGCCTCGGCACCTCCACCCCGACGAGCTCCTCGATGGCGACGTTGATCGCCTGCTCGTTGGTCATCGGCGCGACGTAATCGTGCTTGTCGACGATCGGAGTGAGCTGGATGTAGGTGAGCTTCTCGCACAGCTTCTCGACGCCGCGGTGCAGGTAGCCTGGGTACGGCACCGCCTTGATGATGACCTCGCCGTCGAGGAACATCTTCACGCGGAACACCCCGTGGGTGGACGGATGCTGTGGGCCCATGTTGAGCGCCATCAGATCCGCCTCGGGATCGTACTTGCCGAGATCGAGGTGGGGATCGGGGCGACGGGAGCCTCGCTCGGTGCCCGGGGCCCGGCGATGCCACGGCATCTGTTCGTGCAGTGGAGAGCTCACCTCACCTCCATGGTGGGTGTGGCGTGTCGATGGCGTAGTCTTTGCGGAGCGGGTGCCCTTCCCAGTCCTCCGGCAGCATCAGCCGACGCAGATCCGGGTGGCCGACGAAGTGTACGCCGACCAGATCATATTGCTCTCGCTCCTGCCAGTCGGCGCCGGCGAACAGAGGAAACAGAGTCGGGATCGCCTCCCCCGTGTCGAGA